>JAZASQ010000003.1:0-65005 GCA_036343235.1 Lachnospiraceae bacterium
AAAGTTGCTATCAGCCAAAAAAGAATCCCGGGCGGCCCAAACACATACCACCCGGGATTCTCATGAAAAGCTGTTTTCAATTAAGTTACTGCTGTTCGTTCCGCTTCTTCTTCCTCTTTCCGAGCAGGATCAGAAGGAAGAATGCTGACAGAAGGGCCAGCCCGGCCGCAGCCTGAGGGCCGTCATCTCCGGTCCGGGGACTCTGCAGACCGGTCGAAGATCTATCTTTACCGGAAGTTCCCGGATCAGCCGAATCAGTAGGCTTCTCATCCGGTACAAACGGTACAACAATGGAACCTGAGCCTCCGCTCAGACCGGATATGCCTGATGAATCGCTTCCTGCTTTCGATCTCAACTTCCCGGTGGAACTGTTCTCCGAATCGATTCCGGGCGTGCTGTCCCCATTCGTGCCTGCATTGTCAGGCTGTCCGGAAGGATTGACAGTCGGTGTATCCGTCGAGCTTTCTCCGGGATCAACGGAAGGCGTTCCGTTGTTGCTGTCCGGCTTATTGTCCGGATTAATGTAAGGCGTTTCATTATTTCTGTCCGGCTTATTCTCCGGATTAATGTAAGGCCATTCGTTGTTATTATCCGGTTTGTTGTTCGGCTTGTTGTCCGGCTTATTGTCCGGCTTATTGTCCGGATCGACAGAAGGTGTATCCCCGCCGTTTCCGCTATTCTTTCCAGGGTCAGAAGGGTTGTCCTTCGGAGTTTCCGCTTCGGCTTCGTCATAATAAGCCAGGGCAAAGACTGAGAACTGACGGGTTGCAAAGGTAAATGTGTCCTCAGTAAAGGAATCGTAGGCTATTACCTGACCTTTTTCGCCATTCGGTCCATCTTCATCCAAGAGATGCAGGAGAACAAACGTCCTTCCGGACTTTCTCAGTTCTTCCGGAACCGTCAATTTGAGCCGGATATCATCTTCTGTCGTCTTTACCTGTTCATCTTCCACATTCTCCGTGGTCTCACCATTTTCGGTTTTCGTCCTGGTCATCTGTACCCAAAGGGAGATGTCGAAAAAGTCCATCTTCAGGGATTTCTCTGCAGCCGCCTTCTTCTTGTCAATTTCCGCAGCAGAGAGTCCCGCCCCGCTGGCCACCTGACTCAGGACTTTTTCTTTCATGTCCTTCTGAGCATTGTCGGAAACATTGTCTTCTGAAACATCCTCGACTTTCAGAATAATCTTTGCCTTTTCACCTTCCTCTACATCAGCCAACTGCTCAGGATTTAGCGTACCGATATCAATCAGATCCCGGACCGTATTGTTCATATCCGTATCCGGCGTATTTTCTTTCTGGTCCTTGTCCTTTGTGATGTTGCCTTTCAGTTCTTTCAGAGTGACGACAACCGGAATATCTCCGGAAGCAGTCACCGAATCCTTGACAGTCACCTCACCTGAGTAGACATTCGACTTCGTAATGGTAAGACGCTCATTGTCGTCTTCATCACTCTCTTCTTTAATGGAATCTATGAGATAGCCAGGCACATCGATTTCATCGGCATCCTCACTGACTTTGACCTTTTTATCTGCCACATCCACCCGGTACTTGAATGTCTCTCCGGGAAGGGCAGAAATTTCAGTTCGTACGCTTCCGTCCGACATGAGGATACCAGCCTGTGTCAGACCGTCCTTTGTTGCCTTATCATCCGCTTTTTTGAAAATCAGGCGTAAAACAGGGATTAGTTCCGACGGGTCACTCCAGTCGGAAGCCTCATAATTTTCCTTCTCCCTGTCGGTCTCAGGAACCTGCCGGATCTTTACCGTAATGTCTCCAGGATCCCGATTGCGGATGATCTCACGAATGTCAACAGGCTTGTCGCCAGGCACTCTGACCGGCTCCGCAATCTGACTGCCTGTGGAGTCGTCAATCTCAAGTTCAAAGGTACCAGGCTTGTTGATCTCAACGATACCGGGATTATCCGCCTTCATCACAGGCTTATCCGGAGTTGCATACTTTGCCTTGATCAGGGCCAGAGTAGCGCCTGCTGTCGCCGGCAGATAGTTCTTCGTTTCGGAAGCCTTGACAGTTACCGTCTTCGGCCCTTCACCGACATTCGTGATGAAATTATTTTCATACGTGATTGCGCCGTCACCGGAAATCGTCGCAGCATCGTCAGGAATGGAATGGGTCTTGCCATCGTATACAAAGGTGTAGTCCGTATTCTCATTGTCCGACTTCTGTTTTTTCACCGAGATTTCCTGCGGCGCCTTTTTAATCGTGAAGTCAGCTGTCGCTTCGGCTGCGCCGTATGTCCCGTTTCCCTTCGTCGTCACGCGGACCGTGTAATCGCCGGCATCGGTCGGAGCTGTCTTCGAATACGTGTCGTCAGATACCCCATGGACCTTGTAGGAAGTCTCAGTCTCAAGGCCATCAGGAATTGTAACAATGCTCGTGCCAGTATAGACAGCCTTGTCATAGACCTTGTTGACGGCTTTAATCTCTACCTTCGGCATAGCCCTTGCGACCTGAATCGTAGCGGAAAGAACAGCCGGCTTATCATTTTTCGCATCCTCGACGTACGTCTTGCCTGCAGGGTTTACCTCGATGGTAAGGGAATGATCATCGGCAGAGAGCGTATTCAGATATACTCCGCGGAGGGTCAATGTATCGCCATCCAGAGAATAATCATCTTCACCCAAAGCTTTACCATCCACCTCAATGGACTTGATGGTATTCTCCTTGTCCTCAAAGGTAAGAGTCTTGTCCTCCTTCGACGTCTTCGTGTAGGTGACGGTTCCTGGTGTCAGAGCAGAATCCGTATAAATCACAAGACCGTCGCTGCTGATAAATGTGGTATTGCCGGCCTGGTCGACTAGCTTGACATAGATGACCTTTGTTGAAACAGCATTAACGTTTGCATTGATGACGCACTCAGATTCCGCGTTCACGCTGGGCAGAACCTTCTTCGTAAATCCTGTCGTTTTCAGTTCATCTTCTGTCAGAGACTGCTTATCTTCTGAAACGTTCAGAATATAATAGCCGGATTCGTTCTCATCTACTTTACTGAAAGCATCATTAATCGTAATCTTTGCCGTCGCTGCATCCTTGTAGAAATGCCCGAAAGTAATCGTCGATACCAGATTCTTAAAGATGCTATTCCGGATTTCAATCGTTCCATCTGGAGCTTTCGTATCAATCTTGTAAGAATCGACAGGTGCCGCATCAACTTTTCCAGGATGGGCTTTCATCAGGGCATCTGTAATATAGCCGGTTGCAGTCTCCTTCAAGTAATAGGTGAACGTCTTCCCTGTTGTTTCCTCCGCATCAGGATCCAGCGCATCTTTATACTCGCCATTTAGCGTCTTCGAAATAAGGAAGCCCTCCGGCGCCTTCAGAGTCACGGAACCGATATACCAGTTGTTCTTACCTAATTTACCGTCGAGAATGGCTAGTGAAGTGTTCTTCAAGTAGTCAATGGACCAGTCCGCAGTCAGGCCAGTTGGCTCAATTGTCTGTTCGCTGTCTGTGCCTTTATTGATGGTCACCGAGGACAATGTGTAATTATAATTATCATTGCTTAGGGCTTTTGCCTTTCCGGTATAGCTTCCGGTTTCTTTCGCCTTTGCAGTGATCTTCCGCCTGTCTGCTCCGGCAGACTCCTCTGCGTAGTCCGTTACAGTTACGGTGTCTCCGGCAACAGCGTTGTCAACATGGGCTTCAACTGCCTGCTCATTTCCGGTGTAGGTCAGATTCAGGTCGTCCCGCTTCGCTGCGGAAACGTCACTGTTCTGCCAGGAAAGAGTAACCGGCCTCTGTGCAATGGTAAATTCGTCTGTCGCCTCTGCTTCTTCATAGTCAGAATCAGCAGCGACTTTCACGCGAACACTATAATGGCCGGCCTTTACGGGTGCTTTGCTCGTGTATGAAGAGCCTGTAGCATCCTTGTCCAGATACTCAATTGTCCTTTCTTCGGTGCTGTCCGCAGTGATGGTCAGTTGGCTTTCGTCCGAGCCGTCATAAGATGCACCGTCATAGACCTTGTCCCAGGCCTGAACGGAAACAGTTGCAGTTTGTTTCTTTACATGAACCGTAAAGGTCGTATCCGTCGGCCTCTCATCGTAGGTCTTCGTCAGATCCGGATCTGCCCCGATGCTTCCTCCCGCATTGTAGGAAACGCTGAAGATATGGTCGCCGGCGGCAAGCGTATCGAGGTAGTCTCCGGTCAGGGTGATAATGCTGCCCGAGACAGATGCTTCCTGCTCATTCAGTTGCTTCCGATCTGCGCCGCTGCCCTCATAGACAGCTGCAATCGTATTTCCGCGAAGGTCGACTTCGACGGACTTGGAATCTTTCGTCGTCTTTGTATATGAAATCTCTCCGTCCTTGGCCAGGCTGTCCTGATAGAAGACCAGACCATCGGTACCGATAAAGGTCTTATGGCCTGCATTGTCCTTGATTCGGGCATAGACGATGACGTACTGTGTCGGCGCCACTTTGACGCTCGTTCCCTTCGTCCATTTTTCTTCCGCAAGGCCGCTAACCTTGTCTGCCGTCAGACCGGTATAGTGCCCGTCGACGACTTCGGACTTGTACAGATAATAAGCTGTCTCAGCCTCTGCGACACCGCTGTTTTCAGCATTTTCTGCCGCAGCCTTGTCCTCTGTCGTAATTGTGACCGTATCGGTCTTCTTGAAGAAGGACCAGGAGGTAATCGTGCTCAGGAACTGAGCGATAGCATTTGTCTTGACAGAGAACTCTCCCTTTGCGGGCGTGAGGTCAATCCAAACATCCTTTGTTAGAGCCTTTGCATCCTTGTTTCTATAGGCTTCCTCTGACTTGTAGGCCAGTTCCTTCTCATAGATTGAACCTTCGCCATCCTTCAGGGCATAGCGGGGAAGAACATCTTTGCCTTCTTGAGAGATTGTGAGGGAATCACTGAATGGACCTGCTGTCGTCCTTGCAATCTGATAACCATCCGGCGCTTTGAGCAGAACATCACCCGTGTACCACTCGCTAGCCGGATTCAGTTTTTCTCCGGACAGATAGGCGGACTCGCCTACAATGAGTTCTGTCTTGTCCGACTCGGCACTGTCGATGCAGTTCTTCTTTTCGTCATCCGGAACTACAGCAGTTACCGAGTAGAGATAGGTATTTGTCTCCTTTATGTCGTCATAAATATTGAGTGTCGTATCAGGCGTGGCCTTATATTCCTTCTTCAGCGTCACATTTCCGGCGCTGTCCTTAGTGTACAGTTTCACTTCATAGGAAGGAACGACCTCGGAAGCAGTGCCTTCATTTCCGGCGTTTTCTTTGACAACAGGTACCGCATTCCACGTAATCATGCCGTAGACGGCGCTCATGGAAGGCTTATCAGGTGTTTTCAGTTTTGCCTTGGCAATAGTGAAAGGAACGAGATCTGTCGTTAGGGCATCGTAATCCTGGCTTGCTTCATAGCTTGCATTGACGAAATAGTCGCCAGCATTTGTCGGTACTGTAGTCGTCCAAGTCTTTTTGTCCGTCGAGTACTCGAAAGTGGGTTCACCTACTGTATCCGCCTCATTTACCTTGCCACTAACCGTAGCCACAGGAGTCTTCCGTGCTTCGCCATAGGTCCAGTTGTCGAGACGTACGGAAGCTGTGAAGGTATTGCGCTCAATGTGGGCCTCTGCATTCGTCGTGTCTTCAGCGTTAAAGACTTCCCCATAGGTAGCGTACTTTCCGTTGTCCTTACGCGTAGCCGTTACCTGACAGCGGACGAGGTAATGATTCTTCTCGTCGCTGGCATTCTGGCCAACAGGGAAGTCGGCGAATGTAGAATTGATCTCTGTGGTCGAGTCAGACGGAGTTCCCGTAACGATTGTCTCATAGGTTCCGTCTGCATTCTTTCTGCCGACAAACCACTGGTACTGGTAGGTGTAGTCCTTATAGTTATCCTGCGGTTCTACTGTCGCAGTGTAGCTCAGGGCATGCTCCTCGTAACCGAATGTTGCGGTGTCAGATTTATCAGAAGTCTTTTTGACACTGACTTTTACATTGGCCATCAGTGGATTGACATGTAGAACGACATTAAGATTTCCGTATGCCGTGGAATCTTCAGACAGAGAAACCTTTGTCGTATATTTTCCGTCGGTCTTTACCGTATCGTTCGCATCTTTTTCCGCAATAGCCAGCGGGCTATCCGCTTTGACACTGCCAATCTCATAGCCGGTAGTTTCGCTTAATACAGCCTCAAGCTCATAGCCGCTTTCACCGGCGATCATGATGACCGAATCTTTACCATTGATCTTCGTGCTTGCTACGGCATCTCTTCCATCCGGCAGCTTCAGGGCCTTGCTATCGCCATCCGCGACGAAGGAAACATTTGCAGCGTAGCAGGTATTGGATTCTTTCTCCGCGCTTTCTGGCTTTACGTTATTGTAGTCGTCATTGTTTGTCTTGGAGCCGATTGCCTTGACCTTGACTGTATACTGCCCTTCGCCGCTTTCATGAATCTTGTCGCTGTAATCGAAACTGTAAGGATAGTCTGAAGGCAGAATCGACGTATCTTTCTGATCTGCCTTGATTTCCTTTGTGCTGTCTGCCACAGGCGTGCCGTTCTTGTATAGGGTAATAACGTAGGAATCAACTGCAACATTTCCAACGGCCTGGGATTCACTCCAAGTCACTACACCAGGCTTCTTGGTACTCCAGACGACGTCCGGTGCAGCCAGTTCAGCCTGTTTTACAGTTAATGTACCATTTACAAAAGTAGGTGCATAATTGACCGCAATGAAGCCATCCGAATCCTTGAGTTTCTTTTCCTCAAAGGTAATCGGATATTCTCCTTTCAGTGTATACGGTGAAACCTTGTATTCTGAAGTCAGGCTGACATTGTTTTCATCCGGATTCTCTGTCCCTACAAGACCAGTATTTGATCCTTCCTCCGCCTTTTCATAGGTGACGGTGTAGTCCGGCTTCTGGTCCCCATAAAAGACTTCCTTGTTATCTGCAGTAACGGTCAGCGGACGGGGTTTAATGGAGGACTCAACCTCAATTGGCTCATTCTCTTCAATCAGGTAACGTTCACGGAGGTATTCATTGAGGGTTACGTGCAATTGCAGAGTTTCCTTGTGGACATTAACGTCCTGCTCATAGGAAGCAGTAACCGAATCAATCCCCTTCTTGTCTTCATCGATTGAGAGCAGAGTCTGGTAATCCGCTGATTCTTTATGAATCTGTGAGTCGTAAACCTTGTTCGTACCGTCGTAGACACGGTCATCGACTTTGATGTTCTTTACCGTCAGACCCAGCCGCTCTACGACCAGATCCATGGGCTGAAGTTTGTAGGTGTAATTGGTATTGACAAAAGCCGTCACAACCGGGGAAACAGGATAAGAACCGGCAACTGCTGTTACAACCGTTCCGATAGTCCCCTTCGTACCGCCTACATTGTTTACTTCTTTCGTTTCGATCTTTGACGCATCATTCGTAACGGTTCCGGTGATGGCATCCTGATCGGTCTTGGACTCGTCATATTTCCACCCGGTCACTTCATAGGTGAATTCCGGAAGGGTGTCCTTACCGTAGGTGACAACGACTGCGTCTTTGCCATCTACTGACTTCACCTTGTCCTGGGCCGAGTCTGCTGCCTTGATGGCAATCGTCAATACGGCCTTGTTTACGATGAGGTAGCCCGGTTTGTACTCAAACTCATAATTGCCGGAAGAATATCCTTCAGCCGTGATGACGTAGCCGGTCTCGGGATTCTTCTCCGATCCCTTTGCATTACGGTTTTCTGAGTCATTTTTTGAGTAGGCACAGATAAATTTGTGCGCCGTCTTGTCTAGCGATTCTTCACTGTCACCGGGCATGAATCCGGTAATCTCTTCCTCATAGTCCGGCGCCTCATCCCCGTAGGTAATGGTCTTGTTCAGAACCTGAACAGTGAGCTTCGCCTTTGTGATTTGACCATTTGCGCGGACTTCAGCCGTTTCCGGCTTGTAGTTTTCGGCGGCATCTCCGCCAAATTTGATATCTTTTACTGTGACATAGTCTTTCGCAGCATCAATTGCATTTTTCTCATCGAAGTTTGCTGTATAGCTTTCGATGGAAAGGTCATCTCCAGACAGCAGTCCTTCAGCCGTTTCTCCATTATCGGCGGTGATCTGATATTCCTTGTTGCCGTCAATCTTTGTGACCGTCGTCGCTGTGGTCTTTGCATCAGTATTTCCGTCGTAGACCTTGCTGAAGGTACCGAAGGTGATGGCTACGGGACGCTTCGTAATATGCAGTTCGCCGGGTTTTGCATCTGCGACGAAGGTGTAGTTGGTAAGCTTCAACTCAGAGAGCTTTGCTTTGTCATTCAAAACATCGACATCCGGAAGGATGACATAGTCACCGGCTGCTGTCTTTTCGCTGTAGGCGATTGCATCCTTGCCGTCCTGCTTTCTGACCATATAGGAATTCTGCAGTGCCTGCGTCAGTTGCTCAATCGTAGTCTCGCTGATATCGTCTTCCTTCAGTCCTGTAAATTCAGGCTTAAAGGAAGCCTTTTCTCCATAGACTACAGTAGCATCATCTGCTGACACGTTGACTTTGACAGAGACCTTCTTTGCCGTGATATTTGCCGTCGTACTTGCCTGACTGCCGTCTGTCTTCAGGGTATAGTTGTCCCTTGCTTTCCCGGTCAGGGCGGAATCCCCGTAAGTGATCTTTACAGTTTTTCCGGTGCCGACAGAAGGATCTTCGTTACCTGTCTCATCGACAAAGGTTCCCGAAACCTTCGACCAGTCCAGCTTGAGCTCGTCTCCTGCCACGATGCCATCGAATTTCACAGCAGACTGCTCTGAATCGAGTTCAGCTGTCGCATCACCATTATAGGTCTTGTCTTTTGCCCTGATGCCGGAAACGGTCACGTCCTGCGGCTGAATAGTCAGATGGCCGGTGCCGTAAGTGATTTCGAAGTTATTCTCTGTGACATCGGTGCCGTCACTATCATAGACGCGGGCATTTACGGCTTTTACATCGTAAGAGTCGACAGAGCCGTCTGCCTTCCGCATCACGTCCTTCGCCGTCTTGTCCGTCTTGGCTTCCACCCGGTGCGTTTCCAGAAGTTCGTCATCTGTACCTGTTTCTCCGGTCAGGCTGACAAGAAGTTTTGGAAGATTCTTCACTTTCCTGTCGTAGGTGTATTCCGCCGATTCAGGCGTGACAGTGATCTTCCGCTTCGTGATTTCAAAGGTCCGACCGATATCAGAGTCTTTGATCCGGAAGTCGGAAAGCTGGGTGCTGCCGGCCGCCTTCAGCTCGGCCTTGAGGTCGTAGGTTCCTACGGTCTTTGCCTGGCCGGGCACAAGCACACTTAGGTTGGCAAGGTCTGCTTTCAGCGTATTGAGGCTGACGTCCGTGCTGTCCGCCAGAGCGTCCTTTGCGATCGTGACCTCCGGCTTCAAGACATTGCCGCTGTAGGCCTGGGTCAGCTTGTCCCAAGACAGACCAACTTCTCGGGGCTTGATTTCCCCGGACATATTGATGGAATAGGAAGGATCAAAGGAGTAGTTCTTGTTGATGTCTCCATTCGATTTGTCGACTACCGTAAGTTCACTCAGGGTCAGTCCGCTGGTGCCCTTGACGTGGGCCCCGTTAAACTCGCCTTTTCCGGCGATGACATAGAGTCCTTCTTCGCCCTTGACCATGCCTTCGATCGTGTAGATATTCGGCGTGGTGGCGAGGCGGTACCAATCGGAGTCCTTGTCCTTGACGCTGCCGCGGACTTCCGGAAGCCCATCGTATTCCTTCGAGAAGGTGGCATTCCCGGCCTTGATAGTCACCTGCTTGGGCGTGACAGTGACGGTCTGGGACAGTGACTCGCCATCGCTGTCTGTACCGAAGTCCAGGTAGTTCGTATTTCCCGATTCGATATAGTAATAATAGGTCTCCGACCCGACATTTTTCAGGCTGAAGTCCTTCTGCAGACCGGCTTTTAGGTCTTCCGCCGTCGTATATGACTTCACATCATCACCGGACAGAGTGTCAGCAGTCAGGGCGTGCTTTGCCACATAGACCGTATAACCCGCAGGCTCTGTAACAGCCAGGGTAAAGGTATGGGCTGCCCCGTCATAGATTCCGGTATAGGACCCGGTGCTGACGGTCATGGCCTTCTGTTCGACACGAATCGCGTCCGGCTTGACGGTATAGGTCTTCTCTAAGCCGTTGTCCCGGCGGGCAATCGTGACCTCGCACTGCAGCTGATAATCTCCCGCTTCCCAACCCTCCGGAATGAGAAGGGTGGAGGTATCACCGGACACCGTCTCCTTCTGGCCAGAGGTCAGGCTCCACTTATAGGACTTGACGTAGTTGGCCGAATCATAGCCGTCCGGGAAATTGACTTTTACGGTTACGGCATTTTTGTTCGAAACCTTGTAGCCGTAGGTCAGCTCTGGCAGGTTGGTAAAACCAAATGTCGGTACCGCCACTGGAAGCGCCTCCAGCTTTACCGTGATGGGTAGCTTTCCGTCCGTTGCCTTTTCCAGTACGTTCTGATTGATGAAAAGATTTACGGAATTGATCGTATCATTGGCAGTCAGGGCACTGTCCCTGGAAACCTTCTGAATCTCGCTCCCCTCTGCACTACTTGTCCCATAGTACCAGCCTGTAACGACATAGCCGGCCGCCGGAATCGCAGACAGGGTGACGTCGCGCCCGTAGACGTAGTTTCCGTCTCCGGTCAGGGCGACAGGCAGAGCCTTGTCAGCCGGCCAGTCCTGTAGTTCGGCGGACATCTGAATCTCCACCTGATCCTTGATCTGGTAATAGTAATCCAGCTGCATACCGGTCTTTTCAGTGACTGTAGCCGGAGTTTCTGCATTGTTGACTTCTGCTTCTGTGAAGACATATGTCTGGCCCTTGTAGGTCCGGATGACGGAGGCCAGCTTGTAGTGGGTAGTCTTTTCCGTCTTGTCCAGATAGTCCTTCAGTACAATCGAGCCATCCTGTGTAGGTTGAGGATTAATAACTGCCTCAACGCCTTTACCATATGTAAGATCCGTGTTCTGGTAGTGATAAACGACTTTCTGATTAACCGACTGGGGTGTCCAATTTGCCGTCACTTTTACCTTCTCGGAATAGGGCATGCCAAAGGAACCTGTCGATTCCGCCGTATTTGCGGTAATCGTAGGATTTGCAACTCCCTCCGTCATTCCAGAAAAGGACCATCCGATGAACTTGTAGCCGGCGCGAACAGGGTCTTTCAGTGTAATGGTCTGTCCCACCCGGGCTTCGAGATAGGTATCGTTATTTACATTATTCTCCCCCTCGTCCCGGTTCTCGTCAATCGTGACCTGGCCCGTGGCCCGCTTGCAGAAGGCCTGCAGGGTGACAGGGGCGGACTGTACATATGCCGTCAAGGTGTTACTGGAATCGGCTGGGTTGAAGGAGATGCCTTCATTCGACCGGTCAAAATCATAGCCCTTGTCGGAATCAGTCAGCTTTAGCGAAAGTGATGAGAAGGACAGGGTCGGCTCAATGATTTTGACAAGGACCTTTTCCCCGTCGTAGGTGTAGGTCGTGACTTCCCGGACTGCGTCTTTTTTGGAAACCGGATCCATGGTCGTATCCGTCAGCTGGAAGTCAGTTGTCGTTGTCGTAGAAGAAATGCCGTAGAGTTTTGCTAACTCCTCTACATTGTCCTTGGTGACATAGGAAATCTCATGTCCATCCTTATCTTTGATATAGTCCTTCAGTTCGTAGGAGATATACTCCTCGTTCTTCTGCACGGCCTTCTCGTAGCGGCCGTAGACATGGATATCCTCATGGATTACAAAGGATTGTTTGTACTTTTCTTTAAAATCTGAGGTCTTATACCAAGTGATTTCCTTGCCAGGACGGACTTCAAAAACTCCATCATCGCACTTGATGTCAGAAGGCGCTATAGTATCATTATCAGTCGAATACTCCTTACTGATCCATTCCTTGTCACCGACATGGAAGTGGATTTTGCTCGTCTGTCCGTCTTTATAGTCGATGACCAGTTTTCCACTGTCACCCCGGATGACAGAATCCATTGTGTAATGATAGAGATGGGCGCCAACGGCGGTCTTGTCCTCTTCGTACTTCTTTTCTGCCCACGTTTTATAGTCCGTAAGGAATTTCTCTACCTGACTATCCCAGGAAAGCCCCTGCATCTTTTTGTAATCGTAGGTAAAACGCTTGCCGGCGAAAAGAGAGTTGTCCTTCACCGGAATGTAGACGTGCGAATCGTCATAATAGTAAGTCTTTGTGCCATCTGAAAATGTCGAAAAGCCCTTTTTCAGCTTTGTTGAATCGTATGTATATTTTCCATCGGCTTCTTCAGTATCTCCGTTGTTCAGGTTGTAATTGGCAAGGCCGGGATAGGTAGAATAATCCGCATCCGGCGTATACACCGCATCATAGAAGTAGGCTTCATTGGCCAGATAGACCGGCAGCGTCTTTGTCGTATTACCTTCCATCGGAACATCATAAGTCAAGGGAACCCAGGTTATATCTCCGCTTTCAGGTGTTTTATCCGTCCGGTCCTTGAAATACTCTGCAGCAAATTCCGCCCCGTGGTTCAGGTTGACGGAAGGGTTGATTCCGACCGCAATGGTCGCCTGTGTTCCCGGATCGACCTTCGAATAGTAGACATTGATGGAGTTCGGCACATCTGTCGCACTATTCCGCGAATAGCCCATTCGGCCACTGTAAGAAGCTTTGATTTTTTCGGGCGTATCGAAATCTTCTCGCGGCCAGTGCTCAGTATACTGACCGTCATTGTCTTCACCTGAAGTCCGATCACTTGAAATCTGATCCAAGTAATAATAACCGCTATAACTTACAACGTAACTGTCTTCCCGGAAATTCGTGCTGAGATATTTACCAGCCGTATTTTCAGGATTGATAGCTTTCGTGTCAGTCGATTCATTGAAATCTTCGAAATGCTCCGAGTTAACTCCGTCAAAGTAGGCCAGTGGCTCATAGTTATAGTCATGCCCCCACTTGGCCTGTTTCGTCACGGTGGCCAATTTTACCGGCTCACTGCCATCAGTGTCGATTACATAGTAGTTGATAGTTGAAAAATACTTCCTCCGGGCCAGGAAAATACGGAGAACTATCTGATCTTCCTTTTCTTCGTCCTTAACATTGACAGTATTCTTCACCTTGTCAGAGGCTTTCGTCCCGCCGGTCAGATAGTTGTTGGATGCCGCTTTAATCTTGTTGTTCTTTACATCATCATCTGAAAATTCCGCGTACTCATAGTCCCGGAAATGGGGAATCATGCTGAAAGCGGAAAGCGACAAAGCACCCTTTGCCTCTTCAGCATCAGAAGAGCTTTCTGTCTTGTTCGGATCGATGGATACAGTCTCACCCGCAACGGCCGAATATGTGAAGGGGTACATGACGAACTCATTCTCTGTCGCATCCTCCACCCAGACCTCGACCGTATAGGACTCCGGCTGGGACAGGATGAACTGGCGGGTGACGGTCACATCGCCGGCCGGCATGGTCTTCGGAGCCGTCCCCGTCGACCAGCCGATGGTGTTCTGCTCGAGCTCGTGAGTTCCCTGCTTATGCTCTTTAGCGAAAGCATTGGAAAGTTCCTGCCAGGTGTCCGACTCATATGTCTCATAGGTTGAAACCATAGTCTCCGGAATCGGAGCTTCAAAATAATATTTTTCACCCTCCTTGTCCCAGGTATGGGAATAGATCTGATTGTCCGTCGCAATCTCGTCCTGGAAAACGCGCAGGGTAATGGAATACTGCTTGCGGGTATAGAAGAGGTTGATATAGAGTTCGCCGGGAACAGCATCCGTTGCTGCTTCGCCCTCTGCCGGAGCCGCCGTCACCGTGGCCGTCTCTGTATCTTTGAAAATATCTTCACAAGTGGTTCCTCCCTGCGGCTTTCCATGAGTCACAACGGCTCCCTGGTAGGAGAAGCCTGCAAATTCCGTATTGCTGTAGTCAGCGATATTTACTGTACTGCCGAATTCCGCGCTGATGGTTTCTGCCGGCCGAAAACTATCCGTATAGGTCTCTGCCAGCTGGTTCAGCGTATTGCCTTCACTATCCTTCGCCAACTCCTGTGTATAGTAGACGACATGGTAGTTCAGAGTCTTCTTCTTCACCGTACCCGTCGCCACAACATTCTTGGCCGGCATCGTCGCAGGCTGACTGCCCTCCTCGGGGAAGGCCCAGCCGGAGAACTCGTAGCCTGTGTTTCCGGGATACTTTGCTTTCGAGAAGGTATCGGAAAGAGAGGCGCCATAGAGGAACTTCTCTTCAGTGGTGATATCTCCTGTATCAGAGCTTGTAACCTTCTTTGTGACTGTATATTCCTTCCGCCGGTAGTAGATAGACAAACTCTTCCCGGCGCCATCGATGGTCAGGGCCTCCGTCGTATTCTTTTCCTCATCGAGCTCGAAGCCGTCCTTCGGATTCTGCCAATCTGCATCCGTCGGCAGAACTTTTTTCTCCGCCAGAACGTTGAAGGTCTTCGTCTCCGGGACGACGCCCTCGTAAGTTCCCTTATTAGCTGCGTCTATCCCCTGGTAATAGTAATTAACCGTGAAATCGTAGTGCTCATTCGTCCAGGAGGCCGTCAGAACATCCGACTGGTTGGCCGCAAAAGTACCCCCGTCTTCGTAGATGCCGGTCGACCCGTGCCAGTTCTGGAAGGCAAAGCCGTCGTTGGTGAAATTCTGCTTGGGAAGCGGAATTTCGGAATTTGCTTTCTTGATCCGGGACGGCAGGATCTGGCTCGTATCATCGCCAAGACCTGCGTTGAAGCTTACCTTAATGATCTCGTAGGAATCGCCGGTCTGGGCCGCCCGCCCCTCGTCCCAGGTATTGTACTGGGCCCGGGTGACATTGCCGTCCGTATCCTTCACATAGGCATAGTAGGCCGGCGTTTCATGGTCAGGCACGGCATCGGCATTTACCACATGGGTGAAGGTTGCCTCCTGAACGGCTCCTTTGTCTGTCTTTGAAAGGACCGCGACATCACCGGCAGATACTCCTGCCTCCGCATCCGGAATCGACTGCCAGCAGTCCGAATCCTTTGTCACGTTCGCATCCGTCGTAAAGGCATAGTAAGCCAAGCCCACCTCGTCCTTAGCGGAAAAGGTCAGCTTCACCTGAGAATAATCTGAAGTTTCGTCATTCTGCGCATCGTATGCGTAGGCCGTCGGAGCCTTGTCCTCTGCGGCAAAAATGATCCGGGCACCGACGATGGACTTTTCCACCTTGTCCGCCAGGCGGATCTGGTGGTCGTGGAAGAGATTCTTGTCAAAGAAGTCGAGACAGCTTTCTTCCTCACCCTCTGCGCTGCCCCGGTAGAGCTTCCAGCTGCCTTCGGCCTCCTTGTAGCCCTTCTCCAGGTCGAAGTGGATGTCTTCTTTCTCCCCTTCCAGGAGGACAACCGTGTGGGTATTGTTATCCTTCCCGAAGTACATGGAAAGGATGTGGGTGCTGTCCTGCTTCGCCGGGTCATACTCTGTCGTCACAACAGCCGTATGCAGGTAGTCGGTCTTCTTTCCCTTCTCCCCGTTTACATAGTCACTTGCCGAGTAGTTTGTATTGTCCTCCGCCGCATCGACGACGCGGTTCACCGTCCGGACTTTAAAATAATAGATATAAGGGATATCGCTGTGCTCTTCTGCAAACGCGCGGATTTCCTCTGCGAAATTGTGGGAAGTAGAGGTCTCCGCTACAGACTTGTCTTCCCCGAGGACATTGATGACATTTCCAGCCTCATCCTCTGCAAAGAGCTGCAGCTCGTAGCTGAAGAAGTGGTCGTTTTTCGTCACGGCAATCCAGGTGGCAAGGCCCGGCTTTGCATAGTCCCAGTGGGGATAGGAAGGCGCGGCCAGAGGGAAGGCAGTCATCGTCAGATGGCCGTTCTTCTTTATGACCTCATAATTGTCCGGATTCGTGATGCTGTTGAATTCGTATGAAGGTACATTGGGCTTATAAAGGTCGTCGTTTTCGTCCGTCTCCGTCATCTCGGAAACATCGGTAATGGTACCTTCGACAGATACCCGCTCCAAGCCCTCACCCTTGGGGAAGAAGGTCTTTTCATCAATGACCTTCCCTTCCTTGTCGAGAAGGGTATAGCCTCCGGCGCTATGGGCAGACCCATTATATTCGAAAGAGGCGGAATCCGCCTTGATCTCGATGAAGAGCTTCTCGATCGTAAAAGTCACGGGATCCGTGATGACTTCCTGATAGTTCGCATTTTCCGGAATCACCCCATAGACAGAGTAGGTACCGGCATTGACCGGTTCCTCAGTCGTGTCACTCTCCGGATGGATCTCATCCTTGGTGACCGTACCATTTACATAATAAAATACCGGCTCTTCCGCTCCTTCCGGTCGCCCTTCTACGGAAGGCGTCGGCCGTTCTTCCTTTCCGCAGTAGACCCAGTCGTCCAGCTTTACTGCAGCCGTATAGGCCGCCTTCTGAATCGTAAAGGTCAGTTCCTGCGCCCCTTCGAAGTTGCCCTGGAAATTGACGGTAACCTTGCCGGTACCGGCATGCGCAATGTCGTAGGTCAGGGTATAGTCCGTCCCCGGGGTAAGCGTTTTCTCTCCCCAGGTGACAGCAATGGGTGATACATCTGTCTCAGCAACAGGATAGGTGTATTCTTTCTCTTTTGTAAAAGCAGCCTTTACCTTTCCGGCTTCCACGTTTGCATTCACACGCTCGACTGTCAGAGTGCCGGGAATGCAGGTAACAGCATAGTTTCCGCCCGCAGAGAAACCCGCAGCCCTAATGGGATAGCCGTCCTCAGTTACCGGGGACTCCGGCGTATAGACGCAGGTAAGAGACCCTTCCGTCAGGGCCCCGTTTTCAAGGGTATAGGGGTCTCCGGGGATCTTCTCCGTTTCATTATAGCTGTCGAAAGTCTGATAGGTGTACTCCGGTACGGGATCCCCGTAGGTCACGGTCTTGTCATCCGCGATGACATAGATGGGCTTCGGCAGAATCGAGACGGCAATATCCGGCGATGTATTCGAGTAGGTCTGCCCGTCGTCAGCCGTAAAGGAAATGACCGCATAGTAGGTGCCGGAATCCGCCACATCTTTGACGGAATAGGAAGATGTGCCTTCGCCCAAGTTTTCCGTATGTGCTTCCGTTCCTTCCGTAGAATCCACCTTCCTGTACCAGTGGTAGGTCAGGTCTCCGGGATTTTCATTCGTCACGGAAGCCGAGATGGTATGGGACTGACCGTCATAGGTCTTTCCGTCATAGCCTTCTACCGAGAAGCCCAGCTTCTGAACCTCCCAGGTGGGTTTCAACTCTACGCTGGCAGGGAGAGGAAGGGAGATGCTTTCGACATTTCCGTCATCTGTCCCGGAAGAGGCACTGTCCGCGTATTTCCAGCCTTTGAACTCCCAGCTCTGCCGGCTGGGAATAGGCAGGGATACGGCTTTTTTCTCTGTACCGAAAATGACAATCTGAGCCATACTGCCGGCCGCATAGATGTAGGAATCCCCCTCTTCCGTCGTGTAATCAAGGCGGATCTGGGATACGGCAATGGAATCTGCTACACCATCGGTCTCTGCACTGGACGCCACATTCTCTGCAGCATCTTTGACATAGAAGGTATATTTTCCGCTCGGATCAGTTGTGGAAATCTCCTTCGTAAAGGTAGTCTGTCCTTCTGTCGCCTTCTGCCAGTCGGTTCCAGGAACTGCTTCCACACTCACTGCTGTAGAAAAGGCATAGTAGGCGATTCCCGTTTCCGCGTCAGAAGCCTCGGCCGTCATAGTCTTCGTAGCCTCATTCCCGGAGAATGAGCTGATAATCGGCGCCTTGTCATCCTGAATCGTAGCCGTCAGGGTAATGACATCTTCCCCGGTATAGGTATCCGCGGAAATCTTTACATTGGTATCTTCACTGGTTTCATTGTCAATTGTGACCTGGCCTGCAGTATTCCCGGAAAGTGTCCACTTGCCGAACTGTTGATTGTCACCGACCGTTGCAGTAATGCGGACAGAGTTTACGCTTCCGGGAATCAGGTAGGACGGGGAAGCAGTGACTTCACTAATGCCGGCGCCCTTTTCTACCTTCACCTCCGGTATAGTAAAGGCCTCGCTCTCTCCCTCGGAATACGTGTAGCCACTGTCTTCTGAAGCAACTGCCTTGACTTTAAATACATATGATCCGCTGCCGGCGCCTGCTTCCTCAAAGACATTGTTTATATTGTCATAGCTTGTAGATCCGGTCTTGTCATAGATTCTGAATTCCTTGTCATCCTTGTAAACAGAAACGATATAGCCGGAAACAGCGTTTTCGGCGTCATCAACGGTGACCTTGTCCCAGGTCAGGCAGCTTTCCGCCGCATTCCACTGAATGTTCTGCGGCGTCGGCAGGGCCTTCTTTTCCGCCTTTTTGATGCCAAAGACTTTGGCGATTGAATTAATTGCCTTCTTTGCCCCGCTCTGTATCGCCTTTATCGGAGCCGGGGTGGCGGTCTTTTCCGTATTCTTGGAGGTATCCTTCTTGTCCTCAGAAGATTTGCTTTCGGACTTCTTTCCTGTGGATTTCTTACCGGAGGACTTGTTATCTGAAGAGCTCTTGTCGGATGCAGTTTCTTTGGTCTCTATGGATTCTGTATTTTTATTACTGTCGGAATTTTCAGTTTCCTCTACTGCGGTCTTGTCCTCTGCCTTTGTATCGGAAGCCTCTTCTGCTTTTTCTTTGCTATCCTGAGACTTATCCTCATCCTTGGCAGTTGGAGATTCATCGGCCTTTTCTTTGTCGTCCTTAGCCTTCTCTTCTGAAGCCTTCTCCGAATCCGTCTGCTTTTCGTCGGTCTTTACGGAATCCTTATCCTTGTCTGTGGACCCTGTACTTTCAGATGATTTGCCCGTCTTTTCGGTTTCAGAGGACTTCGCCATTTCCTTAGAGGACTCCTCCTTGGAATCCGCAGAGGACTTGTCTGCGGTCTTGTCCTCTTTCTTGTCGCTGGCACTCAAATCCATCTTGCCGGATACGTTTTCGTCTGACTTGTTGACAGACTTTTCATCAGTCTGAGTGGCTGACTTTCCGTTCTTCTTTTCTTCAGCATTTTCAGGCATGGAGAATTTGACTTCAGCTGCCTTAGAGTCAGTATAGTTGGTCTTTTCGACGGCCTTTGTGCGGACTTCGGCTATATAGTCTCCGTCCTCAAGAGCATCCTTGCCCTCAAATGCTTTGCTGATGTCGTAAGAGTGTTTCTTTGTGGTTTTGGAAAATACGGCCTTTCCGACCTTTTCTCCCTTTTCTGCGTGGAAAAGCTCTACGGAATAGCCGGCAATTGCATCCTTCTCTACCTTGTCCGGAGCTTTCCAGGAAAGGACGCCGTCCTTAAATTTGACATCCTCAGGCTCATCCAAAGCCTTCTTGGAAGCGGCGGTCTTTTCCTTATCATCATCATCCTGACTTTCAACAGCCTTTTCTGCAGAACTGTCCTGCTCTCCCCCGGAGCTCTTTTCGGAAGTCTTGTTCGATTCCTTGTCAGCCGTTTCAGTGGAGGAGGCACTATTATCGGACGTATCCGATGTCTTCTCATCCGAAGTTTTCTTTTCATCCGTTGATTCGGAAGCCTCCGTAGCGACAGCTGCCGGAGTCGTCGCAGCTGCGGCATAGGACATGACCGGATCCATAGACTGCTGGGCGAGAAAAACAAGAGCCAGAATCAGGGCGGTCAGACGTGTGGAAAAATTCTTCATAAAACTATTCCTCTATAAATAATTCAGGCTCGAAAAAGCCGAATTTAAACAGGCAAAATAAGCCCAAAATCCCATATTGTGGAAATTATTATTTTAAAGGAAAAATGAAAAATTGCAAGGGAAGAAAGCGCGGAAAACTGTGCAAAAAAAACCTGCCCCGGGCACATGGCCGGAGCAGGCAAAGTATGTGTTTTACATTATTCTCATTCAGCTTTGGCTGCAAAGTCCTTCCGGGCCTCTATTTCCTTCTGCTGAACGTCAGACGGGCACTGCTGGTAGCGGAGAAATTTGAACTCGAACTCTCCGCTTCCGCCGGTCAGAGACCGCAGGGTCTTTCCGTAGCCGTAGAGCTCGGCTGAAGGAATCTCCGCATGAATGGCCTGGCGGCCGCCTTCTACGGAATCCATACCGAGAACTCTCGCACGCCGCTTATTCAGGTCGCCCATGACATCGCCGGTATTGGCATCTTCGCAGGTGACGGTGAGTTCCTCAATGGGTTCGAGGAGGACAGGCTTGGCCTGGAGTACACCCTGCTTGAAGTCCTCGAGCGCTGCCGTCTTGAAGGCCATCTCGGAAGAATCGACCGGATGATAGGAGCCGTCGTAAAGGTCCGCATGGATGCCCACAACGGGATAGCCCGCCAGAGGACCGGCCTTCACGCCTTCCTGAATGCCCTTTTCAACAGCAGGGAAGAAGTTCTTCGGCACATTGCCGCCGACAACGGATTCCGTGAATTCATAAGGCTCTTCGAGATTGTTCGACGGAGCAAATGTCATCTTCACATGTCCGTACTGGCCGTGGCCGCCGTTCTGCTTCTTGTACTTGTACTCGCAGTCGGACTTGCCCAGGATGGTCTCTTTGTAAGCCACGAAGGGCTTCTCAAGAGTGATGTCAACCTTGTAGTCCTCATGCAGCATTTCCCTGATAATATCGAGCTGCTGCTCGGAAATGCCCCAAAGGAGCTGCTGGTGGTTGGCTGCATCGACCTCTGTCTTTATGGTCAGATACTCCTGACCGATCTTGGCCAGAGCCTGAGCTGCCTTGTCCTCGTCTCCCTTCTTGTCCACAGTGTAGCGCAGGCAGGTATAGGGCGTGGGAATGCCTGTCCGGATATAGAGGATGGGGTTGGCCTTCGTGGACAGGGAGTCTGTCGTGCCGGCCTTTGTGAGCTTGGCCAGGGCCCCGATGTCGCCGGCATGCAGCTCCGTGACCTCTTCAGCCTTGGAACCGCACATGACATAGACTTTGCCGATCTTCTCTTCCACGTCCTTGTGGTGGTTGAAAAGGAGATCGTCCGTCTTCAGTACGCCGGAATTAACCTTAATCAGGGAATACTTACCTACGAAAGGATCGACAATGGTCTTCCAGATATAGGCACTCTTGGGCAGGGAGAAATCATAGTCCGCATCGAACACATCATTGGACTTCGCATTGATGCCCTTGCACTCCCGAAGTTCCGGTGAAGGCAGATACTTCACGATATCGCCCAGCATCGTGTACTGCCCGCGGTTCAGGGTATTTGAGCCCATCATAACAGGCACCATCTCACCCGTGTATACGGAAGTCCGGAGGGCCATGCGGATCTCGTCTTCAGAGAACTCCTCTCCGTTGAAGTAGCGGTCCATGAACTCTTCCGAAGTCTCAGCCACGGATTCCATCAGGGCTTCCCGGTACTTATCGAGATACTCAACACTGTAGTCAGGCACATCGGCATGTTCCACGGTTCCGTCAGCCTTCCACTTCTTCCCCTGCTTCTGGATGACATTGACATAGCCTGTAAATTCCCCGTTTTCCCGGACAGGCAGGTGGAAAGGAGCAATCCGCTTTCCATAAAGCCCCTGCAGGTCTTCCACAACCTGCCGGTAGGAAGCGTCATCGATATCCATGCTGTCCACGAATATGAAGCGGGGCAGGTGGTACTTCTCGCAGAGGTCCCAGGCCCGCTTGGTCCCGGCCTCAACCCCGTTTTTGCCGTTTACGACGATGATAGCAGAATCAGCTGCAGTCAGAGCCTCAGCGACTTCTCCCTGGAAATCCAGGGAACCCGGAGTATCGAGAATATTGATCTTCGTCTCTCCCCAGACAATCGGGATGACGGAGGTCTGAATCGAAAGCTTGCGTTTGATTTCCTGCTTGTCAAAGTCGGAAATCGTATCCCCCTTGTCCACACTCCCCTGCCGCTTCGTGAGCCCGGCCAGAAAGGCCATGGACTCGGCCAGTGACGTCTTCCCCGAGCCGGAATGCCCAAGCAGGGCCACGTTGCGGATTTTGTCAGTTGTGAATACCTTCATGAAAAACCCCCTAACTGAAAAGCAAACAAGTTACCTTACACTGTAGAATTTTACTAAATATGGTTTCTGTTTACAAGAAATAATAGCAAATTTTCACAAATTCCTGAGGCAAATTCTGACACTTTGGAAACGAAAAGGACAGGCCCCTTTTTCAGAAGCCTGTCCTTAATGATACTAATGTAAATCAGATACTGTCCGCAATGTCGATATTTGGCCCGGTAATGCCGACAAAAGCGCCGCTTGCAGCTTCCTTTGCCTCCGGATGGGCGATGAGCCACTTATTCGTCATGCGAAGAAGAGGGTCTTCCGTGCTGCCGCTCTTGGCTTCAGGCACACCTACATTTGTCCCCTTGGGCAGGACCACCAGGGTCTTGAAGCCCTTGCCCTTTGCTGCCTGGCAGGGGGCATAGTGAAGGCTTGTCGCATAGACTTCAATCAGGACCCCGGCCGGAACCTTAAATGCCTTCGTCACGGAGCTGTCAATTTTGAAATCGTGTATCTCCGACTCCTTTGCCAGGAGGAGAATGAAGTCCTCCGTGCCGAGATTGTACTCGGAATTCCGGTGATACTCGAAACAGTTGAGCTTTGTATTGTGCCCGTTGCACCAGCCGAACTGGGCGGGAATGCCGCCGAAGAGGCTTACCCCAATCGCATCCGCTTCAGGAAGACCCTGCAGGGCTGCTTCCTCAGCCACATACTGGGTTCCGTTCTCCGGACAGGGCAGTTTTTCATTCATAACTTTAAGAATAGGCTCTACATCGATGCCTTCCACAATCCGCCCGTACTCAGCGAATTCCGGATCCGTCACACTATAGATTTTCACTGTTTTCTCCCTTCATATTTGTTGTGCAAAAATTGTACTGTAGAGCGGAACTTTTTTGAAATCCTGCCTCTTCAGTCTTTCTCTTCTCTGTCTATCCCCTCAGAGCTATCTTCCGAGCCCTTGTCCGCCTTCTCCTGCCGATAGCTCCGGATGGCGTAGAAAGCAAACCAGACGCCGACTCCGATGAAAACCAGGCCGAAGACAATGGAAATGACTGCGCTTCCTCCCTGGGCCAGTGCCACAAACTGCATAATTCCTATATAAACCAGCACTGCCGCCACAATCAGGCGCATGAGCAGAGCCACCTGGGGATTTTTTCCTTCCGGATTCATCACATCATTCCTTTCAGAGAACAGGGAAAAGTTCTTTCAGGGCCGGATAGAGCCGGTCAAAAGTATGATACCGCTCTTCATAGAGGGCGACAAGTGACGGATCCGGTTCTTCCGTCCCTGTCACATGGACAAGGGCATCCGTCGCTTCTTTTACATCCTTATATTCACCGCATGCTACAGCTGCGAGAATGGCTCCGCCGTAGCCGGGCCCCTGCTCTGTCTCCGGAATGGTCAGGGGCAGATTCATGACATTTGCAAAAATCTTTCGCCACAAAGGACTCTTAGCCCCGCCGCCGCAGACCATGGACGTCTTTACGTCGACCCCCAGGGCCCGGGCCGCTTCAAGACTGTCCCGCATGCCGAAAGCCACGCCTTCCAGAACTGCCTGGGTCAGGTCTTCCCGGCTTGTATCCATGGTCATGCCGATGAAGCAGGACCTGGCTGCCGGGTCATTGTGGGGAGCCCGCTCCCCCATCAGATAAGGCAGATAGTAGACATGGTTCTTTCCAAGCTTATCTATAGAAATTTCCTTCTGCTCTGCCGGGTAGTCTTTCGTCCTTATGATTTCATCCATCCACCACTTGTTGCAGGAGGCAGCGGAAAGCATACAGCCCATGAGATGATAGGCCCCGTCCGCATGGGCGAAGGCATGAAGGGCATTGCCGCTGGAACGGAAAGCATCGCTTGAAATAAAGATGGTCCCGCTGGTTCCGAGGGAGATATTGCAGGCCCCGTTGCCGACAGTTCCGGTGCCGATGGCGGCTGCAGCGTTGTCCCCGGCTCCGGCCACAACCTTGACGGTCTCAGGCAGACCCAGTTCCTGTGCTGCTTCTTTCGTCAACCTCCCGACCACGTCGTAACTCTCATAGAGCTTCGGCATCTGCTCCCTGGATATGCCGCAGATGGAAAGCATGTCCTCCGACCACTTCTTATTTTTCACATCGAGAAGGAGCATGCCGGAAGCATCGGAATAGTCACTGCAGTGGACCCCTGTCAGCCGGTAATTGACATAGTCCTTGGGCAGCATGATCTTTTTGATCTTCGCGAAGTTCTCCGGCTCGTGCTTTTTGAGCCAGAGAATCTTCGGAGCTGTGAAGCCGGCAAAGGCGATATTTCCGGTGTATTCCGCCAGGCGGTCCGTCCCGATGTCATTGTTCAGGTATTCGGTCTCCTCCTGGGTCCGCCCGTCGTTCCAGAGGATGGCAGGCCGGATTACCTTGTCATTTTCATCGAGGATGACAAGGCCGTGCATCTGACCCCCGGCTCCGATGCCGGCAACTTCATTGGCATCGATATCTGAAATCAGCTCCCGAACCCCGTCCTTTACTGCTGAAATCCAGTCGTCCGGATTCTGCTCCGACCAGCCGGGCTTAGGAAAGCTCAGGGGATATTCCCGGGACACAATTTTTTCAATGCTGCCCCCGGACTTCATCAGCAGGAGCTTCACCGCTGATGTGCCGAGGTCGATTCCGATATAGTACATAAAAAATCCTTTCAAATTTTAAAAAAGGGCGCCGGGTACTTAAAGTACTTCCGGCGCCCGCAGGAGCTATAATACGTTCCTGCACAATAGAGTGCCGAGGGAGCCTGCGGGGTTTACATTATTCATGAATAATATAAAGTCCGCCGGCAAAGGAGGTGCGGCACTGCCTTGCCAAAATCATGATTTTCCGGTCTTGTGGTTCGATACGACATCGAAGACAACGGCTGCCAGAAGAACGGCGCCCTTGACTACGTACTGGTACTGGTCAGGCAGACCCAGGATAGACATACCCTGGTTGATGACACCGAGGAGAATAGCGCCGACCATGATGCCGGGAACGGTACCGGAACCGCCGTATGCGGAAGCGCCGCCGATGAAGCAGGATGCGATGGCGTCCATCTCGTAAGAGTTACCCATGTTTCCGTCAACGGAACCGATACGGGCGCCGACCAGAAGTCCGGAGAGACCTGCCAGGAAGCTCATGAGGAAGTATGCCCAGAAGTAAACCTTTCTGGGATCGATACCGGAAAGCTTTGTAGCCTTCTCATTGCCGCCGACTGCGTAGAAGTAACGGCCGAATACGGTGGAGCTTGTGATGAAGGCGAAGATCAGGACTACAGCCAGGATCCAGAGGATCATGACAGGAATGCCCTTGTAACCCATCAGGCAGTAGGAATAAGCAATGATCAGAGCGTCAAAGATGACCTGCTTCACAACAGCACCGCCAAAACCTTCAACCTTGTAGCCCTGCTTAATCCTCTGTGCCCGGCGGATGAAGGTCCAAACCGTGAGGTAGACAGCTACGATGATACCGATGATCAGGGCGCTGACTACATGTCCGTTCTCCTCACCGGGGAAGTGGATATAGGAAGTGAAAAGGTTCAGGAAGGAAGGATCCATGATGGAGATGGTCCGGGAATCCAGAATGACACGGGCAATGCCTCGGAAGAGGAACATGCCGGCCAGAGTGCAGATGAAAGGCGGGATGTGAATATAGCCGATGAGCCAGCCCTGCCATACACCAATCAAAGCACCGACAAGCAAGGAGCAGATAATAGCGGCACCGGCAGGAGCTCCGGTGTCCATCATCTTTGCGGCCATGGCTGCAGTCAGGCAGAGGGTGGAACCTACGGAAAGATCGACGTTACCACCGGTCAGGATGCAGAGGAGCATGCCGCAGGCCATAACAAGTACGTAAGCGTTCTGCAGCAGGAGATTTGAAACGTTCTGCGGCAATATCAGACGGCCGCCCGTCAGAGCCGTGAAGAGAATGAATACAATGACGAGAGCCAGAATCATTGTATATTTTTTGATGAAATCTTTAACTTTCATGTGCCTTATGCCTCCTTCTTGGAGCTGTCAGAGCTCAGGATCGCGCTCATAATCTTTTCCTGTGTTGCCTCTTCCGCTGTAAACTCTCCGACGATCTTTCCCTCGTTCATGACGTAGATCCGGTCGCACATGCCGAGGAGCTCGGGGAGCTCGGAAGAAATCATAATGACCGCCTTGTTCTGGTCCACCATCTCATTCATGATCTGGTAGATTTCATATTTAGCGCCGACGTCGATACCACGGGTCGGCTCGTCCAGGATCAGAACATCCGGCTCTGCAAACATCCATTTAGAAAGCAGGACCTTCTGCTGGTTGCCGCCTGAAAGATTTCCGACCGCCTGCTGTATGGAAGGGGTCTTCGTCCGCATGGACTTGGCCAGTTTTTCTGCCTCGTCATTTTCCTTCAGGACATCGACGATGTGCCACTTGCTGGCAATCTTTTCCATCCGGGCCATGGTCGTATTCTTGGCAATTGACTGCTCCAAAACGAGACCGTTCGTTTTCCGGTCCTCTGTCGCATAGGCAAGACCGTGCTCGATGGCATCGTGCTCGTTCTTCAAATGCACTTCCTGCCCGTTGATGAACTCCTGACCAGAGATGTGGCTGCCGTAGCTCTTACCAAAAAGGGACATGGCCATCTCGGTACGACCTGCGCCCTGCAGGCCGGAGAAGCCGACGATTTCGCCCTTGTGTACATTGAAACTCAGATGGTCGACCATGCACTTTTCCGTGTAGACAGGATGATATACAGTCCAGTCTCTCGCTTCCATGGCCACTTCTTTGCTGACATGGTGCTCCCGCTCGGGATACCGGTCCGTCATCTCACGGCCGACCATGCCTTTGATGATCCGTTCCTCATCGATATTGTGATTGGGATTCGGAATGGTCTCGATGGTCTGGCCGTCGCGGAGAATCGTGATATTGTCCGCGCAGTAGGCAACCTCGTTCAGCTTGTGGGTGATGAGGATGGACGTGATTCCCTGGGTCTTGAAATCCAGGAGCATGTCGAGAAGCATCTTCGAATCTTCCTCATTCAGAGAAGATGTGGGCTCGTCAAGAACCAGGAGCTTGCAGTTCTTCGAAAGAGCCTTTGCGATTTCGACCAGCTGCTGCTTGCCGGTACCGATATCCTTGATCATCATGGTCGAAGACTCTTTCAAGCCGACCCGCTTCATGGCGTCTTCCGCGTCCTTATAGGTCTTGTTCCAGTCAATGACACCGATGCTGTTCCGGCGCTCATTGCCCATGAACATGTTTTCCGCAATCGTAAGCTCGGGAATCAGGGCCAGTTCCTGATGGACGACCGCGATTCCGGCTTTCTCGGAATCTTTAATATTATTAAATTTGCATGTATTTCCGTTGTAAACGACATCCCCGGTGTACTGACCGAAGGGAATCGTCCCGGAGAGGACATTCATCAGGGTGGACTTGCCGGCGCCGTTTTCGCCGATCAGGGCGTGGATTTCTCCCCTCTCCACCTTGAAATTGACATTGTTCAGGGCCTTGACTCCGGGGTATTCCTTCACAATGTTTTTCATTTCAAGAATAATGTCTGCCAAGCTGCACCTCCTGCCGCACACCACTCATTTCCCGGCCTGCAGCCGGATATTTTTATGAATAATATGCGGTCCTTCAATGGAAAAGGCCGCGGACGAAAGCTTTGCCCGCCCGCGGCCTCAAATATTTGCTAAGAATTAATTATCCAACGGGATGAAGGTATCCGTCGCTGTCCTTTGTATAGTAGCCGGGAGTTACAAGAGCATCATCAAGGTTGTCCTTTGTAACTACGGTAGGAACGAGCAGGTAAGAAGGAATGATGCCCGTGCCGTTGTCATAGGAAGATGTATCATAGGAGCAGTCGAAATCCCAACCGGAGTTCGAAATCAGGCTCTCATCAGGTGTCTCGCCGTTCAGGATAGCTATTGCAAGGTCAAGAGTTGCAACGGCTTCGTTTGCAACAGCCTTGTAAACTGTCATGGACTGCTTGCCGTCTACAATATTCTTCAGGTTTGCCTCATCACCATCCTGACCGGTGATGACTACGGCGTTGCTTCCAGCATAGTCGGACTCAATGGCCTGGGTAACACCAAGGGCTGTGGAATCGTTGGAGCAGAGAGCTGCATCAAGCTGGGTGCCGTCGCTGTAGTAGGAACCAAGGATGTTCTGCATACGGCTCATAGCCTTGGAAGTATCCCACTGTGCAGTACCGCACTGCTCAAATGTGGTCTGGCCCGAAGGAACGACAAGCTTGCCGGATTCGATGTAGGGCTTCAGGACATCCATAGCGCCGTTGAAGAAGTAAGTAGCGTTGTTATCAGCAGGGTCGCCGCCGGTGAACTCGATATTGAAAGGACCAGCTGCATTGTCAAGGTCAAGAGTATCTGCGATGTACTTGCCCTGCAGAGTACCTACAGTGTAGTTATCGAAGGATACATAGTAGCTGATGGCGTCTGTGTTCATGATCAGGCGGTCATAGGAGATGACGGGGATATTGTTGTCCTTCGCATCCGCAAGAACCTGGGAAAGGGACTCGCCGTCGATAGCTGCTACAACGAGGATGTCAACCTTGTCAGCGATCAGACCCTCGATATCCTTGACCTGCTGGTCGATCTTGTTGTCCGAGTAGGTAAGCTCAACCTTGTAGCCCTTGGACTCGAACTGCTTCTGCAGGTAGGAACCATCTCTGTTCCACCGCTCCAGGGACTTCGTAGGCATTGCGATGCCGACGGTCTTGTCCGTGGATGCCGTATCCGTGGATGCCGAAGCATCTGTGGATGTCGAGCTGTCGGAACTTGCACTGCTGTCGGAAGATGTGCTTCCGGATGTGCTTCCGCAGGCTGCCATGGCGAAGGCCATCGTTCCTGCCAGGATCAGTGACAAAAGTTTCTTTTTCATAAGTGTAATACCCTCCTTTGAACTCTGCGTTTTACCTCTCTGATACCCACCCCATTGTGGGTACTTTTGTAAAACTGCATTTCTAAAGTGTCTTTATAATAGTCTTCTGTTTCGTCAGCGTCAAGATGGTTTTCGTCAAAAACACCAAATATGGCAATTTCATCAAAATTCGTTCCGTCATTTTGTATAGTTTTTCGAGGGCGATTTTTGAGATTTCTCTTGACAGGGGGAAAATAATTACAAGCGGTGCTCTTTTGTATTCCGTTTTTACACGAAAAACTTCCGGAAACGCAATTTCAGGAACCGGATCAGACGCTCCGAAGAAACTCATTTGTGAAATGCAGGGCCACGCCCATCATGGAAGCCTTGCTCGTGAAACGGCCTATGGAGATGAAATCCGGATCTTCGTCGAAGGGCGTCTGCTCCAGGACCAGTTTCTTGAGCTTCGAAAGGTGGGGGCCCAGAAAGTCCGCCACAAAGCCGCCGAGCACTATATCGCAGTCAAAGGCCATGCGCAGGTCCGCAATGCCAATAGCCAGATGATGGAGGACATCGTCCCAGAGCTCGCGGTATTCCTGATTTCCCTTGTCCATCTCATCAAAAAATTCGTCTATGGTAATGCCGAGATCTCTCGTAAAGCGGAGGGCGCTGCAGTAGGCCTCCAAGCAGCCCTTCCGGCCGCAGTTGCACACTCTCCCGCCGGGCTCGACACAGATATGACCGAACTC
The DNA here is from genome assembly GCA_036343235.1 of Lachnospiraceae bacterium. Lineage (GTDB taxonomy): Bacteria > Bacillota > Clostridia > Lachnospirales > Lachnospiraceae > RUG306. The sequence continues at coordinate 29,536 of JAZASQ010000003.1, forward strand.
CCCGCTCCTGTGATCGTTTCCGAAATACTGATAGCCGTTCAGAAAAAGGGAACCGCCGATACCGTTTTCCAGAAGAATATAGGCCAGGTTCCGGCTGCGCTGCTCAGGAGCCTTTGAAAACCACTCGGCAAAGCCGGCGCAGACACTGTCATTCTCGAAAAATACAGGTACGTCTATATGGCTGCTGATCTTCTCGAGCCGCATATCCTTCATCTTCATCGTTGGTGAAAAGCGGATGGTCTTTGTCTCCTGGTCCACTATGCCGGGAATCGTAATGCCCACGCCGAGGAGTTTCTCCCGGCTCACATCGTTGTCATTGAGAAAAGGGTCAAGGTTCTTACGGATTTCTTTTCCTATGTCATCCGCCTTCAGGGTCTGCAGGGGAACCTCTCTATATGCGATCTCATTCTGCCGGATATCGGAAAGAAGGAATCGCAGGTGGTTCGCCGTCACGGATACGCCCACACAGTAGCGGACATCTCCCGGAACCTCATAGGCCACAGGCGGCCGTCCGCCCGTGGAGGCGAGATACGGTCCCCTCCGTACGAGCCCCAGTTCCAGGAGCTCATTGATATTCTGATGAATCGTAGGAAGAGAAAGGCCCAGATTGTCGGAAATCTGTGCCTTGCTGACAGCTGTCGGCTGATCGTATATATAGCGGAAAATCCGGTTGCGGGTCAGACGCCTGCGGCCGGATTCCTGAAAAGTCTGCTGTGCCATGCTCTGCTGCCGCCTTTTGTAAATGAAATCCCGACTTTTCACATAGTTGCGGAAAGTACTTTTATAAAATCACTTTACGATAATATAGCGCAGAAGCCTTTCTTAGTCAATCTCTCTAAATTTCATAAAAATCTGAGCCTGTTTTTGTCAGTTTTTATAAATGCAGCATGCCTTCCTGAGGAAGCTGATTTCCTTTCGCAATTTAACGCAGAAAAAGGTATACTAGAAAACATGAATATTCTGAATCTCAAAAAAATAGGCTTTCTGGGACTGGGCCTCATCGGAGGTTCCATGGCAAAGGCGATTAAAATCGCCTTCCCGGACACGGAACTCATTGCCACGACCCACTCCGAAAGTACTGTATCCGCAGCTTTTCAGGATGGAATTATTACAAATGCAAAACCCCTGCCTCTTTCTGCATTTGCGGACTGCGGGCTCATCATCCTCTGTGCCCCGGTGGATACCAATATCTCTTATATGAAAGAACTGTCTGCCCTCACCGGAGAAGACACTGTCATCACAGATGTGGGTTCAGTCAAGGGCGGCATCATGCGCTCGGCAAAGACTCTGGGTATCTCCTCTCGCTTCATCGGCGGCCACCCCATGGCCGGAAAGGAGAAAGGCGGGTACTCAAATTCCGACCCCCTGATTCTCGAGAACGCCTACTATATTCTGACGCCCACGGAAGAATGCTCTCCTGCCCTGATTCAGGATATGGAAGATTTCGCAAAGGCTCTGAAAGCTGTTCCCCTAGTCATGTCAACGGAAGAGCACGACCTTTCTACCGCAGCGGTCTCCCATGTCCCCCACATCATTGCTTCCTCCCTGGTCCGCCTCGTGGCAAAATCCGACGGGCCGGAAGAACACATGAAGGCTATAGCCGCAGGCGGTTTCCGGGACATCACCCGCATTGCTTCAAGTGACCCGGCCCTGTGGGAAACCATTTTCCTTGAAAACCGGGAACAGATTTTACACCTCCTGCCCTCCTTTGAAGCGGAAATCGAAAGCTATCGAAAAGCCCTCGAAACAGGGGATGGAGAGGCACTGAAAGCCCTTTTTGCCGCCAGCAAAGAGTTTAGAGATTCCATCGAAATCCGCCGGTCCGGAGCTGTCACGCCGGTCTATGAATTCAATATCGATATCAAAGATGAGACCGGAGCCATTGCGAAAATCTCCACTCTTCTGGCGGAAAATTCCATCAGCATCAAAAACATCGGGGTCGTCCACAACCGGGAATTTGAAGCAGGCGTCCTGCACGTCGAATTCTATGACGGGGAAGCTATGGATGCGGCAGCTTCATTGCTTCCTGCCCACGGTTACACTTTGCATAGATAGAAAACGGGCAGTATCTGAAAAATACGGATTTTTGATACACTCCAAAAAGAGCCGAAACAGCGTTACACAGGATAATATATGAATGCACTCAAGGGAAAAATCAGGGTTCCCGGCGATAAGTCTATCTCACACCGGGCCGTCATGTTCGGAAGCCTGGCGGAGGGAACTACCGAAATCACGGGCTTCCTGCCCGGGGCCGACTGCCGCTCCACAATTGCCTGCTTCCGACAGATGGGAATTGAAATTGAGACAGAGGATCTGGGAGGCGGGAAAATAGGTGATCACGTCGTAGTACATGGCAAGGGCCTCCACGGCCTTTCAAAGCCGGAAGAGACCCTCTATACCGGAAATTCCGGCACCACGACCCGAATTATTTCCGGAATCCTTGCCGGCCAGCCCTTTGAGAGCCGCCTGACAGGAGACAGTTCCATAGAAAAACGACCCATGAAGCGGGTTATCGATCCTCTTTCCTTGATGGGAGCGGACGTCTCTTCCGAAAAGAACAATGGTTGCGCCCCGCTGGTCATCCGCCCTGCGAAACTGCAGGGAATCACCTACAGCTCCCCAGTGGCCTCAGCCCAGGTCAAATCTGCCATCCTCCTTGCAGGTCTCTATGCCGAAGGACCCACAGCCGTTACAGAACCTGCTCTTTCCAGAAACCATACGGAGCTCATGCTCTCGGCCTTTGGAGCGGACATCCGGACCGGAAAACAGGCTGTCTTACCCGCCGAAACAGATGTTGCAGGATGTGATGCCTCTTCAAATGCTGTGACGATTGTACCTGGAAAGTCTCTGCACGCTCAGAAGATCGAAGTTCCCGGCGACATATCCAGCGCCGCCTACTTCCTGACAGCTGCCCTGATCACCCCGGGATCCGACATCGTCATTGAAAATGTAAATATCAACCCCACACGGGCCGGTATTCTTGAAGTTTACAAGTCTATGGGCGGAAAAATTGAACTTCTGAATGAACGGACCGTCTCAGGGGAAGCCGTTGCCGACCTGCATGTGCAGTACTCTTCTCTTCACGGAACTACCGTGGAAGGGGCCATCATTCCGGCCCTCATCGACGAACTCCCGACCATCGCCGTGGCAGCCGCCTATGCGGAAGGGAAGACTGTCATCAAAAACGCTGCTGAACTCAAGGTCAAGGAATCGAACCGGATTGACACGGTGACAGAGAACCTGCGCGCAATGGGTGGAAATATTACCCCAACTGATGACGGTTTCATCATAGAAGGCGGGGCCCCTCTCCATCCGGCGGAAATTAGAACCCATGACGATCACCGCATAGCCATGTCCTTCTACACGGCAGCCCTGCCGCTGGGAGCACCCAACACTCTCGACAATCAGGACTGTGCGGTCATCTCCTACCCGGAATTCTATAAAGATATGGAGTCGTTGCAGCAATAGTTTTTGTCAAACGCCAAGTGGGCATGAAAAAGCGCCGGCAGCTGAAACTGTCGGCGCTTATATTATTCAAAAAATCTATTCAGGCTTCCTGCAGATCCTTTATAGCCTGGCGCTCGGCCTCCTGGTCCTTCTTCATGCAGCAGTTCTTGTACTTCTTGCCGCTTCCGCAGGGACAGGGATCGTTGCGGCCGACCTTCTTCGTGGTCCGGCGCAGGGTGTGGGACTTCTTCTCAACAAGGTAGAGATTTCGGCGCTCTTCCTCGGTGAAAATAGAATCCCATGCAGGAAGATTGTAGAGCCAGTCGGCATCTGCAGCTACCATGTTCCGATAGAGCTTCTCCTTATCGAACTTGAGGGAAACGACCGTATCCTCTTCCATGGTCTCAAGGGGGTTCTTCTCGACCAGGGAATCATTGATGCCGTCAAGGAAACCGGTGAAATTGAAGACAGAAGTATTGTACTTCTCAGCCAGATCCTTGACGGAGCCCTTCACTTCCTCATCCGGATTCTTCAGGAGTTCTGCGTAGATGCCCTTCTCGATTTCGAAGTAGTCGTTCCAGAACTTCTGCAGGGCGTCTTTGCCCTTCTTCTCGTCGTAAGCTTCCTCGGTCCACTTCTCATATAATGTCATTTGAATTCATCCTCATTTCTGCTATATGTTTCTATTCAGCACACAATATTGTAAAACGCATAGAAATGCTTGCATTTGTATGCGTTTTGGAATATTGTGTGGCCAGGCGGCGCAGCCGCCCGGATTTCCCACAACGAGGATTTCGAAGAAATCCGAGTGGGGAAAACTGAATAGATACAATTTATACGCGACCTTATATATTTAGCACAAAACAGGCCTGCTTTCAAGGCTTTGCGGAGGTAACGCATGAAAGAAAAAGTAAGAAGAATTATGGCTCTGGTCGGCGTCATCGTCCTTGTCGCCCTCTATGCCGCCACCATCGTCATTGCTCTTTCCGGCAGTGAAAATTGGGCCAGGTGGCTCACCGTCGACATCGCCCTGACCGTTCTCATTCCGGTCATTATCTACGTCCTCTCCATCTTCCTCCGGGGCGGTTCCGAGGACACCCTGACCCGGGCCCTCAGGAATCATGACCCTGAAGACAAACGGGATATGAATTCCACGAATTTTTCAGAAGACCAAAAGGAAGAGTAAAAAAACATGGAATACAAAAGGGCAGCCTTAGCGGGCTGTCCTTTTTTGTTCGGCGATATTATGCCGGTTCCGGAAGTTTAGGTAACATGAAAAGGTACTTGAAGTGTCTTCTGCCTGCTTACTTCCTCCGGCGGACTGCCCACACCACGATGCCTGCCACGATCAGGACCAGGGGCAGAAAGACCGAGAAAAAGAGGCCGTAAAAACGGATCAGGCCGTTCGAAACCGTGAGGTAGGTTGCGTTATATTCCTTGGTCGGAATGACCACACCTTCAATATCACTTTCAGAAGGAATCGCATAGCTCATGAGCTGGGAAAAGAGGGTCCCGTTGCGGCCCGAAACATAAGAATCAGCCGAATCCGAGAAAATATAGGTGGAACCGAATACGAATAGTTCCCCCTCTTCCTTGTTGGAAGCCAAAAGCCCGGCGTCGAATTTTCCGGTCTCATCGCCCTCTTCGGCTGTCACTGCCCCCGTCAGTACGGTCTGGTCCGTCATCTTCTCCCGGTCAGCATAGGCAGCCTTGGAAATTGCCTTGTCCGACGTGGTCAGGATATCCGTAAACGTAATATCCCCGTCTTCTCCATGTGTCAGGGCGACCGTGTAAGGAGCGAAGACAGACAACGTACCGTTGATTCCGCTTGTAAAATCCGTTGTCTCCACATTGGGCAGGAGGAAGAACTGGCTGTTGTAGTAATAATTATCGGCGGTCTCCGCCACAACGCCCGTATGGGCCGTAATACCGTAAGCAGTCAGAAACCCTTTGAGATTTGGTTCGGAAGAAAAAGAAGCAAAGTCCAGCGCCACGAGGAGCTTTCCGCCGTTATCGTAGTAAGTTTTGAGTTTCGTCACATCGTCTGCCGAAAAGTCGGACTGGGGAGCGTTGATGATGAGCATCTGACAGTCAGCCGGCACTTCATCAGCCGACAGCAGGTTCAGAGAATCCACCTCGTAATTGGCCTTTTCCATTGCGTCGGAAAAGCCGCCGGACATGGCCGTCTCGTCATGACCCGTCAGCTGATAGACTTTCGGCAGGTCGTCAGAAGCAATATAGGTAAGGCCGCTCACAATCTGTCCCTCTCCGTCGTAACCGCTGACCACGGGCTGATAAGAGGAATCATAGGTATAGGAAAAGAGGCTGTCGGAGCTTATGACCCTGTTCCGTCCCTCCGCATCCTCCCGGACCAGAATCAGGCTGTTTGTGGCCAGGTCCTGATCCGTATAGGTGGAAACAAAGGTGGGTTCCTTCACCGTATCCACATAGGATATTTTTATATTATTCTTTTTCTGATGGATATTCGCGATGGTCTTCTGCACCGTCTCGTTCACATCCGCCTTCTTCCCGATCACGTAGATGGTGACCGGCGTGTCGTAGCTCTTTAAGAATTTTTCCGTATCACTGGTCAATGAATAATATTTTTTCGTTGTCAGGTCCACATCCGTCACTGTGTCCGGCACGACTGTGGTCATAACGATATTGGCGGCCAGGACACCGGCAATAGCGATGGCGATTGCCCCGGTGGAGAAGGCAGAAGCCGCAAAGCGCTTGACGGATACCGTATAGCGGCGCTTGTAGACGGCCTGGCAGGTCAGAAAGAGGACCAGGAAGGTAATGGAAGCAAAATAGACCACATACCGCCAGGACAGGATACCGTTATAGAAGTCCTTCAGGGGAGTCGTGAAATCATAGGCATTGAAAAGGACTCCTGCCGCCCCGGACAGGCCCAGATTCTGTCCGATGGAGGGGAGCAGGATGCCGAGCAATAGAACAACGAAGGTTACAATGCCGGAAATCACCACGTTTTCCGTCAGGGAGGAAATGAAGAGACCGATAGAAAGACAGGTCAGCCCGTAAAGGAAGAAGCCGAACAGGCCCAGGTAGTTCATGGGCATGGACACATCTCCGTAGCGGGAAAGGACCAGCGGGGTGACTGCCATGACAGCGCAGATGATGCAGTGGAAAAGGGCCAGGGCAATGAATTTGCCAAAAACGATACCGGGCACGGAAACAGGAGCCGTTAAGAGCAGCTGGTCTGTCCGGTTCTTTCTCTCTTCCGCCATCGACCGCATAGTGAGGACCGGGGTCATCATGGCATAGACAATCGTCAATGAATACAGGGGGTAGGCGATGGACGAATAGCCGGCCGACAGATTATAAAGAGTCATGTAGATGCCGAAAAACAGGAGGTTCACGCCCAGGAAGAGCCAGCCTGTGACATTGTGGAAGGAACTGATGAAGTCCCGTTTGATTATGGCTGTCACTCTTCGTCGCCTCCTTTCTCCGAGCCCTCGCCGATGGAAACAGGTTCTTCATCAGCAGTTTCCGTCTCAACCGATTCGTCTTCCGTTTCAGTTTCCACAGAATCAGATTCTGTGTTCTCTTCCACTGCCGGTGCCTCCTGGGGCTTCGTGAGTTCGAGGAAGATATCTTCCAGGGAATCTCCTACCTTCTTCATCTCAAGAATGGTGAATCCTGCGTCAGCCAAAGCCTTTGAAATCTCCGGGCGGATGTCGATATCCGTACCGGCGGCTGCAGTAACCGTATATACAGTGCTGCCCTCTTCCGGGCCGGCTGCTGTCTGCACAGCGGAAACGCTATTCAGGGCAGAGAGAACTTCTTCCCCTTCTGCCGCAGTCCCAAGTGCTGTGACTTCAACGGTTTCGGCTCTCTTCGTGTAGGAAGCAATGTCCTCCGTATCACTCTTCAGAAGGACCCGCCCCTTATCAATAATGATGATATGGTCGCAGACTTCACTTACCTCGGAAAGGATATGGGAACTCAGAAGGACAATATGGTCTTCCTTCAGAGAAGATATAAGCTCACGGATCTCCTGAATCTGCTTGGGGTCAAGGCCGACTGTGGGCTCGTCCAGGATGATGAGTTCCGGATTCCCGATTAATGCCTGAGCCAGACCCACCCGCTGGCGGTAGCCTTTGGAAAGATTCTTGATAAGGCGGTCTTTTACATCGTCAATCCCGCAGAGGCCTTCCACCCGCTCCGCTTCCGCTGTTCTCTCTGCCTTCTTTTTCATGCCTTTGAGCTGGGCGGCAAAGAGGAGGTATTCCCGTACTGTCATGTCGTTATAGAGGGGCGGGATTTCAGGAAGATAACCGAGGCAGCGCTTGGCCGCTGTAGCTTCCTTAAAAATATCGTGTCCGTCAATGGTCACGTCCCCTGAATCCGGGGCAAGATATCCGGTCATCATGTTCATAGTCGTGGACTTACCGGCCCCGTTTCTTCCCAGAAGACCGTAAATCCGCCCCTTTTCCAGGGTGAAGGAAATATCCGATACGGCGGTCTTGTCTCCGTAGGTCTTCCTCAAGTGCTTGACTTCTACCAAAATGAAGATCCTCCGATAATTAGATTCTGTGCCGGCACATGTCCCCGTACAACGGCAACAAGTGTAATACAGGAATGTGACACTTCTGTGTCAATCCGGGAAACAATCTGCGTTTTTCCCGGAAATACGAAAAAGCGCAAAAATCCCCGGCCTGAGCCGGGGAAGTTTATGCTTTACATTATTCTCATGAAATCACTTGCGGTAAATGATGTCCTCGCGGGCCGGGCCATTCGAAACCATGGTAATCGGGCACTCGATGTGCTTCTCAATGAACTCGATATACTTCCGGCAGTTCTCGGGCAGGTCCTCGTACTTTTTGATGCCCCGAATATCGCACTTCCAGCCGGGCAAGGTCTCATAGACAGGCTTTGCCTTATTGAGCTTTGCCGTAACAGGGAAGTCGGTCGTGACCTCTCCGTCAATCTCGTAACCAGTGCAGACCGGAATCTCATCGAGATAACCCAGGCAGTCAAGAACGGTCAGAACCGCCTCGGTAGCCCCCTGCAGGCGGCAGCCATACTTACTTGCCACGCAGTCATACCAACCCATGCGGCGGGGCCGGCCGGTCGTAGCCCCATATTCACCGCCATCACCGCCTCTGCGGCGAAGCTCATCGGCTGCCTTCTCGTCCAGAATCTCGCTGACGAAATCGCCGCCGCCGACTGCCGAGGAATAGGCCTTTGTAACAGCCACGATATCCTTGATCTCATAGGGAGGAATACCGGCGCCGATGGCCCCGTATGCAGCCAGGGTCGAAGAAGAAGTAACCATGGGATAGATGCCGTGGTCCGGATCCTTCATCGTACCCAGCTGGCCCTCGAGCAGGACGGTCTTGCCTTCCCTGAGTGCCTTATAGAGATAGGCGGAAACATCGCCCACATAGGGTTTCAGAAGGTCCCTGTACTCATGCAGGGTCTTCATCATCTCTTCCGGATCAATTTCCGGCTTCTTGTAGAGATACTTGAGCAGGGTGTTCTTCTGAACAAGAACGTGATCGAGCTTGTCCCGGAGAATCTCGTCATCGAAGAGCTCGGAAACCTGGAAGCCGATCTTTGCATACTTGTCCGAATAGAAAGGAGCAATGCCGGACTTTGTAGAACCGAAGGAAGCCTTTCCCAGGCGCTCCTCTTCATACTGGTCAAAGAGGACATGATAAGGCATGACGACCTGGGCCCGGTCGGAAATCATCAGGTGGGGAGCCGGCACATTCCGGTCCGTCAGGGACTTGATTTCGGCAACGACCTTCTCCACATCAAGGGCAACACCGTTTCCGATGATATTCATGATATTCTGATGGAAGACACCGGACGGAAGGGTATGGAGGGCAAACTTGCCGTACTCGTTCACAATCGTGTGTCCGGCATTGGCACCGCCCTGAAAGCGGATGACGATGTCCGCCTGCTCGGCAAGCATATCCGTGATCTTGCCCTTTCCTTCGTCTCCCCAGTTCGCACCGACTACAGCTCTGACCATTTTTCTTCTCCTTAGATAGTAATGTAAAACTCCATATTTGGAACGGCCGAAAATCAGCCGGATTCACCGAAAAAATCCTGCCGGAAAAAACCCGGCAGGGTAGAAAAAGCCTATTTGGCTGCATCCGGGTCATTTGTCTCCCGGATCTTTGAAATGAAGGACTTCGATGTCGTGATGGCAAGGGAACCGGGACCAATGTGGCAGGCAATGGAAAGTGCCAGAGGGTCTATGATGATGTCATGGCCGGGGAAGCGCTCCAGGGCTTCCTCACGGAAGATCTCGGCCTCGGCCCGGTTCTGCGTATGAGCAATGGACATGATACAGCCCTCTCCGGATTTATCCCGGAAATCCTCGTCCATGTCCTTTGCAATCTTGTCCAGCATGACGGCTTTGGCCTGCTTCAGAGTACGGACCTTGGCAAAAGTATCGAGCTTTTCCCCCTGAATCTGCAGGACAGGCTTGATATGGAAAAGGGTTCCGAGCGCCGCCACAGCAGGCGTCAGGCGGCCGCCCTTCTTCAGGTACTCAAGAGTATCGACCATGATGTAGATATGAGATTCAGCTCTATGAGCTTCGAGATAGTCCTTGATTTCCTTTGCAGACTTGCCTTCATTTGCAAGGGAAACAGCCTCGTAAACAGAAAGCTTCTGGGTAACGGAAATCCGGTGATTGTCCACGACCTGAACCCTGCCGTCATAGTCCTCCGCCAGCATGGCAGCCGTCTCACATGAAGAAGAAAGACCAGAGGACATAGGGATATAGACGACCTCATCGTGGTCCTTTAAGAGCTCGTCCCACTTGTCCATGACATCTCCCACCAGGGGCATGGAGGTCGTAATTCGGGCCCCGGAGGTCTGCCGCTCGTAAAAGTCCTTCTGGGTAAGGTTCACTCCCTCATAGAAGAGCTCGTCATTGATGTAAAAGGGCATGGGCTGGATATGGACACCCAGCTCTTCGGCCTCTTCCTTCATGATACCGCAGTTTGTGTCGCAGAGAATCGCCACTTTTCCCATAAATAACTCTCTTTCACATGAACTGACAAAACCCGCGGCGGAAAGGAAAACATACAATTCCGCACGCGGGTCCTATATTAACACATTCTATTTGGGCATTCAAATTTCAAAGGACTTATGAAAAGCCGAAAACCCAGAATTTCCGCTACAGTATGACCGATTTGTCATTCAAGATTTTTAAATATTCATTCCCGGCTCAGAAGGGAGGTATAGGAAGAAGCATTGTCTGTCTTTACCATATTGAAGGCAAAGGCGTCATAGACTGACGGATTCGTAAGGCGGTTCGTGGTATTTGCCTCGGTCTGTCCGTCTCCTGCAATATACTCTACATCCAGATTCAGAAGGTCGTCGTAATTCTGCAACAGGGGAAGGTAGGTTGAGGATAGAAAATTGTCCTGGGCATTATAGATGTCGAGCCATACCCTCTTCGTGGGGTGAGAAGCCGCATCGAGCTGATTTGCGACCGCATCATATACTTTTGAGGAATCCGTGAAGTTCTGGTAATTCTCCGCCGTAACAGCCTCATTCAAGGCATAGTAGGAACGCTCATCGGGCACGTATTTGTACACGTCCGAAGAAAGCACATCGCCGGCCTCATCTGCCGTTCCGATTCCCGTATCCATATCCGCCCCGTCCAGGGCGTTTCTCAGAACCCGCAGGGTCAGGTAGGCCTGCACATCCGCACGCTGGGAAATGGTTCCGGCATAACCCTCTGCGATGGCGGCCACAGCATCGGAATTGGCGTCATAGCCGAATGTAGGCACATGATTGTCCTTCGACCAGGCAGCAAACATGGCCATCCCCATACCATCGTTGTTTGAAATGACAAGGTCAATCTGATCCCCGAAGGAAGCAGCCCAGCTGCCGATTGCATTGCCGGCGGTCGCCGCATCCCAGGTGGCTCCGGCCGCATTCTTCATCTCCATGCTGGCAAGTTCCCGGACAGTCAACCCGTCAATCGTCCCGTCTGCCACATCGGAAGCGGAACCGTCCGTATTTGTGCCGACAGGGTTGGAATCTATTTCTTCGTTCTGTTCCACAGCCGTTCCCAGAGCCTTTCGGACCCCTCTCGTTCGGGAAATGGAATCGTTGTGACCGACGTCTCCGATGGCCAGAATATAACCGATGACTCCGTCTCCGTTCCTGTCAATATCTCCCTCGTGGGCCCTGATATAGTCCAGTATCATGGTTCCCTGCAGCTCGGCCCCCTGCTCTGCATCGACCCCCACATAATAGGTCTTGTCGTTGAAATTCAGGGCATTCACGTCGAGTTCGCCGGTGACACTGTTCGACGGCTGCCGGTTGAACCAGCAGACAGGCTTTTCGCTGTTTGCCGCCTTCCCGCCAACAGAGGGAGCACTGCTCCCGTCACCTAACCCCCCGTTCCCGCAGGATACCAGTGAAAATGCTGTAAATGCCGCTGCTGTCGCGGCAAGAAAACGTCTGGAAAAAAACTTCATGAAATACTCCTTCTTTTTCCCAAATACATGAGAAAAAGTTCTCTTCAGCATAGAGAGTTTTCCGAATTTCTTCAACTATAACACAATCCGCATTCAAATCCCACAATTCGTGCAGAATACAAAAGGGCCGGCCCTTTCGGACCGGTCCATAATATTCTGATCACTAATGTAAAGACACCTTATTTAACCGGCTTTTTTCATCAATAGCCCATTCCGGGAGCTGCCTGTGCGGGAGCTGCGGGCTCGGGTTCCTTGATGTCAGCGACAACGGACTCTGTCGTAAGCAGGGTGGAAGCTACGGATGTAGCGTTCTGCAGGGCGCTTCTCGTAACCTTTACAGGGTCGAGGATTCCGGACTTGATCATGTCTCCGTATTCCTCAGTGGCTGCGTTGAAGCCGTAGCCAACCTTGCCGGACCGGACATTGTTGATGACAACAGCACCCTCAAGGCCTGCGTTCTTTACGATGTAGAAAAGAGGAGCTTCCAGTGCCTTGTAGATGACGTATGCGCCGGTCTTCTCATCACCCTCAAGGGTATCGGCCAGCTTCTTGACCTCATCCTGAGCATGGATGTATGCGGAACCGCCGCCTGCGATGATGCCTTCCTCAACTGCAGCACGGGTAGCGTTCAGGGCATCTTCCATACGGAGCTTGGCTTCCTTCATCTCTGTCTCGGTAGCAGCGCCGACGCGGATAACTGCTACGCCGCCTGCAAGCTTTGCAAGCCGCTCCTGCAGCTTCTCTTTGTCAAAGTCACTTGTGGTCGTCTCAATCTGATTCTTGATCTGATTGATGCGGGCCTCGATGTCCTTCTTCTTGCCTGCTCCGTCAGCGATTGTGGTATTCTCCTTGTCGACCTTGACACTCTTTGCGCGGCCGAGCATATCGATGGTAGCGTCCTTAAGTTCAACACCTACCTCAGAAGAGATGACCTGGCCGCCGGTCAGGATGGCAATATCCTGCAGCATTTCTTTTCTGCGGTCGCCATAGCCGGGAGCCTTGACAGCAACTACATTGAATGTGCCGCGGAGCTTGTTCAGGACAAGGGTTGTAAGGGCTTCGCCTTCAACGTCCTCAGCGATGATGAGGAGACGGGCACCCTGCTGAACAATCTGCTCGAGAAGAGGCAGGATTTCCTGAATATTGCTGATCTTCTTATCTGTAATCAGGATGTAAGGATCATCAAGAACGGCTTCCATCTTGTCCATATCGGTGCACATATATGCGCTGATATAGCCGCGGTCGAACTGCATGCCTTCAACAAGGTCGAGCTCGGTCTGCATGGTCTTACTTTCTTCAATCGTGATGACGCCGTCATGGCCGACCTTCTCCATGGCATCGGCAACCATGTCGCCGACTTCTTCAGAGCCTGCGGAGATGGCAGCTACACGGGTAATCTGCTCCTTGCCCTTGACCTTCTGGCTCATGGACTTCAGAGACTCAACAGCCTTGTCTGTAGCCTTCTTCATACCTTTCCGAAGACCGATGGGGTTGGCGCCGGCTGCAAGGTTCTTGATACCTTCCTGAACCATAGCCTGAGCCAGAACCGTAGCGGTCGTAGTACCATCACCGGCTACATCGTTTGTCTTCGTAGCGACTTCCTTGACGAGCTGGGCACCCATGTTCTCAAAGGGATCCTTGAGCTCTATGTCCTTTGCAATGGTTACACCATCATTTGTGATGAGGGGTGCACCGTAGGACTTATCAAGAACTACGTTTCTTCCTTTGGGTCCGAGCGTTACCCGGACGGTATCAGCGAGCTGATCGACACCGGACTGGAGAGCGGCACGCGCCTCAGCCCCGTACTTAATTTCCTTTGCCATGATATTTTCTCCTTATATGACTAATATAAAACAACCACTCTTCTGCCGGATTTCCATCTGCCCTTCCTCAGACATACGGGATTCAGCTTGTGGTTTTTCATTGCCAAAGTAATTCTGTCAAAGAATCACTCTACAACAGCAAGGATATCGGACTGCTTAACGATGATGTACTTCTCGTCATCAAGCTTGACCTCTGTGCCTGAGTACTTGGAGTAGATGACCTTCTGGCCCTTCTTGACTTCCATCTTCACTTCTTTGCCGTCGACAACTCCGCCGGGGCCTACAGCGATGACCTCAGCCTCCTGGGGCTTCTCCTGGGCGCTGGATGTAAGGATGATACCGGACTTCGTCTTCTCTTCGGCTTCCAGCTGCTTCAGAACGACTCTGTCTGCTAACGGAACTAACTTCATGATTGTAGCCTCCTTGGTAATTTTTCGATTTGTTAGCACTCATTAAATTGGAGTGCTAATCAACAATGCTTATATTAGTTTTCTTGTCTCCCAAATACAAGGGATTTTTTGTATTTATTCGAGAACAATCTGTTTTTTTCAAAGAAAATCCCGTCGGAGAAGCAGCCTATAGAGGCCGCTGCCGACGGGATGAATTCAATAAAAATATATCCAGACGAAAATAAAACGGGGCCTCCCGCATTTTCCAGAGATTCTGCTGAAAATTCAGAATTACTCCTCTACACAATCTTGTGACCGCGCAGGAATACGGCTTTGGTTTCAAGAGTTCCTTTCTTCAGGAGGACCAGGCTGGCCGGCTTGCCGGGCCGGATAGAACCTGCATGGTCAAAGCAGCCCACGGATTTAGCCGGAGTAACGGTTGCCGCATAAACCGCTTCATAAAGGGGAATTCCTGCAGACAAGACAGCATTCTTCATGCAGTCCATGAGGTTCGTGGCAGATCCGGCAATGGTTCCGTCGTGGAGAGTGGCAAGTTTCCCCCTGACTGTCACGGGCTGACCGCCCAGGGCGTACTCCCCGTCCGGAAGACCCGTAGCCATCATGGAGTCGGATATAAGGGCAATTCTCTCCCTTCCGAAGAGACGGAAAGTCAGGCGGATGACCGAAGGTTCGATATGGATGCCGTCCGCGATGAGTTCCACAATCACATCGTCATTTTCCGCCGCAGCCGGAATGACTCCCGGCTTCCGGTGGTGGATGCCGGGCATGGCGTTATAGAGATGGGTGACGTGGGAAGCGCCCTTTTCTATGGCCTCTCGGGCTGTCTCATAGTCGGCTGTTGTGTGGGCGATGGAAATGACTGCGTCCTTCTTTGCCTTCTCAATGAAATCCATGGCGCCGGGTAGCTCCGGGGCGATATCGCATAGACGGATGGCATTCCCGGAGGCTTCATTCAGCCTTGAAAACATCTCATAGTCCGGGGCGTGCAGGTAGGCCGGGTTCTGGGCCCCGCACTTCTCTTTCGATACAAAGGGGCCTTCCATATTGATGCCGAAGAGCTCGGCCTCGTCGGATGCTGAATCAAAATTTTCCCGATACTCCTTGACCACCTTTGAAACCTTCATCAGGGTCTCTTTCGGCAGGGTCATGGTGGCTGGAACCACCGTGGTCACCCCCTGGGACGCCTCATAGGTGGTAATACCTTTTATCGAATCCGGAGACCCGTCTGAAAAGTCCACATTCCGGCAGCCGTGAAGGTGGATATCCACTAGACCGGGTATGGCATAGCAACCATAAGCATCGACAGTCTCTCCGCCGGCTTCCTCCGAAAACTTTTCTCCGTCGATAAAAATTTCCCTCTTCTTGAATATGCCCTCTTCCGTAAATACATCCGCATTTTTGATGATCATACATGCTCCTCAAAAATAATCACCGCACGGCTCTACTTCTGCAGTCCTCCCCGCAATCATGAGATTGACTCAGCAAATGCTGGTCCGGATACTTCTCCCGCAGCCCGGGAAACAGGGTCGAAATCGTGCTCCCGTCCGGCCGCATGCGGTCCGTGGCGTCAAGGGCAGCTGCTCATACCGGGATTCGATATTCTGCTTGACTTCATTGTGGAAAAAAAGCGAATACTTCTTTTCCAAAAATCACTTCTTCTCATCCTCATCGGACAGCAGGCGGAGTTCGTCGTCGGTGAAAAGATGGTTGTCGGTCTTCTCTTCTTTTTTTTCTTCTGTATTCTGATCCGGCAGGCTTTCAGGCTTTTCCTCAGGCAGCTTCTCCGGCTTCTTTTCCGGCTCGTCCGCAATCACATAGTCCGCTTCCACATCGGAGCGAAGGGACTCCCTCCTGGCCTCTTCCTCCTTCTTGAAGGAATGGCTGCGGCCGGCGGCCGTAATCAGGGAAAGAAGGCCTAAAATTCCGGCGATGAAAAGCAAAATATAGAAGAGCTGCTCATTCGTCCGGAATATATTTTTAAAGCCGGTCAGCACAAGGAAAGAAAAGACAAGGACCACAGTGGCGGAGATCATGGGGAGGGGCCAGGATTTCCCATGCAGGCCGATAATCTGAATGGCCAGCTGCAGCAGGATAGCCGCCTCCATGGAAATCAGGATGCCCATCAGGGTAGTAAAAAATTCCGTCATCTCTCCGGCCCGGATCAGAACCACAACGCCGAAAACAAAGACCAAAACGCCGATGGAAAAATTATAATCCGTGATTCGCTGATACCCTTTCTTCAGGAAAAAGCGGAACATGAGCCAGGCCCCGGCCACAAGGAGGACGCCGGACGTCACATATAAAAAATAGAGGCTCTTCATGCCCGGCACAAAAAGCATGAGAGCCCCTGTCAGTACAAAGAGGGACGAAATCATAATCTGGGCCATCATACCGAAGAAATTTGCATCGCTCTTTTCCTTCTTTTCATTTCCGGAAGTATTTCTTGCCATAACTGCATTCTCCTTGAATATATGCACTGCCTATATACTCAAAACTGCTTAACAGTCAGAAAATCACTCTATCAACCGGTCCGCAAAATATGGTATCAGCTCCGACGGCTCCCGGAAGACCTTAATAGCCCCGTTTTCCAAAAGTTCCGCCTCATCACCGAATCCCCACCCGGCCCCGACCATATCGATTCCGGCTTTTTGGGCACCCTCACAGTCGAAAAAGGTATCCCCGATCAGGACGGATTCGGAAAGGCGGACCGAAGTATTCCGCCGGGCCACCAGGGCAATGACATCTGCTTTCTTGTCGATGCTCCCGTCTTCGGATGCCCCGCAGATGTCATCAAAGTAAGGAGCCAGACCCTTTTCACTCAAAATCATCCGGGCGGCATGCTCGACCTTGGAAGTCGCCGTATATATTCGGTAGCCCGTCTCATGCAGACTTTTCACCGCCTCCGGAATTCCCGGATAGGGCTCGCACATGGACCAGCCGACATGATTGTACTCTCCCCGCCAGACATCGAGAGCATGAGGGACGTCGTCCTTCGGAATTCCCAGCTTCTCCGCCATGGAATCGCCCAATGGCGGACCGATCATGGAATCAATCGTGGCATCATCCGGCATGGAAATCCCGAGTTTCCTGGATGTAAACTCTATGCAGTGGGCTATGCCGGGTCTCGTATTAAACAGGGTCCCGTCGAGGTCAAAGAAAATGTTTCGATATCTTTTCATGGGTATTATTTCTTGCTGCCCTTTGTGGCCCGGCCGGCTATTTTCAGATGGTCCAGAAGAACCTTTCGCTCATGAACGGGTATAGACAAGGTCTCGCCTTCCCGCAGAAGATAAACGGCTTTCAGTTCGTCCCCCTTCGTCAGATCCATGCCCTTCACGCCGACAGCAGCCTTCTTCTTCTCTGGAACTTCAGCGGAAGCAATACGGAGGAAGTACTCCTTGTCCGACTCGAAAACTAGTGTCGCCGCAGGGTTTTGAACGAATACGGAAAGGACACTGTCCCCCTCCAGTAGCTTCGTTGCGGCAATAGTCCTCCGGCTCACATCGAACTCACTGCCATCAACAAGCTTTATATTACCCTTCTTCGTAACAAAGAGAAGTTTCTCTGTCAGGAGAGCGGAAATAGGTTCAAGGAAGACGGCCTCTTCCTGGGAGGAGTCAAAATTCGACACATTGTCGATGGGTACGCCCTTGTCCCGAAGCTTTGCTGCTGGAAGGTCAGAGACTTTGAGGACATGCATATTCCCCCGCTCCGTAAAAATAGCAATCCGGTCGTCCGATTTCACATGGAAGAGGTAACGGGCATCGGCCTGTACCGCCTCGACATTTCGTTCATATGTAGCTTCATCGATGGTCTTTGCATAGAAAAAGCGGTCAATGACCGAATAGACGTCGGTCACCTCCACAGGCTTTTCTATAAGAACCGCCTCTCCGACCTCCTGAATCTCCGTCTTCCGGGGCACCTCGAATTCTTTTTTGATTTTCTTCAGATTCGAAATAATGACCTTCGCCATGGAAGAACGATTTCCCAGGATATCCGTATAGGAGGCAATATTTGCCATGGTCTCGGCATAGTCCTTCCGCAGGGCGTCTATTTCGAGCCCGATCAGGCGGTAGAGACGCATGTCAAGAATTGCATCTGCCTGCTTTTCCGTGAAGCGAAGAGAAGCTGCATCTTTTTTCGATGCCTCGCTCTTGAAGCGAATGCCCTCTGTGATGCCGTTGACCAGGCAGTCCTTGGCCTGAGGCCGGGTCTTAGAACCACGAAGGATTTCGATAATCAGGTCGATACAGTCGCAGGCCTTGATCAGGCCTTCCTGTATCTCCTTCTTCTCCCGCTCTTTGGCGAGGAGGGTGTTGTATTTTCTGGTACAGATCTCATACTGGAACTCAACGGAATGGCGAATGACAGGAACAAGGCCCAGCGTTTCCGGCTTTCCGTCGGCAACCGCCAGCATATTGACCCCGAAGGTGTCCTCCAACCGGGTCTTCTTCATGATGAGGTTCTCTACTGCCTCGACATCAGCTCCCTTCTTGAGCTCGATGACGATACGGATGCCCTCCTTGGAAGACTGGTTCGAAATATCCGTAATATCCGTGGTCTCCCGGGTCTCGACAAGCTTTGCCACATCGTTTAAGAACTTTCCGATGCCGGCCCCGATCATGGTATAGGGAATCTCTGTCACAACGAGAAGGGGCTTTCCGTTCTTCCCCTGCTCCACCTGTGTCTTCCCGCGCAGGCGGAGTTTTCCGACACCGGTCGAATAGATTTCCTCCAGTTCGGAAGCGTTGCAGACAAGGCCGCCGGTCGGGAAATCCGGTCCCTTCACATACTGCATCATCTGCTTCGTATTGATGTCCGGGTCCTTCATGTAGGCAATACAGCCGTCGATGACCTCGGAAAGATTATGCGGAGGGATGGATGTGGCCATACCGACCGCAATGCCCTCGGCCCCGTTCACAAGGAGGTTGGGAATCTGAACCGGCAGAACGACCGGCTCCTTCTCCGTCTCGTCGAAGTTCGGCATGAAGTCGACAACGTCCTTGTCGAGGTCCCCGAGGAAATATTCCTGGGTAATCTTCTGCAGACGGGCCTCGGTGTAGCGCATGGCAGCCGCTCCGTCTCCCTCTATGGAGCCGAAGTTTCCGTGTCCGTCCACAAGAGGCAGGCCCTTCTTGAAGTCCTGGGCCATGACGACCAGGGCATCATAGATGGAGGCATCTCCGTGGGGATGGTACTTACCCATGGTATCGCCGACAATACGGGCGGACTTCCGGTAGGGGCGGTCCCAGCGGATGCCAAGCTCATACATGTCATATAGGGTTCTCCTCTGAACCGGCTTCAGGCCGTCCCGCACATCGGGCAGGGCCCGGGCGATGATGACACTCATGGCATAGTCGATATAGGACTTCTTCATGAGGGAGGAATATTCGGTTTCAATGATTTCACCGGAGGGCACTGCCTCGGGTGCTTTCGTTCTCGGCATAAATATTATCCTATTCTACGTGTAATCCCATCATCGCTTCGCTGCTGCGCAGCTTTCGCGATGCCCCTCCGTTCGCGCTCACGTGCACACACTCCGCGCTCGCTGCGGGGGCGCGTCATTAAAACATGAGGCATACCAAGCAGGCTTGCTATGCCTCATGTGTTTTGACGCTGGATTACACGTCAAGCTCAGCTTCGTGGGCATTCTTATAAATAAAGTCCTTCCGGGGCATGACGTCATTTCCCATCAGAAGCTCCGTCACATCGCTTGCCATACGGCCGTCCTCGATCTGGACCAGTTTCAGCTTCCTCCGGGCCGGATCGAGGGTCGTCTCCCAGAGCTGCTCCGGGTCCATCTCGCCAAGACCCTTGTAGCGCTGCAGGGTGAAGGAGCCCTTGTGGGTGCGCCGGTACTTGTCGAGCGCCACATCGTCATAGAGGTACTCTTCGTCCCCTGACTTGGGGATAGCCTTGTAGAGGGGCGGCATGGCTATATAGACATGACCCTCATAGATGAGTTCCGGCATGAAGCGGTAGAATAATGTAAGGAGCAGGGTTGAGATATGGGCCCCGTCCACATCGGCATCCGCCATGATGATAATCTTGTCATAGCGGAGCTTTGAAATATCGAAGTCATTGCCATAGCCCTCGGAAAAGCCGCAGCCGAAGGCATTGATCATGGTCTTGATCTCGGCATTCTGCAGGACCTTGTCCATGGAGGCCTTCTCGACATTCAGGATCTTGCCGCGGATGGGGAGGATGGCCTGGTACATACGGTCCCGGGCTGTCTTCGCGGAGCCGCCGGCCGAATCTCCCTCGACGATGAAGATCTCGCACTTGTCCGCTTCCTTGGAAACGCAGTTCGCGAGTTTCCCGTTCGAGTCAAAGGAGAATTTCTGCTTTGTAAGGAGATTGGCCTTGGCCTTTTCCTCCGACTTCCGGATCTTCGCGGCCTTTTCGGCGCATTCAATGATGGCCTTCAGGACGGGAAGGTTCCGGTCGAAGTAAAGGACAGCCTCTTCGGAAGTGACCTTGGCCACGGCCTTCGATGCGTCCTGGTTGTCGAGCTTCGTCTTCGTCTGGCCCTCAAAACGGGGATCCGGATGCTTGATGGAAACGACGGCCGTCATCCCGTTCCGGACCTCGGTCCCGTTGAAGTTCTGATCCTTGTCTTTTAGAATGCCGAGCTCTCTGGCATAGGAATTGATGACCTGGGTGAAGGCAGTCTTAAAGCCCGTAATGTGGGCTCCGCCCTCGGCATTATAAATATTGTTGCAGAAGCCGAGGACATTCTCGTGGAACTCGTTCACGAACTGAAAGGCAATCTCCACCTGAATGCCGTCGCTCTCGCCGGAGAGGTAGACGACCTCATGGAAGACCTCGGAAGACTTGTTCAAGTCCTTCACAAAACCCCGGATGCCTTCCGGCTCATGGAACTCCTCTATATCGGGCTCCTCACCGCGCAGGTCCCGGTACTCTATGGTCAGATTCGGATTCAGATAGGCCGTCTCGTGCAGGCGGGACTTGATCTCGTCCTCCTTGAAACGGGTCTTTTCAAAAATTTTCGGATCCGGAAGGAAGTTGATCTTCGTCCCCGTGGTCTTCGACTTTCCAATGATGGGCAGAAGGCCCATATCCAGTTTCTGAACGGGAATGCCCCGCTCGTAGCGGTCATGATATATATTTCCGTCCCGGCTGATCTCGACATCGAGATAAGTCGAGAGGGCATTGACGACGGAAGATCCGACGCCGTGCAGACCGCCGGAGGTCTTGTATACGGAATCATCGAACTTGCCGCCGGCATGCAGGGTCGTAAAGACGATCCGCTCGGCCGAAACGCCCTTCTCATGCATTTCGACAGGGATGCCCCGGCCGTTGTCCTCCACCGTGCAGGACCCGTCTGCCTCCAGGGTGACCGTAATCCGGCTGCAGAAACCGGCCAGATGCTCATCCACGGAATTGTCCACGATCTCGTAGACAAGGTGGTTCAGGCCCTTCTGGGTCACACTTCCTATATACATGCCCGGCCGCTTGCGGACCGGATCCAGGCCCTCCAGGACCGTGATTGACGATGCGTCGTACTTTTCTGCTGCCAAAGCCTACCTACCTGTAAAACAAATGCACTGCAAAATATATCTTTGCGGAAACCGACGTGAAAATATCCGTATTAAAGAATATTTCAAATGTCCGGGAATCAAAGAGATGTGCGGACAATCTTCGGCCGGTAGCCCTTCTCATCAAGGGCGGAAAGAATCTGCTCCTTGTGGTCCGTGCCGAAGGCCTCGAGCGTGATGCGGAGCTCCACGGCCGCATTTCGGTTCGTGGAAACAAACTGATTGTGCTCGAGCTTGATGACATTGCCCTGCTGCTTCGCAATGGTCTCGGCCACGGCTGCCAGCTCCCCGGGCTTGTCCGGAAGAAGAACGGACACCGTGAAGATCCGGTCCCTCATGATGAGACCGTGCTGGACAACGGAGGACATGGTGATGACGTCCATATTGCCGCCCGAAAGGACACAGGCCACGTTCTTTCCCTTCTCCTTCAGGTGGGAAGCCGCTGCAACGGAAAGCAGACCGGAGTTCTCGACAATCATCTTGTGATTCTCCACCATGTCGAGGAAGGCCACGATCAGCTCATCATCCTCGATGGTGATGATGTCGTCGATATTCTTCTGAATATAGGGGAATATATGCTCGCCCGGGGTCTTGACGGCTGTGCCGTCTGCAATCGTATTCACCGTGGGCAGGGTCGTAACCTTCCCGGCCGCAAGGGAAGCCTTCATGCAGGCAGCCCCGGCAGGCTCCACGCCATAGACTTTGATCTTCGGATTCAGAAGCTTGGCCAGGGTCGAAACGCCTGTCGCCAGGCCCCCTCCGCCGATGGGAACCAGAATGATGTCCACAAGGGGCAGGTCCTTGAAAATCTCCATGGCGATGGTGCCCTGCCCGGTCGCAACGGCCGGGTCATCAAAGGGATGGATGAAGGTATAGCCATTCTCTTTCGCAAGCTCTAATGCCTTGCCTGCGGCTTCATCGTATACGTCGCCGTAGAGAACTACATCCGCCCCGTAGGACTTCGTCCGGTTCACCTTGATGAGAGGGGTAGTCGTGGGCATGACAATCGTGGCTTTGACCCCGTACTTCTTTGCAGCAAAGGCCACGCCCTGGGCATGGTTCCCGGCGGAAGCCGTGATCAGACCCTTCTGTCTTTCTTCTTCCGAAAGAGTCGAAATCTTGTAGTAGGCACCCCGGACCTTGTAGGCTCCGGTCACCTGCATATTCTCAGGCTTCAGATATACCTCGTTCCCCGACTCCTGCGAGAAAAAGTCACTGTGGATGAGCTTCGTCTCCGTCGTCACTTCGGAGACAATCCGGTAGGCCTCGTCGAAATCCTTCTTCGTCAGCATCTTCTTTCCTTCCCTTGACCGCAAATCCTATTCTGTTTTCGGATTATAAAACAAGCGCTTGACATTGTCAAACGAACGTTCTATATTATTTTCACAAAATCAAACGTATGTTTCAGGTTCCTTGAAAACTTCATTCTTCATCGTCCGCGAAAAGGGCGTCCACGAACTGGTCGGCATTGAAGCGCTCGAGATCCTCGACCTTCTCCCCGACCCCTATGTATTTGACAGGGATATGGAGTTCGTTTTCGACAGCCACACAGATGCCGCCCTTGGCCGTTCCATCCATCTTCGTCATGACAAGACCCGTGATATTCGTGACCTCGGAAAATTCTTTCGCCTGGACTAGGGCGTTCTGGCCTGTCGTCGCGTCGAGGACCAGGAGGGTCTCCCTATATGCATCCGGATATTCCCGGTCTATCACGGAGTTCATCTTGCCGAGCTCAGCCATGAGATTTTTCTTATTGTGCAGGCGGCCGGCCGTATCGATGAGAAGGACGTCGGCCTTTCTGGCCTTCGCCGCGGATACCGCGTCGAATACGACAGCTGAAGGATCCGAACCCTCTGAGCCTTTGATGAGGTCGCACTGGGCCCGGTTCGCCCACTCGGTGAGCTGCTCGACGGCCGCCGCCCGGAAGGTATCGGCCGCGCAGATCAGGACTTTTTTCTTCTGCCGACGCAGTTTCTGAGCCAGTTTTCCGACCGTCGTGGTCTTGCCGACCCCGTTCACGCCGACGACGAAGACCACGGACGTTTTGTCGACATAGTCATAGGAAGACTCCGTCGTCTTCATCCGCTCCTTCATGGACTCGATCAGAAGCTCCCGGCAGTCTGCAGGCTCCTTGATGTGGCGCTCCTTCACCATGGTACGGAGATCGTCCAGGATATCCTCCGTCGTCTGTACCCCGATATCGGAGGAGATGAGGACCTCTTCGAGTTCCTCATAGAAGTCGTCGTCAATTTCCGAAAAGCCTGAGAAGATGAAGGCCAGCTTTTCCCTGAGACTCTTTCTCGACTTGAAGAGACCCCGGTAGAGGCGGGCCCAGAAGCCATCGGACCCGGAGTCTTCCGTCTCTTCCGCAGCAGCCTTCTCTGCTTCTTCGGCTGCCTTTGCCGCAGCTTCCTCAGCGGCCTTCTTTTCGGCCTCCCGCTCTTCGACGGCGGCCAGCTCTTCCCTGCTTACCGCCTGGGAAACGCCTTCACCGGTCTTTTCATCCCTTATGATGACCTGGGGGACGTATTCGTATTCATCGTAAACGGACATATAGTATCCTCAAAAACACTGATTCAGAAAGGAAGGTTCATTGAAAAGCAATATGTACAGTCAATGAAACCGCCTGCAGTCTGCCATCTTCTGTCCGTCCGGCCTAATCCGTCAGATCGTTTTCCACGAGGTTGACGGAAACCTGGGTCGAGACGCCCTTCTCCTGCATCGTGATGCCGTAGAGCTGGTCTGCAGCCTTCATGGTGCCTCTTCGATGGGTTATGATAATGAACTGGGTGTTCTTTGTCAATTTGTGCAGGTAGGAGGCAAAGCGGTCCACATTCGCGTCGTCCAGGGCCGCCTCGATCTCATCAAGGAGGCAGAAGGGAGACGGCTTCAGGTTCTGAATGGCAAAGAGAAGAGCAATGGCCGTCAGGGACTTCTCCCCGCCGGAGAGCTGCATCATGTTCTGCAGCTTCTTGCCGGGCGGCGAGCAGGTGATACGGATGCCGCTTTCAAGAACATCGTCCTCATCCGTCAGGGAAAGCTCAGCCGAGCCGCCTCCGAACAGGGTCCTAAATACTTCCTTGAATTCCCGGTTGATATCGGCAAAGCCTTCATTGAAGCGGGTTTTCATTCCTTCCGTCAGTTCATCTATGATGGTCTTTAAGGACTCTTCCGCTTCTATGAGGTCGTCATGCTGCCCCTTCAGGAAGTTATAGCGCTCGGAGACTTCCTTATAGTCTTCTATGGCGTTGACATTGACATTGCCCATGCCCCGGATTTCATTCCTGACGGAGGAAATCTGCCTGTTCATGGCCGCCGGATCCGTAAGGTCCGGGTCCTTTAATTCTTCCGCCTGATGGGGGGTCAGTTCATATTCGTTCCAGAGATAGTTCGTCTGATAGGATACAGCTTCCTCGTTCTTTTCCATCCGCTCGGACAGGCGGTCCACTTCCCTTTCAAGAGAGGAAATCTTCTTCTGGACCTCTTCCTTCTGATCAAAGAACTTCTTGAACGAGGCGGAGACCTCTTCCTTCTCTTTCTGCTTTTCCTGACGGGAGGTCTCCAGTTCGGCATCGGAGCCGTCCGCCTGACCTAAGGTTTCCTGAATGGAGGCAATATCCGCCTTCATCCTCTCGATTTCTTCCTTCCCCGCCTTCTCCTGGGACCGGAGGTCATTTTCCGTCTTTTCTGCCTTCTTCAGTTCCTCCTGAACGCGGGACAGATTCTCGGATGCAAAACTCTGTTTTTCCCTGGCTGAAGCCGCTTCTACCTGAGCTTCGGACAAAGCTCTTGTAGAGGCCGTCTCCATATAGGTCTGCTCGTCGAGGGCATTCTTCAGGGCCTCGGTCTCGGCATTTAAAGCCTCCTCCTTTTCGACGGAAAGGGCCAGGCTTTCTTCAATTGCCTTCTGCTCCTCCGTGATTTCGGCAATCTTCTGATCCGCATCCGAAGACTCGCCTTCGACGCCGGAAAGGACTTTCTCCTCCTCCTGGCGGCGGGAAAGGGCCGTTTCATAGGAGACTTTCGCCGTATTCTCGGCGAGGGCGGCCTCGGAAAAGGCCTCGGCCGCCGTCCGGCTGTCATCATATGCCAGATCCCTTGCGGTCGTGAGGTCCCCGATGCGGGCAGAAAGGTCCTTCACAGCCTTCTCCGCCTCGGCGATCTTTTTTTTCAGTTCTTCCATCTCCCGGTTCTTGCCGAGGACATTGGACTTATTCTTAAAAGAGCCGCCGGTCATGGAGCCGCCCGGGGCGAAGAGTTCGCCCTCGAGGGTCACGATCCGCAGGCGGAAGCGGTTCTTCCGCTGCAGGGCGATGGCGTTTTCCATGGTGTCGGCCACAAGGAAGCCGCCGAGGAGATTCTCGGCGACGACCCGGTACTTTGGATCCGTCTTCACGAGGTCCGAGGCCCGTCCGAGGACCCCCTTCTCCGAAAAGACGCTTCTTTCCTGAATGTCATGGGGCTGGACGGAAGAAAGGGGCAGGAAAGTGGCCCTGCCCAGGTGTTCCCGCTTCAGGAACTCAATCTGCCGCTTTGCCGAGTCCTCGTCCGCGGTCACGATGTTTCTTATATTGGCAGCCAGGGCCGTTTCGATTGCAGTCTCGTATTTCTTATCTGTAGAAAGGAGGTCGGATACAGTCCCAATGATTCCGGAGTCCGAGTCCCTATTTTCCATGACCCGCTTCACGGAGTTCCCGAAGCCCTCATAGCGCTCGGCCATATTTTCAAGGATTTCGAGATTCGATGTCAGTACGGACTGCTGGCGCTCATTTTCCGTAAGGCTCTTTCGGGCTTCGGAAAGCTTGCCTTCCCACTCCCGGACCTTCTGAGCCGCCTCGTCCGCCTTCTGCTTTGCAGTCTCTCTCTTTTTTCCGGCCGCCTCAAAGGCAGCCTTCCGGTCCGAAAGATCTTTTGCCTGCTCTTCCTCGTGGGTCTTCTGCTCCACGAGCTGCTTATTGAGGGAGGCCTTGCGAATCCGGATCTGCTCGAGAAGGGCCTGGTTTCTCTCCTTCTTCGCCTTGATCTCGGACCGCTCCGTGATCAGGGAAAGAACGGCAGCTTTATTGCACTCGAGTTTTTCATTCTTCTCTTTGATGCCGGCCTCGAGGGCATTATATTCGTCCTCGACCTGCTTCAGGCGCTTTTCGACTTCAGAAAGGGAGCTGTCGAGGGAGTCCTTTTCCCCGCTCAGACGGGAAAGCTCCGCCTGCTTTTCTTCTTTCTCCTTTGCGATCTCGGCAATCCGGTCCCCGAAGGAAGCCTGGTTTTTCTCCCCCGCGGAAATCCGCTCCGTCAGGACCGTGATCTGCTGGTTCAGGCGCCCCCGGTTTGCGATATTTTCGTCCTTCTGCCGGCGGAGATCTTCTATCTCCTCATCGAGGGCGGAAAGACGGCCGGAAAGGGAGTCGTACTCCCGTTTGATTTTCTCATCCTCCGCATGGAGGTCGGAAAGATCCTTGTTC
The DNA here is from genome assembly GCA_036343235.1 of Lachnospiraceae bacterium. Lineage (GTDB taxonomy): Bacteria > Bacillota > Clostridia > Lachnospirales > Lachnospiraceae > RUG306. Next base: position 56,711 of record JAZASQ010000003.1, read on the forward strand.
GCGTTCTCCCGGCTTTCGGAAAGGGCCTCATTCTCCTGCTTCTTGGCCGCAGCCTCAGCGAGAAAATAGTTGGCGTCGAGCTTTTTCAGTTCTTCCTTCCGGGCCAGGTAGCGTTTGGCGGTCTCCGCCTGTTCCTCCAGGGGACCCACCTGCTTTTCGAGCTCGGACAGGATATCGTTCACCCGGGTCAGGTCGTCGTGCTCTGCCTCAAGCTTCTTCTGGGCTTCGGCCTTGCGGCGCTTATATTTCACGATGCCGACGGCCTCGTCGAAGAGCTCTCTTCTCTCCTCGGGCTTGCCGGAAAGGATTTTCTCAATCTGTCCCTGACCGATGATGGAGTAGCCCTCCTTGCCGATACCGGTATCATAGAAGAGCTCGTTCACATCCTTGAGGCGGACAGGCGTCCCGTTGATCAGGTACTCGGACTCGCCGGACCGGTAGACCCGCCGGGCCACGGTCACTTCCTGATAGTCCACGGGAAGGGTGTGATCGGAGTTGTCAATCGTGAGGGCCACGTAAGCAAAAGAAAGGGCCCGCCTGTTCTCGGTCCCTTCGAAAATTACGTCCTGCATGGAGGCGCCCCGGAGCTCTTTCGCGCTCTGCTCGCCTAAGACCCAGCGGACGGCGTCTGCGATATTGGACTTGCCGGACCCGTTCGGTCCGACAATGCCGGTGATGCCGCCCTCGAATGTGAGGACAATCTTGTTTGCAAAGGACTTAAAGCCCTGCATTTCTATGCTTTTCAGGTACATGGCAACTCCTGGTGTTCTTCGTGTTTTACATTAGTCATATGACTAATGTAATGCCCGCCCTGTTCAGCGGAGCTTCTTTGCTTCCTGCTCCTGCCGAAGAAGGATAAGGCCCCGGTAGGCAGCTTCCTGCTCGGCCGCCTTCTTCGTCGCGCCGGAGCCTTCTCCGATCAGGCGGTTTCCGACAAGGGCACGCATATAGAATGTCTTCCTGTGCTCAGGCCCCGTCTCCTTCATCTCTTCATAATGAAGGGTCCCGTAGTCGCCTCCCTGAACAAGCTCCTGCAGGACCGTCTTCGCGTCGTAGAAAAGGGTCCGGTTCTCGATGTCCGTCAGGATGAATTTCCGGATGAAGGCATCGGCCGGGACAATACCCCCGTCGAGATAGATGGCCCCGATGACGGATTCCAGTGCGTCGGAAAGGATGGATTTCAGCTGCCTGCCCCCGGTCTTCTCCTCCCCGTTTGAAAGGAAGATATAGTCGCCTATGGAAAGCTCGGATGCCACGTCGGCCAGGGCCATTTCGCAGACCAGGGAGGCCCGGAGTTTTGACATCTGGCCCTCGTTCTGGTCCGGATAGTTGTGGAACAGAAAGTCGGAGGACACCATCTCGAGCACGCTGTCCCCGAGGAACTCATAGCGCTCATTGTCCGAGAACTTGGGCATCCCGTGCTCGTTGGCGTATGAGCTGTGAATCAGGGCGTGCCGAAGGTGCATGGGGTCCTTAAACGTATAGCCTATTTTTTCCTGCAGTTCCAGAAAATTCTCCATGGAAATATTTGTCCTTTCATGCCGACGGCAAAGCACAATGAAAGAAGCCTCCGGGGATTATCGCTCAAAGGCTTCTTGAAAAATCAAACGCGTGTAAAAATATGCCGGGGCGGCTCAGAATACTCACTCACCCTTCGTCTTTTTGATGAGCTCGATGGCATCGCCGACGGTCTTGATCTTCTCGGCTTCCTTCGTGTCAACCTCGACGTCGAGTTCTTCCTCCACGCCCATGATGATCTGGAAAAGGTCCAGGGAATCGGCTCCCAGGTCCTCGACAAAAGTCGTGTCCTCCGTGATCTCATCGGGATCGACATTGAGTACGTCTGCAATTACCTTCTTTAAGAGGTCAAGTTCCATTTGTTCTCTTCTCCTTATAGCTGTTTTGCGAAAATTAAGTCTGCAGGGCGTTCTGCTGCCGCCCGAGAACACCGTTTCATTCCGCTTTGCTTTTCTCTTTCTGTGCCGCCAGTGCCGCCTGCATCTTGCCGACGACGTCATTCTTGGTAAAAGCAATGCACTGCAGGCAGGAATTTTTGAACTCCTTCGCCTTGGCGCTGCCGTGGGTCTTCATGACAAGCCCCTTGACGCCGAGAAGCGGGGCCCCGCCGTACTGACTCACATCGAAGTCCTTCAGGGACTTCTTCAGGGAGGGCAGGGACATGAGGGCTCCGAGGGCTGAAACGGGCGTCGCCTTGAAGCCCTTCTGCAGGGCATTCATGATGGTCTTCGCCACGCCCTCGTACATCTTGATGATGATATTTCCGACGAAGGCATCACAGACGAGAATGTCCGTCCCGCCTGTCGGAATGTCCCGGGCCTCCACGGAACCGACGAAATTGATACCATCCGTCTCCCGGAGCAGGGGCATAGTCTCCTTCACAAGGGCATTTCCCTTCTCCTCTTCGGCTCCGATATTCACGATGCCGACCGTGGGATTGTCCCGGCCGACGACTTCCTTCATATAGATGGTGCCGAGAAGGGCCCAGTTCACAAGCATGTCCGACCGGGCATCGACATTGGCCCCCGTGTCCACGAGCAGGCTCGCTCCGCTCGCCGTGGGCATCATGGCGGCGAAAGGCGCCCTTTTCACCCCGGGTATACGGCCGACCACGGTCTGCCCGCCCACGAGAAGGGCCCCGGAATTGCCGGCCGAAAGCAGGGCATCCGCCTCTTTGTTCTTCACGAGCTTCAGGCCCACGACCATGGAGGAATCCTTCTTGGAATTGATGGCGGATACCGGATGCTCGGCGGTCTCTATGACCTCCGTCGCATTCACAATCGAAAGGCGGCTCTCGTCATACTTCTTTCCGGTCAGGACTTTTCTGATTTCTTCCTCCCGGCCGACCAGGATGACCTCGATTTCATCCGACTCGGAAATAGCATCAAGGGCTCCCTGAACGGGAGCCTCCGGAGCATGATCCCCGCCCATGCAGTCTATGGCAATACGAATACGATCCATGAAAAAATCTCCTTCGTCTTAACCGTGTCATTTTACTATACAAACCGCTTCCCTGCAAGAGAAGGGTGTTTATACACATGTTAGATATCAGGGGCTCTTTTGTCCATAGACAGGTCCGGGGAAAAGAAAAGGCCCTGCACCGTCTGGTACAGGGCCGCATTTCTCATGCAGTTCACTGCTCAAAACATCAGTCCTGAGCAATGATCTCTCTCTTATTGTAAGAACCGCAGTTCTTGCAGACGCGATGGGGCATCATCAGCTTGCCGCACTTGCTGCAGCGGACGAGTGCGGGTGCGCTCATCTTCCAGTTCGCTCTGCGCTGGTTTCTGTGGCCCTTGGAAGACTTATTCTTGGGACAGATCGACATCTTATTCCACCTCCTTGAAGTTTTTGAAAACATCCTGAAACTGCTGCATGCGCGGATCAGGAACGGTTTTTTCACAATTGCAGGTCCCCTCATTCAGGTCCTGCCCGCATACGGGACAAAGGCCCTTGCAGTCGGGCTTGCAGAGGACTTTTTCCGGTTTTCCGATGAGAATCTCTTCGGAAAGGACTGCGGAGAGGTCAATGGTATTGCCGTTCTCCACATAGGTTTCCGGGTCCTCCGGATTCAGCACGATCCGGCCGTCCGAAAGGGGAAATTCCAGAGAAACTTCTGCCGTGAGAGGAACCTTCGTATCCTTCAGGCAGCGGTCGCAGGGGTATGTAACGACTGTTTCCGCCTCCCCGGTCACACAAAGTCGGCTTCCGTCGCTTTCGACATGGAAGGAAACTTCCTCCGGTCCCGAAACCGGTCTCATGTCTCCGGATACCTGCACCGTAGTAATATCAAAGGGCAGGGTCACGTCTTTTTCAAAGGCCCCCTTCTGCAGGTCCAGAGACAAATCCAGCTTCATGGCAGTATTTCTCCAAAACCACAACAAATAGCATTATACGCTCGATACGGGGTGCGTGTCAAGGATATTTTCGATAATAATGTAAAGAAATTTTTCTTGACAGGTCCGTCCATTTTACGGCATTCCTACGGCAATTCAGCCGGCGAGGGCGAACGTCGCAGCCGTATTTTTCCCCTGCTCAGCCAACCAGTGCGACTGTCTCGCGAGCGATAGCGAGCTCTTCATTTGTAGGAATGACGTATACAAGGGCCTTCGATGCGGGAGTGGAAATCTTCTGCTCTACCCCGTGGCAGTCATTGGCTTTTTTGTCGATCTCAATGCCGAGAACGGAGAGGTAATCGCAGACCTCACTGCGGACGTAGCCGTTGTTCTCGCCGACGCCGGCCGTGAAGGCGATGCAGTCAACGCCCTTCATGGCTACGGTATAGGCACCGATGTACTTTGCCACCCGATAGACGAACATGTCGACAGCGAGCCTTGCGCGAGCGTCGCCCTTGTCCATTGCGTCCAGGAGGTCGCGGAAGTCGCTCGATACGCCCGAAACGCCGAGGACGCCGGACTTCTTATTGAGGACATTCAGGACCTCTGAAACGGACATGTTTTCCTTATTGGCCAGGAACTCAACGACGGAAGCGTCCACATCGCCGGACCGGGTGCCCATGACAAGGCCCTCGAGAGGGGTGAGACCCATGGAGGTATCGACGGACTTTCCGCAGTCGACAGCTGTGATGGATGCCCCGTTGCCCAGGTGGCAGACGATGGTCTTTAAGGAGTCATAGGGCTTTCCGATGAGCTCGGCCGCCCGCTTGGATACATAAGAGTGGGATGTGCCATGGAAGCCGTACTTGCGGACCCCGTACTTCTGATAGTATTCATAAGGAACCGCGTACATATAGGCTTTCTCGGGCATGGTCTGATGGAAGGCCGTGTCGAATACGCCGACCATGGGAACAGAAGGCATCAGTTCCCGGCAGGCATTGATTCCGATGATATTGGCGGGATTATGCAGGGGCGCAAGGTCGTTGCACTCCTCTACGGTCTTGATGACATCATCCGTGATGACGCAGGAAGACGTGAACTTCTCGCCCCCGTGAACGATGCGGTGGCCGACAGCCCCGATTTCAGCAAGGTCCTTGAGGGCTCCGGTCTTCTCATTCGTGATAGCCTTGAGGACGAGGGAGATAGCCTCCTTGTGGGTGGGCATGGCGGCGTCTGTAATCTCCTTCTCACCGCCGACCTTCTGGTAGGTCAGTCTTCCGTCGATGCCGATCCGCTCGCAGAGGCCCTTGCAGAGTACCTGCTCGGAGTCGGAATCGATGACCTGGTACTTGAGCGATGAAGAACCGCAGTTGATGACGAGTACGTTCATTTCTTGTTTTCTCCTTTATGAAATGTAATATAATGTAAAAAACAGCGCATAATATTATAGATAATTTGCTTTTGCTTCTCAAGAGGGACATCAGATGAAAGTCGCCGGAATTGTCGCGGAATTCAACCCCCTTCATACGGGGCACGAAAGAATAATGAACTACTGCCGGAAGGAACTCGGGGCAGATGCTGTCATTGTCTGCATGAGCGGGGACTTCGTCCAGCGGGGCGAGCCCGCCATCATAAATAAATACGTGCGGGCAGGGGCAGCCATCGGATCGGTCTCCGAAGAAAACTCCGCCATTGAAAGTCTGCCTGTCCCCGAAGGAAAGTCTGCGACCGCCCGGATTCGTTCCGGCGCAGACTTATGTATTGAGCTCCCGGTCATCGGCGCCACGGCCAACGCGGAAGTCTTTGCCCGGACCGGGGTCAATACCCTGCTTTCCACCGGCATCGTAACAGACCTGGTCTTCGGCTCCGAAAGCGGGGACGAAGGCGCCATTGAAAACGCTGCCCGCCTCCTTCTTGACGAACCGCCCGAATTCAAGGCTTCCCTGAATGAATGTATGAAATCCGGTCTCTCCTACCCGGCCGCCATGGCAAAAGCAGCCGCAGCCTGCGGGACAGATGCCGCTATCTTCAACAATCCCAATGATCTCCTCGGCCTCCTCTATGTGAAAGCCCTGCTGGAATATGAAAAGGCCCACGGGACATCGCAGGTTTCCTTCCATGCGTATAAGCGTGAAGGAGCCGGCCACGATGAAAGCGCTTGCACAGGAGATGAATACGCCTCCTCTTCTGCCCTCCGCAAGACCATCGGGATCCTGTACGGACCCTTGGAAACTGCCCTCGCCACTCCGGATGCTGACGAAATAGATCTCGAGGAGCTCGAAAAAAATGAGAAGGATTTTCTGAAGCAGAATCTTTCCCCCGCCGGTCTTTCTGTCATAAATACAGCCATCAAAGACTGCTCCTTCGTTTTTCCCGATGACATTTCCCTGCTTCTCCATGAGAAGCTGTATTCCGTGAACGGGCCGGAGAGCACTTCCGGCAATACTTCTGCCGGCCTATTCCCAAAAACGGATCTCACGATATTTTCCGATATCGACGAAGACCTTACTAACCGCATCCTGAGGAGGCGTGAGGATTTCACGACCTTTACCGAATATGCCGAAGCGCTGGATGCGAGAAATTACACCCGGGCCCGCCTGCGGCGCGCCCTTCTCCACATCGTGCTCGGCATCACGGATGAAGCTGCCGCAAGTCTTCAGAAATGTAACTATGCTCCCTACATCCATGTCCTGGCCATGAACGAGGTCGGCACAAAACTGCTCGGAGAAATGAAGGCGGGCAGAAACGCACATCTGCATGAAGGAGAACAGCCTTCAAAAACGAATAGCGCAGGCCAGACCCCCGTCTTCTGCGCCCTCTCCGAGCCGGCTGCAAGAGAGCTCTCAGAAGACGCCGCAATCTGCCTGCAAAAGGATATTTTTGCGGATGAGCTCTACAATATCATTCTGACCGGGAAAACCGGAATGGCACACAAGAACGAATTCTCCAAAAAAGTCATCCGGGTCTGAAAAAATCTTTCGCCATCACAAACCGCCCGGAACAGCTGTCGCTTGGGCTCGCAGTATCGAGTAGGAGGATTTCATCCTCCTACTCGATGCAGCAACGCTGCAACCAGCTCACAGCCTTCGGCTGTTTCGCTGATTGCAGTCGCCAAAGAGGTTCCTTCACATGCGAGCATGTACGGAACCTCCTTGGCTCGTTGCCTAACACAAAAAAACACTCCTTCCGCCGAAAAAGCGAAAGGAGTGTTCTCGTTTTACATTATTCCCGATATCAATGGTGGAACAGGCGGATTCCCGTGAAGGCCATGACCATGCCGAAACGGTCGCAGGTGTCAATGACCTGCTGGTCGCGAATGGAGCCTCCGGGCTGAGCCACATACTTCACGCCGGAGCGCTCGGCCCGCTCTATATTGTCCCCGAAGGGGAAGAAGGCATCGGATCCTAAGGAAACGTCCTTCTCTGTCGCCAGCCAGGCCTTCTTGTCAGCGTCAGTGAAAGCTTCCGGCTTCTTTGTGAAGACCCGCTCCCAGGCCCCGTCAGCAAGGACATCCTCAGGGGTAGCCCCGATATAAACGTCTATGGCATTGTCCCGGTCCGGCCGGCCGATTTCATCCTTGAAGGGAAGGCCCAGAACCTGGGGGCTCTGACGGAGATACCAGTTGTCCGCCTTCTGGCCGGCCAGGCGGGTACAGTGAATGCGGGACTGCTGGCCGGCCCCGATGCCGATGGCCTGACCGCCCTTGACATAGCAGACGGAGTTCGACTGGGTATATTTCAGCGTGATCATGGAAATGGCAAGGTCGCGCTTTGCCTCGTCCGGGAGGTCCTTATTTTTCGTCACGATATTGTCGAAGAAGTCAGGACCGATATGGAGCTCGTTTCTGCCCTGTTCGAACGTGATGCCGAAGACCTGCTTCTTTTCAATGGGGTTCGGAACATAGGAAGGGTCAATTTCTATGATATTGTAATTGCCCTTCTTCTTCTCCTTCAGGATGGCCAGGGCCTCGTCCGTATAACCGGGTGCGATAATGCCGTCACTTACCTCATGGCGGATGAGTTTCGCCGTGGCCTCGTCACAGACATCGGACAGGGAAATGAAGTCGCCGAAAGAAGACATGCGGTCCGCTCCCCGGGCCCGGGCATAGGCATTGGCCAGGGGAGTAAGTTCCGCGTCGTCATCGACCCAGTAAATTTTCCGTTCAACGTCCGAAAGAGGCAGACCCACAGCGGCTCCGGCGGGAGACACGTGCTTGAAGGATGTCGCGGCGGGAAGGCCGGTTGCCTTCTTCAGTTCCGAAACCAGCTGCCAGCCGTTAAAGGCATCGAGGAAGTTGATGTAGCCGGGCCTGCCGTTTAAGACCTTCACCGGCAGCTCGCTCCCGTCCTCCATGAAAATGCGGGACGGCTTCTGGTTGGGATTGCAGCCGTATTTGAGTTCGAATTCCTTCATCTTCTGTCTCCTCTCAGTTGTTCTTGTT
>JAZASQ010000004.1:0-44999 GCA_036343235.1 Lachnospiraceae bacterium
AAGAAAGTAGTCACCATTCAAAATCATTAAGGAGCTCAAGACAGTTTGGTCCATTTCTTTACTTCCATATCCAGGTTTACGATGATTTTCCTCCTGGCCATATTTACCTATGACAGCTTTGCAGCGCTGAGGAGAAAGACGACAGCAGCAGCCCGGCACAGCCGCTATGTTCGCCAGACCGTATTCATGTACCTCATTCTCATCAATGGGAATCTGGTCATCTACCTGAATACGAAAGAGCTCCGGGTCCTGATCATGCTGGCCCTTGAGTGCGTCCTCTTTGCCATCGTTCTTCTGGTCTTCCGAGCGGCCTATGACGGCTCGAACAAGCCCCTCGTAAATTCCATGGCCATGCTGATGGCAATAGGCTTCATCATAATCACCCGGCTGAATATCGACAAGGCCGAAAAACAGCTCCTTTTTGCCACCATCGGCATGATTGTGACAGCCCTGATTCCCCTCATCATCAAACACGGGGCCTTTCTCTCGAGGCTGACCTGGTTTTATGCGGCTTTGGGCGTGGGACTCATTGGCATCGTCCTTGTGGCTGGTTCCACAGTCTATGGGGCCAAGCTCAATATCTCCATTGCCGGCTTCACAATCCAGCCCTCGGAATTTGTAAAGATTCTCTTCGTCTTCTTTGTCTCCTGCATGTTCGCAAAATCAACTGATTTGCGGCAGGTTGTGATTACGACGGCCGTGGCGGCCCTTCATGTCCTGATTCTTATCGCATCCAAGGATCTGGGCTCCGCCGGTATTTTCATGATCACTTACCTCATCATGCTCTATGTGGCGACAAAGAACCCACGCTGGCTGGCGGTCGGGGCTTTGCTCTGTGTTCTGGGACTGACGCTTGCCTATTTCATTTTCTCCCATGTAAGGACCCGCTTCATCGCCTGGAGGGACCCCATTTCCGTTGTGGACGGGGCCGGCTACCAGGTGTCTCAGTCTCTTTTTGCCATCGGGACCGGCGGCTGGTTCGGGTCCGGGCTCTGCCAGGGTATGCCTGACAAGATTCCGCTGGCTATATCTGACTTTGTCTTTGCCTCCATCGCAGAGGAAATGGGGGGAGTGTTCGCCCTTCTTGTGATTTTTCTCTGTATCGGGGTGTTTTTATTATTCTTAAATTCCGCCATGCAGATTTCCGACTTTTTCTACAAGATGCTGGCCCTGGGCCTGGGAACCTGCTACGGGGCCCAGACCTTCATCATGATCGGAGGCGTGACGAAGTTCATCCCCTCCACGGGCGTGACCCTGCCCCTTGTAAGCTACGGTGGTTCCTCCCTGCTTTCGACCATGATCATTTTTGCCATCATTCAGGGTCTCTATGTCCGGGAATACCGGGGAGAGGAGGACGATTATGGCGAAAAAGAATAATAGGGAAATCGACCTTATCGACCTGAACCGGACCCCGGACCGCCGCCGGAGGAAAAAGAGAAAAAATGATATAAAAAGCAACCGGGAGTTTTCGGTTGTCATGTATATCTTTCTGGCCCTCTTTCTCTCCCTGTCCGCCTATTTCATCTACTTCGTGGGCTTCCGGAGCGATACCTTCATCAACTCCCCCTACAATCCGCGTCTTGCCAATATGGCCGAGCACACGGCCCGGGGTTCTGTCATTTCCGCAGACGGGAAGGTTCTGGCCGAAACGAAGACGGGAAAGGACGGCAGTGAATCCCGTGTCTATCCTTACGGGCCCGAATATGCCCATGCGGTAGGTTTTGCCACAAACGGCATGAGCGGGGTGGAGCTCGACGCCAATTTCCAGATGCTTCGGAGCCACGAATTCTTTTTAAAGCAGCTCTCCGAACAGCTGACGGATAAGAAGACGAACGGGGACAATTGCAATATCACGATAGATTCCCGCCTGCAGGACACGGCATATAACGGCATGGGCTCATATAAGGGGGCCGTCATTGCTATTGAGCCCTCCACAGGAAGGATTCTATGTATGGTTAGTAAGCCTGACTTTGATCCGAACACTGTGGCGGCTGACTGGGATTCGCTGACGACTGCTGAAACATCCGTGCTACTGAACCGGGCCACTCAGGGCCTCTATCCGCCCGGTTCCACCGGGAAAATCTTCACAACCCTTGAGTATCTGGAGGAGGGCAACGATCCGGCGAAAACCTATGATTGTACAGGAACCTATACCCAGGACGGTTTTACGATTCACTGCTATAACTCCCAGGTCCACGGGCCCCAGGACCTTTCAGCTGCCTTTGCCAATTCCTGCAATACGACCTTCGCCCAGATGGGTCTTGCCTTGGATCCGGCCCGATTCACAGTCCTTTCTACCCGCATGCTCTTTAACCGTGCCCTGCCCACGAAATTGCAGAACGTGTCGAAGTCTTCCTTTTCTCTTTCGGACGCGGATTCCGACGCCAGTGTAATGCAGACCTCCATCGGGCAGGGGAAGACCCTGGTTACCCCGATTCATCTTTGTATGGTGTCTGCCGCCATCGCAAACGGTGGAATCGTGATGGAGCCCTATATTATTGATTCAATCGAATCGGTGGATTCGACCCGCATCAAGCGTTATAAGGGAGAAGAGTACGGTTCCATCATGACAAGCGATGAAGCGGAGCAGATGAAAGCCCTCATGCGGGGCGTTGTCGAAAACGGAACCGGTTCAAAGCTTAAAACTGATTCCTATACAGCCTACGGCAAGACCGGGACAGCCGAGTTTACTGACGACAAGTCCCGGACCCATTCCTGGTTTACAGGTGTGGCGGAGAAGAACGGTAAAGCAATTGCGATTGCCGTCATCATGGAGGATTCCGGCACGTCTTCGAAGCACGCGGTGCCGTTGGCAAAGAAGTGCTTTGATACATATTTCTCCGACTGACGGAAAGGAAAATCCGTTCATTGTCAGTGGGGATTAAATCGGCTATACTCTTTTTTGTTAGGCAACGAGCCAAGGAGGTTCCGTACATGCTCGCATGTGAAGGAACCTCTTTGGCGACTGCAATCAGCGAAACAGCCGAAGGCTGTGAGCTGGTTGCTGCGTTGCTGCATCGAGTAGGAGGATGAAATCCTCCTACTCGATTGGATGACGTATTTGCGTCGTCAGCAGAAGAAGATTTTCTTGGAGACGCACATTTACCCTGTGAGGCGGACGATTGCATTTTGTAGAGCCTTTATTTCTTTCGGACAATATCCATTCCGAGGAAAAAATCAAGCGGAAGCTTTCGTGCCGGGCCGGTGTGGCCGGGCTCTACCTTGTATGCCTTTCGGACAGGGACGATGAGCTTTTCGTCCTCTATCCGGACGAAGAATTCATGCATGAGCCTTTCAGGAATTCAGATGTGACCGTGGTCGGACTGGCCCGGGGCTACATCACCGCAAAGCACCTTGTGAAGCGGATTGTTGAGGAAATTATTGAATCGGAAGGAACTGTTGAAAAAGCATCCGTGAAGGCCTATTTCGCCTCGCGGACAGGGGAGGGCAGCCTATGAGCATATTTTTAGCTGTCCTTGCTGTCATCGGGAAAATCATTCTGATTCTTCTGCTGGTCATTCTTGTTCTGGTTTTCTACCTTTTGTTTACGCCCTTCATGTACCGGGCGGATGGGGCCTTTGACGAAGAAAATGTCTTTGTGGCGAAGCTCCACGATTTCTCTCACTTCTTCGGTATCACAGCGGCCTATTCCGGTGGGATGGCAGCTCAGATCACCCTGCTGTGGGGTCTCGTGAAAATACCTCTTGGCGGGAAGAAGAAGCGTGAGAATAATGAAAAACAGGAAGCTGAGAAGACTGCTGCAGAAGCGGAAAAGAATGTACAGGAAGCCGTAAAGAAGGCAGAAGGAGCTGCAGAGAAAACCAAAAAAGCCGGAAGCAAACAGGACAAAAGCTCATCCGGGAAGAAAAAGAGCCTTCCGTCCGCGATTCTCGGAAATTTGGACGGGCTGAATTACATCCTCAGACAGGTCTTTGCCCTGCTCGGAAAGATGAAGCCCACGGTCCTTACAGCTGACCTCGATTATTCGACAGGGGAGCCGGACACGACAGGCTATGTGACCGGGGTCCTGGCTCTGTTCCCTTTCGTCTATGGGAAGAAGAAAAATTTCCGCCCGGATTTTCAGGCTGATGAGCCTTATCTAAATGGAACAATTGGACTTAAAGGAAAAATCTTTCTCTTTCAGGCAGTTTATATTATAATCAAAATAATTGCGAACAAGGATTCCCGGGCCTTCATCGGAGACGTACTCGGGGCCGTGAAACAGCAGAAGAAGGACAAGGCAGCCAAAGAGGCCGCTTGACGGAGGGTAAATATGGGAAAAGAAGCGACAATTTTTGATTCAACCGTGAAGTCATTGATGGACGGAATGGGTTCCTTCCTCTCGACGAAAACTGTGGTTGGAGAGCCCATACATATCGATGATACGATTATCATCCCCCTGGTTGACGTGTCCTTCGGGGCCGGGGCCGGTGCTTTTTCAAATGACAAGTCCGGGGCAGGCGGAGCTATGGGCGGGAAGATGAAGCCTTCCGCTGTTCTCATCATCCATGACGGTTCCACCCGTCTCATCAATATCGCCACCCACACCGGCATCGACAAGATTCTCGACATGCTGCCTGACTTCGTAGAGCGCTTCAAGGACAAGAAGAAGCCCGAACCGGACGAAGACGAAAAGAAGGCCCGGGAAAAGGCCGGTGCTGCCATGGAAGAGACCATCTATGAGGCAGCCGACGTGAAGAAGGAAATGGAAGAGTGAGATAAAGGCCTGTTCCCGAAAAGGAGCAGGCCTTTGTTGTACTGAAAATCCGGAAAAAAGGACTCCGGGGAAACCCGAAGTCCTTAATTGGTTTGATCAATCGGTTCAATGGAGCGTAAACTTATGCACGCTCAACTTTGCCGCTGCGTAAGCAGGAAGTGCAAACATTGATTCTCTTGGGCGTACCGTTAACGATAGCCTTTACAGATTTGATGTTTGATTTCCACATACGGTTTGATCTTCTGTGGGAGTGGCTCACCTTGATTCCGAAGTGAGCGCCCTTTCCGCAGACAGCGCACTTTGCCATGCCAAGCACCTCCTTGCCGTTATTTATTCGAATCAGAGCAAAAAAATTCTGATTGCCAACAAAGCAACGAACCTATATTAGCAATTTGTCTCCATAAATGCAAGGGAATTTTTTGTGAAATTACAACAATTTCTGCTTGCCAGCAAAAGAGGATGGAAGCCGTGTTCTGACCATGCTTCATTCTTGTAATTTTGCCGTATTTCATTATAATATTATTTATATCTGCGTCAATTCCATGGCAGGCGGCTTCAAAGAGGGGCTCTGCATCAGTCATGTGTACGCATTCCCTTTTTTACAGGTTTCCGACAGGAGGAAATTTCTATGCAGGGACTAGGGACATTTGAAAACAGCAAGGGCAAGGTCGTGATCGATACAGAGGTCATCGCCACTTATGCCGGTGCAGTAGCTGTTGAGTGCTTCGGCATTGTCGGCATGGCTGCGGTAAATATGAAGGACGGCCTTGTCAAGCTTCTGAAGAAGGACTATCTTTCCCACGGCATCGATGTGACAGTGGATGAGAACAATGAAATCTCCATTGACTTCCACCTCATTGTGTCTTACGGCATCAGCATCTCCACGGTCGTTGACAATCTCCGGGAGAATGTCAAATACAAGCTGGAAGAGTTCACCGGCATGAAGGTCAAAAGGATGAATGTCTTCATCGACGGACTTCGTGTAATCGACTGAGAAGGAGTATTGTTTCGTATGGCTATCACTACTATCGATGCCGAGGTGCTTTCCCGCTGCTTTCTGGCCGGAGCCAAGGCACTTGAAGCAAAGAAGGATTATATCAATGAATTAAACGTCTTCCCCGTACCTGACGGGGATACAGGGACGAATATGACGGCGACGATTATGTCGGCCGCCAGAGAGGTTTCAGGCCTCCCGGCCCCGGACATGAAGGCTGTCTGCAAGGCCATGTCCAGTGGCTCTCTCAGGGGCGCCCGCGGAAATTCCGGCGTCATCCTTTCCCAGCTCTTCCGGGGCTTTACAAAGGTTGTGAAGACCGAGGAAACCCTTGATGTGCCGAAGTTGGCTGACGCTTTCTCCAATGCCTGCGACACGGCCTACAAAGCCGTCATGAAGCCCAAGGAAGGTACGATTCTCACAGTTGCCAGAGCTGCAGCTGACAAGGCTCTCGTTCTCTCTGCCGATACGGAAGACATCGTCACCTTCGCTCAGGAAATCGTTGCTGCAGCCGATGAGACCTTGAAGAAGACTCCCGAGATGCTGCCGGTGCTGAAAGAAGCTGGTGTCGTCGATTCCGGCGGACAGGGCCTTGTTTGTGTTCTTGAGGGGGCCCGGGACATTCTTGAGGGCAAAGAAATCGACCTCACCATCGGGGATGAAAACCACGAAGCTCCGAAGGAAGAGGAGTCCAAGTACACCTACCAGACGGCCTTCCGCATTCTTCCCGCCGCAGTCTTTTCGGAAAACGATGAGAAGGACCTGAGAAACTATTACGGGGCGATTGCAGGTGAAATATATATTTCACAGACAGTTGATGATATCGCGGTCACTTTGCAGACGAACGACCCCGGCCATGTACTGACCAAAGCCCTGTCCTTCGGTTCCATTGCATCTGTCACCGTTACAAATCTGAAGTTGGACGGCAAGGACGGAAAAGCTGTACAGCCTGTTCCTGTTCCTGCGGCTGCGCCTGCTGAAAAGGCACCTGCGGCGAAGCAGGCTCCGGTAAAAGGAAAAAAGGAGGATGCCCCTGCTGAGCCGCCCAAGGAAGTCGGCTTTGTAGCGGTTTCCATCGGAAAAGGCCTGAATTCAATCTTCAGCGAGCTGGGCGCAGACTATATCATTGAAGGCGGTCAGACCATGAACCCTTCAACGGAGGATATCTTAAACGCTGTTGAGAAGGTCAATGCAAAGACGGTCATTGTCCTGCCGAACAACAAGAATATTATTCTGGCGGCCAACCAGGCCCGGGATATTTCCGAGGACAAGGAAGTCATCGTCCTTCCCACGAAGACGATTCCCCAGGGCATTGCTGCCCTCATCAATTTCATTCCCGAGGAATCCGCCAAGGACAACGCCAAGCATATGCTGAAGGACATCGAGACGGTGAAGTCCGGCGAAATCACCTACGCGGTCCGGGATACGAAAATCAACGACCGGGAAATCCACAAGGGTGACTACATGGGCATCGGCGATGAGGGCATCGTGGCTGTAAACCCGGATATTCAGGTGGCCTTTCTTGAGATGCTCCGCTCCATGGTGAATGACGACTCCTCCCTCTGCACGGTCTACTACGGGAAGAATGTCAAGAAGAAGGATCTCACAAAGCTGCAGGCTACGCTGACCTCCACCTTCCCCGAGCTCGAATTCGAGATCACGGAAGGGGACCAGCCGGTTTACTATTACATTGTTTCTGTTGAGTGAGACTGAAAGGTGTCCGCATGACACGGACACTTTTGCGGGAAGCTTTCATGATTGAAAATACAAGCATCCGTGAGATCAAGGGCATCGGTGAAAAATCCGAGGCCCTTTTTCATAAACTGAAAATCTATACTGTCTATGACCTGCTGACAGATTACCCCCGGACTTACACCCGGTATCCCGAAATCACCCGGGATATGTCAATTGTACAGGAGGGGAAGAAGGCAGCTTTCGAGGTCACTATTGCCCGGAAACCCGCCACGAAAAAGGGAAGGATTGCCGTCACCATCCTTCGCCAGGAGGCGGCCGGGAATATTCCCCTCGAGTGTATCTGGTTCCGCCTGCCCTACCTTTCTTCTACCCTGAAGATTGGTGATACCTTTGTCTTCTACGGGACCGTGAAGAAGGGGGAGCAGGCAGGCTTCGTCCGTCTCGAGCAGCCGGAAATCCATCCGTTGGAAAAGTATTCGGCTCTGCTTTCTTCTCTGCAGCCCGTCTATTCTCTAACTAAGGGCCTTTCAAACACCCTTTTTAAGAAGTCTATCGAAACGGCCCTCGTGGAGAAGAGCCGGATTGTTGACTTTCTGCCGGCTGCAATCCTTTCAAAGCATGATCTGCCGGATCTGTATACGACTTTCTCTGACACCCATTTTCCGGCAGATGAAGGGGTCCTGACCCGGGCAAGACGGCGGCTTTCCTTTGACGACTTCTTCTTTTTCTTCCTTTCCCTTTCAATGAACGAAGAGAAGGAGGAGGTCCGTCCCAACACCCATATACCGGAGAAAACAGACTTTTATACGAATGTCAGGCAGTCCCTTCCCTATCCTCTGACGAAAGGGCAGGAGAAAGCCCTGTCCGACATTTTCTCGGATTTTCATCAGGAGACCATTTCCGAGCGCCTGATTCAGGGGGATGTGGGATCCGGTAAGACACTGGTGGCCTTCCTTTCCATGCTTCTCATGGTGGAGAACGGCTATAAGGCCCTCCTAATGGCCCCGACCGAGGTCCTGGCCGAGCAGCACTATAAGACCTTCTGCCATTATATTGATGAGTTTCTCCTTCCCTTTCAGGCAGTCCTTCTGACCGGGGCCGTCAAGGGAAAGGCCCGGAAAGAGGCCCTTGAGACCATCGCTTCATCCGCAGGCCTCTTTGTCATCGGAACAAGCGCCCTCATTTCCGAGGCCCGGGAATACGGGGATATCGGTATCGTTGTTACGGATGAGCAGCATCGTTTCGGAGTTAAGCAGAGAAAGGCCCTGATGAACAAGGGAGCTTCCCCCTATGTCCTCTTACTTTCGGCGACCCCGATTCCGAGGACTCTGGCAAAGATTCTCTATCAGGATATGCCGATTTCTGTTATGGCAGATAAGCCGGCGAGCCGTCTTCCTATCAAAAACTGTGTCGTCGGACCGGACAAAAGGCTCACCTCCTGGAAGTTTCTGGAAAAGCAGGTACGGGAAGGCCGGCAGGCTTATGTCATCTGTCCTTTCGTCGAGCAGAGCGAAGAGGACCCTTCCATTGCCGATGTGGAAACCTATTCGAAGGAACTGAAAAAGGCCCTGCCAAAGGACATCCGGATCGGGACCCTGCACGGCCGAATGAAGGACAGCGAAAAGGAAGAAGTGATGGCTTCCTTCGGGGCCCATGAGACAGATATTCTGGTTTCGACCACGGTCATAGAGGTCGGCATCGACGTCCCCAATGCTACGGTCATCCTGATTGAAAACGCAGACCGCTTTGGCCTTTCCCAGCTCCACCAGCTCAGGGGCCGGGTAGGAAGAGGAAAAGAGCAAAGCTACTGCATCTTCATGAACTGCGCGGACGGAAATGAGATTCCGGAGAGATTAAAGTCGATTAACTCCTCCAATGACGGTTTTTTCATCGCTGAGGAAGATCTGCGCCTGCGGGGCCCCGGGGACGTGACCGGCATCCGGCAGAGCGGGGAAGCGGGGGTGGACTTTACTGAAATGGCTGAGCACCCGGATGTCATGGCGGAGGCAGCTGAAGAGGCAAAGGAAGTCCTGAAAAAAGACCCGAAACTCGAAAGCTTGGAGTACAGGGCAATAGCAAGCCACCTGCAAAAGATGGAAGAAAAGCAGATTTTTAAGAACCTGTAGCTTTTGTCACGCCTTCAAGGGAAGGATGTACTAGCATGGAATAGTTCGTGTAGTAGATGACATAGCCGGGGGCCGTACCGGGGGTCTTTTTGACCTCCTTCCGCTGTACGTAGTCGACCTCTACCTTGTCGGAATCCCTCCCTTCGGAGAAGTAAGCTGCCACCTGGGCCCCGATGATATAGTCCTCGTCCGGCAGTTCTTTGCCTTCGGTTTTTATGATGACGTGGCTGCCGTGCAGAGTCTTCACGTGAAACCACATGTCTTTGGCGCTGCCCAGTTTGAAGGTGACTTCTTCGTTCTGGAAGTTATTTTTTCCAACATAGACGTGGAAGCCGTCTTTCGTGACGAAGTGGAGGGGAGCCGCTTTTTCAGATGTCTTCTTCTTTCCCCGGCTCTCAGACTTCTTCGTAAAGCCGGCGTCATGCATCTCCCGACGGATTTCGGAAAGGTCGGCCGCCGTCTCTACAAAGGAAAGGGAAGCTTCAATTGAAGACAGGTGGTCGAGTTCGGCCCTGGTATTTTCGATACGTTCCGTCACATTCTCCTTTGTCCGTTTCAGTTTATCGTAGCGGGCAAAGTAGCGGGCGGCATTCTCCATGGCAGAATACCTGGGGTCCAGGGGAATCGTGAGTTTTTCCCCGGTGTAGTAATTATCCACTGTAATTTCCTTCGCCTTCTCCGGCGCCGTGTGCCCGTAGGTATGGAGGAGTTCCCCGTAGACCCTGTAGGTGTCCATTTTCTCCGTGTCGGCAAGCTGCTTTTCCTGAATGGCATAAGTCTTCTTGTTTCGGGAAATCAGCGTATGGAGGAGCTTTCTGATGTCTTCCGACTTCTGCTTGATGTTTTCAGTCTTATTCTTTGATGAATAATATAAAAATAGCATCTCGGATACAGACTTCACTCTTTCCTCCTGCATGTCGGAAAGATGGTCGAGGGACAGGGGAGAAAACTCTTTTGCCTCTCCGGTATCCGGATTACGATAGATGACAGGAGAATAATCTCCGCTGTCAATTTCTTTAATATAGGAAGTCAGAGCTAAATAGAGGTTTCTTTTTTCATCCGGAGAAAGAGCAGCTGTCGATGCAGACGAATCTACTCCGGCCCTGTAGGAAACTTCTTCGGACAGAGTCGTTCCGAAACCTGTAAGGGTTCCCTGCAGAGCTTTCGCCACAGAGGTACCCTTCTGCATTATATTATTCATGAAAAAGTCTTCGGAGCAGGCATCCGGGTCGCACTTTCCTTCCTGGGCGGGAATGAAGTATTTTTTCCCGGGAAGGACCTCACGTACGGAGGAGACGAAGGAGTTGATGCGCTTGATGGCATCAATTATATTGTCATTACTGTCTGTGAAGATGATGTTCGAGTGGCGGCCCATGATCTCAAAGTAGAGATACTTCACCGAGAGGTCACCCATTTCGTCCAGGTGTTCCACGGACATGCGGATGACCCTTTCGGCTCCCATCTGTTCGATTGCTGTAATGCGGCCGCCCTGCAGGTGCTTCCGCAGGACCATACAGAAGGCCGGAGCTGTGTCGGGCGATTTCTTCCGCTCCTCCGTGATATAGAGGAGGGGAAGGGTGGCGCTTCCTGAAGCGAAGAGAAGGACGGTCTCTCCGCCGCCCTTGATGGTGAATATGAGCTCGTCCTTTTCAGGCTGGGCAATTTTACTGATTTTCCGGTCCGTGAGGCGATCGGACAGTTCCCGGGAGAGGGCCCGGACGGTGGCTCCATCGAAAGCCATGGCAATACTCCTTTATCTGAGAGGTCTAAAAAGCTCAGACCCTTATAAATTGTATATTTTTATCGAATTATTTGACGAATGCAAATCATTTCAATATAATAATATATCGATGCTAAAAAGGAAAGGTGCGTATTTTTATGGCTGAGTCCATGACGGGCTTCGGCCGGGCGGCCGCAGAAGGGGCTCCCGGTCGGGTTACCGTGGAAATTAAATCCGTAAATCATCGCTACTTGGACCTTACGAGCAAGCTCCCGCGGGAACTGAACTTTCTCGAGCCTGTCCTTAGGGAGAGCGTCGGAAAGCGCATCGCCCGGGGCAAGGTGGATGTGTCCGTTTCTTATGACGCGAATACCGATGAGACTATTTCTCTTCAGTTTAATCCCCATATCGCAGCAGCTTATGTGGAGGCAGCGAAGGAAGCGGAGAAGGAATTCGACCTGAAGAATGATATCACCGCCGGCCGACTTTTATCCCTTCCCTATGTGATGAGCACGAAGGCGAAGGAGACAGATGAGGAAGCCCTGCAGAGCCTCTTTCAGACAGCAATGGATCAGGCCCTCGATGCTTTTGAAACAGCCCGGGGGAGAGAGGGCGCGCGGCTGGTCTCTGACCTTACAGAAAAAGTCAAAGAACTTTCAGGCCATGTAGATACGATTGAAAAGCGGTGCCCCGAACTCATTCTTGGCTACAAGGAGAGACTAGCCGAACGACTTGCCTCCTTCAAAGAGACTGAAGACATCGATTCCCAGCGCCTGGCCCAGGAGGTTACCCTCTATGCGGACAAGGTTGCTATTGATGAGGAACTCGTCCGCCTGAAGAGCCATATCACGGAGACCTTATCTACCCTGCAGAGCGACGGGGAAATCGGCCGACGGCTGGACTTTCTTTCCCAGGAGATGAACCGGGAGGCCAATACGATTCTGTCCAAGTCCACGGATGTGGAAATCGATGCGGTCGGTGTACAGGTCAAAACCCTGATTGAGAAAATCCGGGAACAGATACAGAACCTGGAATGATATTATTATTTTTTGAATAATCAATCTGGAGAAAATAGAATGATGAAGCGAGAAGGCCTCGTTGCCGTACTTTCGGGATTTTCCGGAGCCGGTAAGGGGACAATCATGAAGCACCTCCTGGACGAATATCCGGGCCGCTACAATCTCTCTATTTCCGCGACGACGAGAAAGCCGAGGACCGGAGAGGCTGACGGAAGAGAGTATTTCTTCAAAACCAAGGAAGAATTTGAAAAAATGATTGAAGAGGGCGCATTTCTTGAGCATGCCTGCTTCAATGGGAATTATTACGGAACGCCCAAGGCTTATGTGGAAAGCCTGACGAAGCAGGGTAAGGACGTTCTTCTCGAAATCGAAGTCCAGGGAGCTCTGCAGGTCAAGAACATTTTCCCGGACGCCGTTCTTCTCTTTGTAACGCCGCCTTCGGCCGACGCCCTGAAGGAGCGCCTGGTGGGACGGGGGACGGAGACCCCTGAAGAGATTCAGAACCGGCTTGCCATATCCACGAGAGAATCCAAGCTTATGGAAAAGTACGACTATCTCATTATTAATGACGATATAGAAGAAGCGGTGCGCGATGTCCACGACATCATTGAAACCGAAGGCCTGAAGACTTCCCGTAACCGCCTGAATATAGAAGAAATGAGAAGCGAGCTTCAAAAGTTCGCGAAAGGAGAAGAAGAGTCATGATACATCCTTCCTATGTGGAGCTTATGAAAGTAGTCAACCAGGGCGTTGATGTGGGTGATGAGCCTGTCATCAATTCCCGTTATTCCATTGTATGTGCTACGGCTAAACGGGCCCGTCAGCTCATCGACCACAGGAAGCCCCTGATTGAAAACTCCGAAGGCATGAAGCCCCTTTCTATCGCAGTTGAAGAGCTCTGGGAAGGCAAACTCCGCATCCTTACCGATGAAGAAGCTGCCGTAGAGCAGGAAAAGCAGGATGCCTATGACGAGAAGGTCCGGGAAGAACGTGCCCGTCAGAAGGAAGAAGAGCGCCTGAAGGCCGAGGCGGAAGCAGAGGCCAGAGCTGCTGAACGGGCTGCCGGAGAAGATTCCGATGAAGAGGAAGCCCCCGTAGAGGGCGGCCTTTCCGTTTTCGCTTCCGAGGACGAGGATTTCACTCCCCACGCCGGTGACGACGAGGGCGATGACGACGAAGAGTGATGACGTCTGTATCGAAAAAAATATTCTTCCAATCCTTAGGCTGCGATAAGAATCTTTCCGATTCTGAGCATATGCTCTCAAGGCTCTTGAAGCAAGGCTACTCCATTACGGATGACGAGACAGAGGCTGATATCATTGTCGTAAACACCTGCTGTTTCATCCATGACGCCCTGCAGGAATCGATCGATACGATTATTGAACTGGGGGCCCTGAAGGAAACAGGCCATTTGAAGACTCTGGTGGTGGCCGGCTGCATGGCTGAGCGCTATGCGGATGAGATCAAAAAGAGTCTGCCTGAAGTTGATGCCATTGTGGGTACAGCTTCCTATGACAAAATCTGTGAGGCCATAGAAGGGGTCTCGGGAGGTGACCATCCGGTACTGCGGGGAGACCTCACCAGACTTCCCGACGATTCGGCCGGAAGGGTTCGCTCGTCCCTGAATGCCTACGGTTATTTGAAGATTGCCGAGGGCTGCAACAAGGGTTGCTCCTACTGCGTCATTCCCTCTGTCCGGGGACCCTACCGGTCCGTTCCCATGGAGGACCTCATATCCGAGGCGAAAAAGATGGCCCGGGACGGGGTGCGGGAGCTGATTCTTGTGGCTCAGGAGACGACCCTCTACGGGACGGATATTTACGGAAAGAAGGCTCTTCCGGACCTTCTTCGAAAATTAAGCGAAATCGAAGATCTCTCCTTTATCCGGATTATGTACTGCTATCCGGAGGAAATTACGGAAGAACTCCTTCAGACCATGGCTTCCTGCGACAAGGTTTGCCATTATCTGGACCTTCCGATTCAGCACTGTTCGGACCGGATTCTTAGTGCCATGCGAAGAAGGACCCGTAAAGCAGAACTTCTTGAAAAGATTGCCCTGATTCGAAAAATTCTCCCTGACTGCGCCCTTCGGACAACGCTTATCTGCGGTTTCCCCGGAGAGACAGAAGCGGAACACGAAGAACTTCTTTCCTTCATTAAGGAAGTTCGATTCGACCACCTGGGGGCCTTTACCTATTCACAGGAGGACGGGACTCCGGCAGCTGAAATGCCGGACCAGATCGACGAAGAGACGAAGAAGACCCGGCTTGACGCCGTCATGGCCCTGCAGCAGAAGATTTCCGAAGAGAATAATGCAAAACTCATTGGGAAGACATATTCTGCCCTTGTGGACGGCTATCTTCCTGAAGACAGGAATCTTGTCTGCCGCATCTACCGGGACGCTCCGGATATTGACGGGGAGTTCTTTGTGGCGTGTGACCACGAGCTAATGACCGGAACTTTGGTTCAGGCAAGAGTCTCTGATGTGAATGCATATGATTACAGTGGGGTGTTAGTAGATGAAGATGAATCTGCCGAATAAACTGACCATGCTCCGGGTCTTTATGATCCCCTTCTTTGTGGTCTTCCTTCTTGTATTTCCTGATAATCTGACCATGCGGCTTGTAGCAGATGCGATTTTTATTGCCGCATCCCTCACCGATATGGCAGACGGGAAGATTGCCCGCTCCAGAAATCTCATCACGAATTTCGGCAAGTTCATGGATCCCCTGGCAGATAAGCTTCTTGTGACATCTGCCATGATCTGTCTTACCTCCCTCGGGGAACTGCCGGCCTGGTTTACAATCATTGTTGTCGCCAGAGAATTCATCATTTCCGGTTTCCGTCTGATTGCCGCTGAAAACGGCATCGTCATTGCCGCTTCCTACTGGGGCAAGTTCAAGACCGCCTTTTCCATGATCATGGTTATCGTCATGGTGGCGAATTTTGACAATTTCATCTGGTATGTTCTGGGACAGATTCTTATGTGGGTTTCTCTTGTTCTGACTCTAGTTTCTCTGATTGACTACATAGTGAAGAATAAGGACGTTCTTAAGGAGCAGAATTGAGCATTATCGCTGACATGAAAAAAGGCTTAGGTTCCCTTATTTCCCCTTCGAAGGATAAGCTGGCCCATGCGCTTTTCGATGAGCTGAAGAGGCGGCACCTCCGCGTTTCAACGGCAGAATCCTGTACCGGAGGGCGGCTTGCAGACTCCCTTGTCTCTGTTGAAGGTATTTCCGAGGTATATCCGGGCGGTTTCGTGACCTATTCTGATGAGGCCAAGGCCAGGGACTTATCCGTATCCCGGACGGCACTGACCCGGCACACAGCGGTGAGCTCCGAGGTCTCCCGGCAGATGGCCATGGGCCTTCATATAAAGACCGGGGCAGATCTCTGCCTGACCACTACCGGAATGGCCGGTCCCACCGGAGGATCACCTTCCTGCCCGGTCGGAACCGTCTATATTTCCGCCTATTATAAAGGCCGTGTTCTGACCCGTCACTTCGTCTTCAAAGGGAATCGGGAAGCTGTCCGGAACCAGGCTGTGAAAGAGGCTCTGTTAATGGGACTTGCAGAACTTGAAGAGGGATGATACAAAAAAACCCTGGGTTATACCTATTCTTTGTGCGATGTTTCATTTTCGCACAAAGCCTGATTTTTATATATCCCTGTATTTCAGGAGTGTTTTACGTATGAGAGTGATTGCAGGCAGCCGCCGGTCCATTCCCCTTCTTTCTGCTCCCGGCATGGCTACCCGGCCGACCCAGGACCGGATCAAGGAAACCCTTTTCAATATGATCCAGAACTACATACCGGGCAGTACATTTCTGGACCTCTATGCAGGTTCTGGTCAGATGGCCATCGAAGCCCTGTCCCGGGGAGCTGTATCCGCCGTTCTTGTGGACAACGGACGTGATGCAAAGAAGATCATAGAAAAGAACCTCGAGAAGACGCGCTTCACGGAAGAGGCCAGACTATATAGCTCTGCGGTTCTTTCCTTCGTGAGCACGGCGTCACCCGACCATCCATATGACATTATCTATATGGATCCGCCTTATGATCTCCATGAAGAGAACGCGGTTCTGGAGGAAATCATGAAGCGGAATCTCCTGGCGAAAAACGGGCAGATCATAGTGGAAGCCCGTCTGGACAATGATTTTTATGAAAAGGTTCCCGCAGGCCTTACCGTGACACGGGTCAAGGACTATAAGACCAATCGTCACGTCTTTCTCCGAAGGGCAGGTGAGGAGAGTTGAAGAGAGCCATCTATCCGGGCAGCTTTGATCCGGTCACGTACGGCCACCTCGATATTATTCGACGGGCCGCTGGATTGTTCGATTCCCTGACGGTTCTTGTCATGATCAACAGCGCAAAAAGGACGTTGTTTTCGCCCGATGAGCGTGTTAAGATGATACAGGGTCTTGTGAAAGACTACCCGAACGTCAATGTGGAAGCCACAGACAGGCTTCTTGTGGACTACGCCCGGGAAAATGACAAGAATATTGTCGTCCGGGGCCTTCGGACCACAACAGACTTCGAGTATGAGCTGCAGCTCGCCCATATCTACAAGAAGGAAAACGAAGGCCTGGAAACCGTCTTCCTTGCGACGGAGATGGAGTATTCCTACCTGTCTTCGACGGTGGTCCGGGAGTTTGCCTCCTACCATGGGGACATTTCTCCATTTGTTCCGCCTTCCATCATTCCGCTGATTGAGGAAAAGTACCGGTGAAGTAGTAGCCGGGGTTTGCATTAGTCATAAAAAGCTTTTGATGTAATCGAAAATCTGTTTGGCATCAGCGTAAGGAGAAAAATCCGTATGGCCAGCGAAATTGAAAACATCATTGAAGAGATTGAGGATTATCTGGATGGCTGCAAGCCTGTACCTCTGTCCTCTACAAAGATTCAGGTGAATCGGGATGACATGGATTCCCTGATTGATGAGCTGAAGACGAAGACGCCCGTTGAAATTAAGCGCTACCAGAAGATTATCAACAATCAGGAAGCCATCATCAATGACGCGAAGAAGAAGGCAGCGGCCATCATAGAAGAGGCTCAGGTACAGACCACGGAGCTTCTTTCCGAGCACGAAATCATGCGGAAGGCCTATGCCCAGGCCAATGAAGTCGTCATGGTGGCTACGAAACAGGCCAATGAGATGCTGGACAAGGCCACGAGTGAGGCCAATGAGATCCGTACCGGGGCCATAGCCTATACGGATAGCCTGTTAAAGAGCATTCAGGAACTCCTGGTTACGTCCATGGATACGACCCGGTCGCGGGATGAGCGTTTTCTTGAGACCATGCAGGGCTATCTTGACACGGTCGTTCAGAACCGTATGGAGCTTTCACCGAATCCCACGGATACGGTTATGAATTCCGCCCAACCGCAGAAACCGGCAGCTTCAGCAGATGCAAAGACCGCAGCAGGACAGGCAGTCAAGGCTCCCCAATCCGGTATTGACGCGGCGAAGAAGTCTTCTGCAGCAGCGCCTGGTACCCCTGCGGACGACAGGAAGCAGAAGAGCGGCATCGATGTTCCCGAGAAATTCTTCAACAAGGAGTGAGTCCGGGCTTTATATTACTATCAATGGCACCCATGATACCGGGTGCCTTTTCTTATAGGATTATGAGCAGAAAACACAAGTACGAAGCAGTCCTTTTTGACCTGGATGGAACCCTGGTGGATTCCCTTTCCATCTGGAAGGACATAGATATCGCCTTTCTCGGCAAGAGGGGAATCACGTCTCCCGAGGGCCTGCAGAAGGACTTAGGCGGCCTTTCCATGTATGAAACAGGTGAATATATGAAAAGGCGCTTCAGCCTTTCCGAGACCGTTGAAGAGATGATGGAAGAGTGGAATGACATGGCCTATGACGCTTACCGCTACTCCATCGGTCTGAAGGAAGGAGCTGAGGACTTTCTTTGCTTCCTGAAGGATAATGCTTTCCCCACAGGCCTTGCCACCAGCAATTCCCGCCGCCTCGTGGAAGCGGCCTTTGAAAAGAACCACCTGCACAACTATATAGACATTATCATCTCGTCGGACGAAGTGAAGAGGGGAAAACCCGCTCCGGACGTCTACCTTGAGTGCGCGAAGAGACTCGGCGTAAAACCCGATAAGTGCCTTGTCTTTGAAGATCATCCGGACGGCATACAGGCAGCAAAGAACGCCGGAATGATGGTTGTTGCCGTGGACGACAGTTTCACGGCGGAAGAAGTGCCGGAGAAAAAACGCCTTTCCGACCTCTTCATTTCCGACTACAACGGCTTTGATCGGGGAAGACTTTTTGGCTAATCGGGCTCTTATCAGGGTATTGTTTGTTTCATATTTTTTTGTGAATTAACTTTCGTATGAAAGAACTATTGATTGATGAAAATAATGAAAAGCAGACCCTGATCAAGTATCTGCGCCGTCTCTTTCCGAATTCCGCTGACAGCTTTTTCTACAAAATGCTCCGGAAAAAGAATATTGTCTTGAATGGAAAGAAAGCCACCGGTAAAGAAAGCCTTACAGCCGGGGATTCCGTTCAAATTTTCTTTTCCGATGAAACATTTGAAAAATTATCTTCAGCAGGAACAGATGACGTAAAGGATGCTTTTCAGAGCCTGCTGCAAGCCTCTTTTCCCGAACCGGAAGTCATATATGAATGCCCGGATTTTCTTGCCGTAAACAAGGCTCCCGGAATCCTGTCCCAAAAGGCGGAAGGTAGGGATATTTCCATCAACGAAATGCTGCTTTCCTATGCAGCCCAAAAGGGCCTCATTACAGCAGATTCCTACGTTCGTTTTCATCCTTCTGTTTCAAACCGCCTGGACCGCAATACTTCGGGTCTTCTCTTTTTTGCCCTGACTTTGAAGGGGCAGCAGTTTCTCACGGAGATGCTCCGGGACCGGACTCTTAAGAAATATTATCTGACGCTCGTGCACGGCCGGCCGGCAGAGACTGCGGATACGAAGGCCTTCTTACGGAAAGATGAAAAGACCAATACGGTGACCGTTCGGGACAGGGACTTTGATGGCGCCCGGGAAATTCACACCGGAATAGAAGTCCTTTCCTCGTCAGAAGAGTTTTCACTATTGAAGGTATATTTGATTACCGGGGCTCCCCATCAGATCCGGGCCCATCTGAAGTTTCTTGGCTGTCCGATCGTCTTTGATCCCAAGTACGGGGATACGGTAAAAGACAGAAAAATCAGCTTTAAAAACAGGCGGCAGATGCTTCATTCATATGAAACCGTATTTCCGGACGGAAAGGAATTTATGGCGCCGGTGCCTTCCGACATGCGGGCACTTTGCCGGGAATGCGGTGCAGGAATCAGCGGGATATAGGCAATTTAAATCTTTATAAATTGCTGGATTTTAGTGAATTATTTATTCTTCAGCAGTTTTCAATGGATATATATTAACAGGTGGAATATATGGCCACATGGGAATCCCGCGGCCTTCGAGGCTCTGTCCTCGAGGACATGATCAACAAAACAAACGAAATCTATCGGGAGAAAAAGCTGGCCCTGATTCAGAAGGTCCCGACCCCCATCACCCCCATCAATATCGACAAGGAATCCCGCCACATTACTCTGGCCTACTTTGATCAGAAGTCCACAGTTGACTACATCGGGGCCGTCCAGGGGATTCCTGTGTGCTTTGATGCCAAGGAGTGCAATACGGACCGCTTTCCCCTTGCCAATATACATGAGCATCAGATGGTCTTCATGAAGGAATTTGAGGAGCAGGAGGGGGTGGCCTTCTTTCTCATCATGTTCACCGAGATCAATACCTTCTACTATCTGCGCTACGCGGAAGCAGAAAAGTTCTGGAAACGGATGGAAGATGGAGGCCGCAAGTCCTTCCTTCGTAAGGAACTGGACCCGGAATTTTTCTTTGAGGCCGGCCGCAATGCCTTTCTTCCCTATCTCAACTTGTTGGAGAAGGACCTCTCGGAGCGGGATGACTAATATCAAGCAGGCCGTTAGGACGGGTTGACATACAGAAGGTAAACCCATATAATTTATCGTGCTAGTATGGTAGCGCGCTAAAGCGCTTGCTTTTTTGCTTCAACAGTATATGAACTTTGCCAGCAGTGTTTTTTGACAATCGGCAGGTATTTTTTCAGGAGCAGCATGAACCGTGTAATTCACACCCCGGAGGGTTTCCGGGATATCTATGGAGATGAATTCGAAGAGAGAAGGGAATTGACAGACCGCCTGTCCCGCTCTCTTGAATCCTTCGGCTACCGGGGCATCGAGACACCGGCCATCGAGTTTTTTGACGTCTTTTCAAAGGACAAGGGTTCTACGCCGTCGAAAGACCTCTATAAGTTCTTCGACCGGGAGGGAAACACCATGGCCCTCAGGCCTGATTTCACCCCTTCCGTCTGCCGCTGTGCAGCCGCCCACTTTTCGGAGGTAAAGGAACCACTGCGCTTTACCTACCGGGGCAATGTCTATGTGAATTCCTCCTCTTACCGGGGCCGCCTTAACGAGTCGGCAGAGGTAGGAGCCGAATTCCTTTTTGACGGCTCTGTCGAGGCGGACGCCGAGATTATTGCCGCGGCCTGCGAGTCCCTGAAGTCCTGCGGTCTTTGCGATTTCAAGATCGGTATCGGTCATGCAGACATCCTGAAGGGCCTGATTGAGGCAGCCGGCCTCATCGACGAAGAGGATTCGGTCCGCTCCTACATCGAAAATCACAATTTCTACGGTCTGGAGCAGTTCCTTCAGAAAAATAATGTAAAGCACGACCTTTCCCGCCTCTTCATGGCCCTGCAGAAGACCTTTGATGAATTCGATGAGCTGTCGGAACTTTTTACACTATCGGAAAAGTATCCCAGAATTCACGGGGCATTAGAACGGCTGTCTGTTCTTTCCGATTTGCTGAAAGCTTACGGAGTGGAGCGCTTCATCTCTTACGATTTCGGCTTTGTCAGCCGCTTCCGCTACTATACGGGCATTATTTTCACGGGCTATGCCTACGGGACCGGAGAGCCTATTCTTTCCGGAGGCCGATACGACCATCTGCTGGAAAACTTCGGTACTACAGGAGAGGCGGTCGGCTTTGCTGTCTTCTGCGACGAGCTCTATTCGGCGATAAAAAGTGCCGGACTTTCTTTGGCTTCCGGGGCTGTGCGGAGGACTCTGACCTATAACGAAGAAAACCGTAAAGAAGTCATAAAAAAGGCAATGGAGATGCGCTCCACCGGCATTGAAGTGACTCTGCAGCCGGAAGGTGAAAAGTAGGAAATTCATGCATTTCCATGTATTATTTCATTAATTTCTAAGACTCCTGAATGAAAGCCGGAGAGGAAGAATGGATCGAAACACCTGCATAACGGTCGCTCTTGGCAAGGGACGGCTGGCAAAGAAGGCCATGGAGGCCTTCGACAATATAGGCATTCCATGTGACGAGATGAAGGATCCGGACACAAGGAAGCTCATATTTGAAAACGAAGAGAAGGGCTATCGCTTCTTCCTCTCCAAGGGACCTGATGTTCCGACCTATGTCGAGTACGGGGCAGCGGATATCGGAATTGTCGGTGAGGATACGATTCTCGAAGAAGCCCGGAATATCTATGAGGTCTTGGACTTAGGGTTCGGGAAATGCCGCATGTGCATCGCCGGTCCGGCCGGACATGAAGGGCTTATGGCCGAGAACAGCCGCATTCGCGTGGCTACGAAATATCCCCGGATTGCCAAAAATTATTTTTATAACGAAAAAAACCGGACTGTCGAGATCATCAAACTGAACGGCTCCATAGAACTGGCACCGATTGTGGGACTTTCGGACGTCATCTGTGATATAGTAGAGACCGGAAGTACCCTGAAAGAAAACGGTCTGACCGTCTATGACACGGTCTGCCCCCTTTCGGCCCGCATGGTCGTGAATCCCGTCTCCATGAAGATGAAGGGGGAGAAGATCGAGAGGCTGATTGAGGCGTGGAAAATCAAAAATCTGGATGCGGAGATTTGATTGCTTGAACTGTAGGATTTATAGAAGGACATAGCCAATGAAGACCATCTATGTGGATGACAGTACAGGAAAGCAGATTGCCGGCGATTTAAAGAAGCGGAAGTCCGCCTCCTATGACGAGCGGGAGGCCGCTGTCAAGGCAATCGTTGAAGACGTGAAGGAGCACGGGGACGCTGCCCTTTTTTCCTATACGAAAAAGTTTGACGGAGCAGAGCTTTCTGCCTCAAGTATTCAGGTGACCGAAGAGGAAATCAAAGAAGCCTATGCTGAAGTTTCTCCGGAACTTCTTTCTGTCATCAAAAAAGCCTTAATCCGAATCCGTTCCTTCCACGAGAAGCAGGTACAGCAGAGCTGGTTTACGACGGAAGAGGGCATCTTCCTCGGACAGCGGGTGATTCCCATGGAAAGGGCCGGCGTTTATGTGCCCGGCGGTAAGGCGGTCTATCCTTCATCGGTGCTTATGAATATCGTTCCGGCAAAAGTGGCCGGTGTTTCTGACATAATCATGTGCACCCCCTGCAACAAGGAAGGGAAGGTTGCTGCATCAACTCTAGTAGCTGCCGCAGAAGCCGGAGCGGACCGCATCTTCAAAGTCGGCGGAGCCCAGGCCATTGCTGCAATGGCCTTCGGAACGGAATCTGTTCCAAAGGTAGACAAGATTGTGGGCCCCGGAAATGTCTTTGTGGCTTTGGCAAAGAAAGCAGTGTTCGGGACTGTCTCCATTGATTCCGTGGCGGGCCCTTCCGAAATCATGGTTCTTTGCGATGAAACGGCCAATCCCCGCTATGTGGCGGCAGATCTTCTGTCCCAGGCTGAGCACGACGAAATGGCTTCCGCCATTCTGGTCTCCACATCGGAAGAGGTGGCGGAAAAGGTCAAAAAGGAAATTGACTCCTTTGTACCAAAACTTGAAAGAAAAGCAATTATTGAAAAATCTCTCGAGGATTTCGGCTACATTCTGATTGCAAAGGACAAGAAGGCCGCCTTCGATTGCGTGAACGAGATTGCTTCGGAGCATCTGGAAATCGTGACGAAGGATCCTTTCTCGGACATGACTTATATCAAAAATGCCGGAGCTATCTTCCTGGGCCAGTATTCCTCCGAGCCCCTGGGCGACTATTTTGCAGGCCCCAACCATGTGCTTCCTACCGGAGGCACGGCCCGTTTCTTCTCGGCTCTGTCCGTTGATGACTTTGTGAAGAAGTCCTCCCTGATTTCCTACTCGAGAGCAGCTCTCGAAGCCATCCATACAGACATCGAATCTTTCGCCTCCTGCGAACAGCTGACGGCGCACAGGAATTCCATTGCAGTGCGGTTTGAATGAGGACAAAACCATGGCTAATGAAAAAAAAGTTCCTTTTACTTCTGCTATTCACAGGAACACGAAGGAAACCGATATTGCTTTGAAATTGAATCTGCATGGATCCGGCAAGGCGGAGATCGATACCGGAATAGGTTTCTTTGACCACATGCTGAATTCCTTCGCCCGCCATGGTTTCTTTGACCTTTCTGTTAAAGCAAAAGGGGACTTAAATGTGGACTGCCACCACACGATTGAGGATACCGGTATTGTTCTTGGAACCGCGATAAAAGAGGCGCTGGGAGAAAAGGCCGGCATTCGCCGCTACGGAGACATTATTCTACCCATGGACGAGGCCCTGATCCTATGTGCCATTGACCTTTCCGGCAGGCCCTATTTCAACTTCGACTATGAGTTCAGGACCGAAAGGGTTGGCTACTTCGACACGGAAATGGTGCGGGAATTTTTCTATGCGGTATCCTATTCTGCCATGATGAACCTTCACTTCAAGGTTCTGGACGGTACAAACGCCCACCACATCATTGAAGCCATGTTCAAGGCCTTTGCCAAGGCTCTTGACGAGGCGACGGCGCCTGAGCCCAGACTTGCAGGAGAATCGCTTACCACTAAAGGAACAATCTGATGGAACACAAAAATATTGTTGCCACTATATATTTAAAAGATGGGAAAGCAGTCAAATCACCTGATGAACTGGACAAGACCTTCGATCCCATCCGCCTGGCGGAACTCTATGATGACAGTGGCATCGACAAAATCATCTGCCTCGACCTCTCGGAATTCGAGGAAGAGAGGGAAAAGAACCTCACGGCCATCCGCAATATCAACCGTACTATCGACATCAAGACCTGCGGGGGCGGAAATATTAAACGTCTTGCTGACGTGAAGAAGTTTTTCTATGCCGGCTGCGTCGAGGTTATCCTGAACGGGGCTAAGCCTGACACCCCGGACATCCTTGAGGAAGCAGCGAAACGCCTTGGGCATGACAAGTTCCTGGTCTCCCTGCAGAACGTGGACCTTCTCTTCAAGCACAAGGACATGCTGGAAGAAGACGTGCACGAATTTCTGATCATGAACCCGGCCATAGAGGCCTCTGTCAGCAATATGACGGATGTTCCTTATATCCTGAAGGCTGAGAACCCTGACCCTGAGATCCTGGAGAAAACATTGGACCAACCCAATATTCGCGGGATTTACGGCTCATTTTTGGATGACCCGGATTTTGATGTCATGCGCCTGAAGACCGACCTTTCAGCCCGGGGCATTAAGATGGACAACTTCGACCCCCAGCTCCATTGGGCGGATTTGAAGAAAAATTCAGACGGAATGGTTCCGGTTGTCGTTCAGGATTATAAGACCCTCGAGGTCCTGATGGTGGCCTACATGAACGAGGAGGCCTTTAACACGACGATTTCCCTGGGCAAGATGACCTATTGGTCCCGGTCCAGAAACGAGCTCTGGACCAAGGGACTGACCAGCGGCCACATTCAGTACGTCAAGTCTCTGACTGCCGACTGTGATTTCGACACAATTCTGGCAAAGGTCTCCCAGGTCGGGGCGGCCTGCCACACCGGAAATCATTCCTGCTTCTTCAATGAAATTGTCAAAAAGGAGTATGTCCACAAGAATCCGGGGTCGATACTGGAAACGCTCTATAATAATATTAATAACCAGAAAGACACTCCATCTGAGGATTCATACCCGAATTTTCTGTTGGGGAAGGGCTTGGACCGGATTCTTAAGAAGTTTGGAGAAGAGTCAACGGAGCTTCTGATTGCTGCAAAGAACCCGGACAAGGACCACATTGTCTGCGAGGAAGCGGACCTTCTCTACCACCTGATGATTCTGATGGTGGACCGGGGCGTGACCTGGGAAGACGTCATGCGGGAGTTGGCCCAGAGATAGTTCTTGCATTTTTTGAAAATTTATGAATAATGGAAACAGTTCGCCCGGCGCATTCCGCCGGGCGTCTTTGCAGACAATGAAATCGAGCGGATTTTGAATGAACCGCCTATATTTTGGAGATACAAATGCGAAAACTTGCCCTGCCCGATGACATCCTTTTACAGGTCGACAAGGCAGCCCGGTATATCGGAAACGAAGTAAACAGCATCACGAAAGACCCGTCCAAGGTGGACGTTCGCATTGCTATGTGTTTCCCGGATGTCTACGAAATCGGTATGAGCCATCTCGGCATCCAGATTCTATATGAGATGTTCAATAAGAGGCCGGACGTCTGGTGTGAGCGTGTCTATTCCCCCTGGCCGGACCTTCACAAGGTCATGAAGGAGAGAGGCATCGGTCTTTTCGGGCTCGAATCCCAGGAATCCGTGCGGACTTTCGACTTCATGGGCATTACACTTCAGTACGAGATGTGCTACACGAATATGCTGGGCCTTATCGACCTAGCCGGAATGCCCGTTTACGCTGAAGAACGGACGGATGACATGCCCCTCGTGGTGGCCGGCGGGCCCTGCACATATAATCCCGAGCCCATCGCTCCTTTTGTCGACTTCTTCTATATCGGAGACGGAGAGACGGTATACGATTCGGTCATTGACCTCTATAAGGACATGAAGGCAGGCGGAATATATACCCGCAAAAACTTTCTTCGGAAAGTGAGCCACATCCCCGGCATCTACGTTCCTTCCCTCTATAAGGTCACCTACCATTCCGACAAGACTATTTGCAAATTTGAGCCTCTTTTTGATGATGTTCCCGCAAAGATACGCCGACAGGTGGAGACGGACCTCGATCATTCCCCTTATCCGGTAAAGCCTGTGGTGCCTCATGTTCGGGCTATTCAGGACCGGTCCGTCATTGAAGTTATGCGGGGCTGCATTAGAGGCTGCCGCTTCTGCCAGGCCGGAATGACATATCGTCCCAACCGGAAGCGGTCTTTGGAAGTCGTGGAAAGGTATGCTCTCCAGCAGCTGGCGTCGACCGGCTACGAGGAAATTTCCCTTTCCTCCCTGTCGACCTCCGACTACAGCCGCCTTCCGGAGCTCATCGACTTTCTGATTTCCCACTGTGAAAAGAACCATGTCAATATTTCTCTGCCCTCCCTTCGTATTGATGCTTTTTCTCTTGATGTCATGAGTAAGGTTCAGGATATCAAGAAGTCATCGCTCACCTTTGCGGCTGAGGCAGGCTCACAGCGGCTTCGGGACGTCATCAACAAGGGAATTACGAAAGAAGATATCCTGTCCGGTTCCGAGGCTGCATTTAAGGGAGGATGGAACCGGGTCAAGCTGTACTTCATGCTGGGTTTACCGACCGAAACAGAAGAGGACCGGAAGGCCATCGGGGAACTGGCGGACGAGATTGCGGCCCTCTACTACGATACAGTCCCCAAGCAGAAGAGGGCAGGCCGGGTGAATATCAATGTATCGACATCCTTCTTCGTGCCTAAGCCCTTCACCCCTTTCCAGTGGTACCGCATGTTTTCTCCGAACGAGTACCTGACCCGGGCTAAATGCGTGAACGATACGATTAAGGCCTCCCTCAACCACAAGTCCATCACCTACAATTGGCACGACGGTGACATCTCTGTCCTTGAAGGCATCTTCGCCCTTGGTGACCGGCGGGTAGCTCCTGCCATTAAGTATGCCTACGAACACGGGGCACTTTTTGACGCCTGGAACGACTTTTTCGCCCCGGAGCGCTGGGTGGAAGCTTTTACGGCTACGGGCGTGGACACGGATTTCTATGTGGGCCGCATCAAGCCTTTCTCTGAGATCCTTCCCTGGGACTTCATCGACTGCGGAATTTCGCGGAAATTCCTGGAGGCTGAGTGGGAGCGAGCCATGAGTGCAAGTGTCACGAAAAACTGCCGGGAGGGCTGCAGCGGATGTGGCTGTACCTCATATGCCGCAGGTATCTGCCCCGGCCACTGATGATTGATCAATTTTTATTTGATTTTTATGATTAATATGCGCCGGATGTTTTCCGTGCGATTTTACATTTTTCCGGCACAGGAGCCACTATGACTACACTTCGTTTCCGCTTTGCTAAATACGGGGCTATGAAATACTTAGGCCACCTGGACCTCCTTCGCTACTTCCAGAAGGCTGTTCGTCGGGCAAATATTCCTGTTGCCTATTCAGGCGGTTTTTCTCCCCACCAGATTATGAGCTTTGCCATGCCCCTTTCTGTGGGGCTTACCAGCGAGGGGGAGTACTTCGACGTAGGGCTTGAAGACAGGCTGCCTGAAAATACAGTTTCCGATCAACCGGATGCAGGAGAGGACGCGAGTGCCCCCACAGGCCTGAAACCGGCAGCTGAATACAGGGATGACCTGCAGAAGACTATGGTAGACGGCATTGATATCCTCTCAGCCGGCTATCTGTCTGAAGGAGGAAAGAAGGCCATGGCGGAAGTGGCTGCCGCCGGCTACATCATCTACTATAAGAGTCTCCTTCCGGACAAGAGCCCGGAAGAAGTTGTGGATTTTTTCCGAGCTGCCAATACAATTCCGGTAACCAAAAAGACGAAGCGGGGAGAACGGGAACTGGACCTGAAGCAGTTAGTTTATCGTTTTGAGACAGGTACATTTTCAGCCGATTTCTTCTCAGAGCATCTCTGTCTGAAGCAGAACCCTGATTTTCATATGTCAGACGGAGCCCCTTACTTCTATGCTCTTGTTAATGCTTCATCCGGAGACAATGTCCGCCCTGAGTTCCTGATGCAGGCCCTTACCGGAGAGGATTTTGCTGCTGACGGCTTTCTGAACCTGGGCATTCACCGGACAGACCTCTATACAGGTGATCTAGAGAAAGGGTTCTTTTCTTTGTCTGATGGCCTTTCTGATATTGCTCCGCTGAATTCAGATATTTGATATAGTCTTTTTTCAGCATACGAAGAGGAAATGTTCAATTATACTTCATCGCAATCGGACTGAAAGATGTCAGGCTTCTGCATTCTGAAAATGTTTATATTATTCATATAATAGAGAAAATTCCTTGACTTGAATAGAGCCGGGTGCTATTATACTCGGGTATGCCGCTCGGAGTGGGTGTTGAAGTCCGGAATGTTTCCGGCACCGTTTCCGGCGGGTGGTCAAACCACAGGAGGTTTTTATGTACGCAATCATTGCAACCGGAGGAAAGCAGTACAAGGTTTCCGAAGGCGACGTCGTAACTGTTGAGAAGCTGGGTGCAGAGGCCGGCGACAAGGTTGTATTCGATCAGGTCCTGCTCGTTTCCAACGATGGAAAGATTCAGGCCGGTGCTCCTACTGTTTCCGGAGCTACCGTTGAGGCTGAGGTTCTTCGTCAGATGCGTGACAAGAAGGTCATCGTCATGAAATACAAGCCCAAGACCGGCTACAAGAGAAAGAACGGTCATCGTCAGTACATGACTCAGGTGAAGATTTCAAAAATCAACGCCTGAAATTATATTTCCGGTCCGGATTTATGAATTTTCCCGGAATGATTTCAGGGAGAATGAATCCATATGATTGACATTCGAATCGAAAAAAGAGGAGACAGCTACCGGCGCCTGACCCTGGATGGTCATGCGGGATTCGCAGATTATGGCAGCGACATCGTCTGCGCAGCGGTTTCCATGCTGGTCATCAATACCATCAATTCCATCGAACGTTTCACTGACGACGGAATGCAGTTGGATTCGAATGAGGAAAAGGGCTACATAGACTGCTCTTTTCCGCAGGGACTTTCCCATGACGGGAATCTTCTCATGGATTCTGCCGGGTTTGGCCTTTCCGCCATAGCCGATCAGTATCCGGACAATGTTTCCATCGAATTTAAGGAGGACTAGATATGATGCAGTTAAATCTTCAGTTCTTCGCTCATAAAAAGGGAATGGGCTCCACAAAGAACGGCCGTGATTCCGAGTCCAAGCGTCTTGGCGCAAAGCGGGCCGATGGTCAGTTCGTTAAGGCCGGCAATATCATTTACCGTCAGCGCGGAACCCGCATTCATCCCGGTGTCAATGTAGGCAAGGGCGGCGATGATACTCTGTTCGCACTGGTTGACGGAACTCTTCGTTTCGAGCGTCTCGGAAGAGACAAGAAGCAGGCTTCCGTATATCCCGTTAAGGACGCTGAGTAATTCTCGTCCGAGCAGGAAGAGCTCTTTTTTCGATTTGACCTATTGACCCGGCTGCAGAAATCCTGTTGCCGGGTCTTTTTTAAGGAGACTATTATGTTTTCCGACAGAGCAAAAATAATTATACGCTCCGGTAAAGGCGGAGACGGCCATGTGTCCTTCCGCCGAGAGAAATTCGTCGCCAACGGCGGGCCGGACGGAGGAGACGGAGGTAAGGGTGGAGACGTCATTTTTGAAGTTGACCCCGGTCTCAACAATCTCTCGAAATACCGTTTTCGGCGAAAATTCTCTGCAACTGACGGCGAAGAGGGCGGCAAGCGCCGCTGTCACGGAAAAAACGGTGAGGACCTGATTCTTCCTGTTCCGGAGGGAACTGTCATATATGATGCAGCCACAGATCAGGTCATCTGCGACATGTCTGGTGAGAACAAAAGGGTGACTGTTCTCAAGGGCGGCAAGGGCGGCCTTGGCAATATGCATTTTGCCACATCCACCATGCAGGTGCCGAAATTCGCCAAACCCGGTGGAGATGCTATTGAAATCGAAATCCGTATGGAACTGAAACTACTGGCCGATGTGGGCCTCGTAGGGTATCCCAATGTTGGTAAATCTACCCTGCTTTCCGTTCTTTCGAATGCAAAGCCGGAAATCGGGGACTACCCCTTCACAACTCTGAACCCGATTTTGGGTGTTGTGACGGGGCCTGACGGAAACGGTTTTGTAATGGCGGATATGCCGGGCCTAATTGAGGGTGCAGCTGATGGCGTAGGACTTGGTCATGAATTCCTCCGTCATATTCAGCGGACAAAAGTCCTGCTTCATCTTGTTGATCCGCTGGCCCCGGAAGAGGAGCGAAACCCGGTCGCTGATGTTAAAACCATGATGAACGAGCTCTCAAAGTACGATGAGGCCTTCCTCGAAAAGCCTTTTGTTATTGCCCTTTCCAAGGCTGATGCGTTGACGCCGGATGTTCTCGAAGGACAGATGAATGCTCTGCAGAAAGCCTTCGGAGACAGGGCGGAAAAAATTCTTCCTATATCCGCCCAGACCGGCCTCGGCCTTGATGAGCTTAGGACTACTCTGAAAACTCTTGTTGATGCCCATGTTCAGGATATCGTCGTCTACGAAAGCCAGTACGACCCCATGGAGAAAATCGGAGAGGCCCTGCCATTTACGGTTGAAAAGACCGATGAAGGGGAATATGATGTCTACGGGCCCAAGATTGACAAGCTCATGGGCTATACGAATCTTGACGATGAGAAAGGCTTTGCCTTTTTCCAGAACTTCCTGGTCAAAGAAGGCATCATTTCTGAACTCAAGAGCCAGGGCATGGTCGAAGGAGACACAGTCAATGTCGGCGGCTATG
Source organism: Lachnospiraceae bacterium (assembly GCA_036343235.1). Taxonomy (GTDB): domain Bacteria; phylum Bacillota; class Clostridia; order Lachnospirales; family Lachnospiraceae; genus RUG306. The sequence goes on from JAZASQ010000004.1 coordinate 30,991, forward strand.
TTTTCGAGTACTTTGATTAGGTCAGCTGGCAAATATAATTCATTGGAACCGGTATTCGCTTTTCGGATATCCTGGGTTTGCTCAATTATTACTGTAGGAATATTTCGAGCAATATCTGAAATTCATCTGGAGATGCACATATGACAAATAAGCAACGTGCCTACCTATCAAAGTTGGCAGTCAATGAAAAGGCCATCCTCGAACTTGGCAAGGCCAATCTGACACCTGAGTTCACAAATGCAGTAGCTGAAGCCCTTGCGGCCCGGGAACTGGTGAAGATTTCTCTTTTAAAGACATGTGTCGAGGATCCGAACGAAGTCGCTTCCGTCATAGCCGAACGGACCCGTTGTCAGGTTGTCCGGGTCATAGGGCGGAAAATAATCTTCTACAAGCAGGCCAAACAGCCGAAAATCGAACTGCCCAGATAGTAGGAATTGTTAAAATAAGAAGAAGTATTTGCAGAATGAAAATCGGAATACTCGGCGGAACATTCAATCCAATTCATAAGGGACATCTTTTCGTTGCCAGAGAAGCTAAAAAGCAGCTGCATCTGGACCGGGTCCTGGTCATGCCGGCCGGAGACCCGCCCCACAAGGATGAAATCACGTCTATCAGCCGGAGCCAGCGCTTTGCCTTGGTAAAAGAGACTCTGAAGGCGGAAGATGGCCTTACCTTCTTTCCTTATGAATATACACATGAGGGGCAGGGCTACTCATATATCATTCTCGGTGAGCTGAAAAAGCTTTATCCGGATGATGACCTCTACTTCATCATCGGGGAAGATTCTTTTCTGGCTTTTGAAACCTGGATGAAACCGGAAGTCATTTCCAAATATGTAAAACTTGCTGTAATCCGACGGAGTGACTGCGGGGACATGTCCGAGGCTGACTTAAGCTGCTTGGCAAAAATCTACTCGAAGAAATACAAGACGGATTTCATAATTTTGAATACAGATACGGTTGACTGCTCTTCAACGGAGCTTCGCCGTCTTCTGTATTCTCGGAAGAGCCTTCATGATTCCGAAAAAATACTGAAAAAATACCTGCCGGAGGCGACGTACAGCTATATTCTTGAGCACCGTCTTTATGAAAGCTTTCCGGTCACTGAGGATGGCGGTCCTTTCGATTTCTCAGCTGCATATGACAGGCTGCAGAAAAAGCTGACCCCTCATCGCTACCGACACAGCCTGGGCGTGGAAGATACCTGTGCCGCTCTGGCAGCCGCTTGGAACTATCCGGTCCGCCTGGCGCGAATTGCCGGAGTCCTTCACGACTGTGCAAAAAGTCTTTCAGACAGTAAATATTTCAAGGTGTGCGAGAAAAACGGAATTTCGATAAGTCAGGCGGAGCAGAAGGCTCCCTATCTCCTTCATGCAAAAGTTGGAGCGGTCTATGCCGAAAAAAAGTACGGGATCACGGATGAAGAGATTCTCGAAGCCATTCGGGTTCATACAACCGGGAAACCGGGGATGGGCCTTCTGGATAAGATTCTCTTCGTGGCGGACTATATAGAGCCAGGCCGGGACAAGGCCGCAGACCTTGAAAACATCCGGGAGCTTGCCTATCAGGACATTGACCACTGCTGTGAAGTCATCCTTAAGAATACCCTGGACTACCTGAAAAAGAGCGGGGCAGAAGTGGACAGGACAACAGCGGATACTTATGAATATTTCCACAAACTCATGCAGCAGAAGCGGGCTGTCTGCGCAGAACATATGGAGGATGTGAATTCATGGACGATATGACTAATGAAAAACAATTCACTAAGGACGAACTGAAAGCTGCCGTAAAAGCCGTCACAGAGGCATTGGACGGAAAGTTGGCATCTGACGTCGAAATCATTGATATCGGAGGAGTTTCCGTCATAGCTGACTATTTCGTTGTTGCTTCTGCCCAGAGCCAGAACCAGCTTCATGCCATGCAGGAAGCCGCCGATGAAGCTATGTACAAGCGAGGCTTTAAGGCCAAATCCATCGAGGGCAATCGTCAGTCCACCTGGATTCTGATGGATTACGGGGACATCATCGTCCATCTTTTTTCTGCGGAAGACCGGCTTTTCTATAATCTGGAAAAAATCTGGTCCGACGGAAAGCGAATTTCACCGGATGAACTGTAATTTTTTCGTGTTCAAATTGTGCTCTGCATGCTCCCTATAGTAGGAGAGTAAGTGTTCGATACTTTAAACATTTCAATTGAAATATAGCACAGGGTCAGTCGAATAAACTGTTCGACTGACCCTGTTTGATTTTTCAACGGAACAAACTTTCAGTCAGAGTACTCAACGGGCCGCTAACGGATACACCACGAAAAGTGAGCACAAAGTAAATAATATTCATAGATTGTCCGGAAGGAAACGCATAACTCCGAACACTCTGCCGATAATCTGGCAATTCTTCACATAAATGGGGCTCATCGTATCGTTCTCCGGCTGCAGGCGAATCATATCTTTTTCCCGATAGAAGGTCTTCACCGTAGCTGAATCATCAATCAGGGCAACGATAATCTGTCCGTCCCGGGCCTCTTCACAGCGTTCGACCATGATGGTATCACCATTCATGATTCCGGCATTGATCATGGATTCACCCTTGACCTTCAGCATGAAACATTCATTCTTCGGAACATACTCTGCAGGAACGGGGAAGTAATCCTCGATATTCTGCTGAGCCAGAATAGGAAGACCGGCGGCTACTTGACCGACCAGGGGAAGGGAAACCATGTCCCGACGGGAGAGATTGAACTCATCGTCAACAATCTCAATGGCCCTGGGCTTTGATGGATCTCGACGGATACAGCCCAAACGTTCGAGATTTTCCAGCTGGGAATAAACGGAAGAAGTGGAACGGAGACCAACGGCTTCCCCGATTTCACGGACTGTGGGCGGGTAGCCCCGGGTCAGAATCTCTTCCTTCAGGAAGTTCAGAATCTGTTCCTGCTTTGCAGAAAGCTTGTCCTTTGCCATAAAATACCTCCAGTAGAAAAACAGGAATAAGTGTTCTGTAGAAGAACATATCCACCATTTATATGAAGCAATTATAGCAGAACACTCATCATCTTGCAAGAGCTTCTCGAATTAACGTTCGGAAAATGCTTGACAAACTTTTGTTCTGAAACTATAATACAAGACAAGAACAAAAGTTTGGAGGCACTCACATGAGAACGACAGAAAAAAAGATTTCCTGCAGATCAGCTTATCAAAAGATCCTTTTCTTTATTTGTCTTTTTTTGACGGTTCTGTTTGTATTTTTGAGCCGGTCACTCATCACGGCAAAGGCCGTTTCTCCGGAAGAAGCAGCTGATGAAGGACGGCAGAAGTTCTATATGAGCTATGAAGTGCATGACGGAGACACTCTGTGGGACCTGGCAGGAGAATACAATGATTTTTCTGTTCAGGACAGCAACGCATATATCGAAGAGGTTCGTTCCATGAATCATCTTTCCGGAGATACTATTCATGCTGGAGATTTTATCGTACTTCCATATTTCATGAAATGATGGGTGCACTTGCTTCCGGAATACGGCTGAAGGATAGCGTCGTTATTTTAATTGGATGAAAATATCTTTCGTTATACAAATTTCTGCTTTCACAGTATTTCTTTTGATCGTGATGGCAAAAGATATGAAAATGCGAAACTCATCCTACTCAGGGAAAATATTGCATTGAGATTTTCAAATTTGCGTTTAAATTTTCAATTAAGGGTTTGCATTTTGCCGGGCGAGTGGTAGTATATGTATATGGACAATTATCGGATAAATATCTGTTTATCCGAATGCTATTACTGAAAATCGACCAAATCGACCAATCGACTAGAATTGACCGGAATCGACCTGATGTACCAGTCTACCGGAATCATCTGAAAATGTTGAGGTTTTGTTATTATGGGAAAGGACTCGGAGTTCTATAAGGACAAGAAAAAACAACAGTTGGTGACCCTGCGGGGGCTTATGAAGGAACTACCGCCTTGTGCTGTGGATTATATTCACAGTAAGGAACTTACAACCCAGACTTCGACGCTTGTTTCATATTCCTATGATCTTTTGACCTTTTTCCGCTATTTAAAGGAATCGAACCCTTCCTGCCGAAAGTTCACTTCAAAGGATTTCACCTGCGAATTTATATCCAACCTTCAGCCTGAGGACATTCTTGAATACCAGCGTTATCTGGAACTGAATCTCGATGAGGCGGACTACCATGAGGAAGGGAAAAAAGCTATTGCCCGGAAAATGGCTCCTCTGCGCGGAATGTTTCTCTATCATTTCCAGCACAAAAATATTAAGGAAAATCCGATGATTCTGGTTCCTTTGCCTCGCCTGAAAAAGGACAAAAACATTGTTCGATTGTCCAATTATGAGGTCCGGGCCATCATGGATGCCGTGGAAAACGGAACGGAACAGATGTCCAAGCGGCAGAAGGCCTTTGCGGAAAAGACCCGAAAAAGGGACGTCGCAATACTTACATTAATGCTTGGAACAGGCATTCGGGTCTCGGAGTGCAATGGCCTGGATCTAGACGATGTGGACCTCACCGTGAATACGATTACAATCGTTCGAAAAGGCGGTGGGCAGGATGTTCTCTATTTCGGAGATGATATCCACGATGCCCTGTATGATTACATTGATTCTGAACGGAAATTGATACATCCTGTGGAAGGACAGGAAAAGGCCCTCTTCTACTCCCTGCAAGGGAAACGTATGAGTGTGGACGCCATTGAAAATCTGGTTAAGAAGTATGCGCAGATTGCCGTTCCCACGAAGCATATTACTCCGCACAAGCTTCGCTCCACATATGGTACGGCCCTTTATCGGGAAACCGGCGATATCCGTCTGGTGGCAGACGTTCTCGGCCATGAAAACATCAATACGACCATTGACTACTATGCGGCCATAGAAGACGAACACAAGCGGGAAGCCGCCAACGCCGTGAATTTCAACCGCCCGGACCCTCAGTAAACGCTAAAGGAAAGATATCTCTCGAGAATCCCGTTTTTTCACCTGTTTTCCTGATTAAAAGCAGCGCTGCATTTCTCAGTTTTCTGTACGCCTAAGCTTCTCAAGCAATTCCGCGAAATATTCCGGCAGGGGTGCGGAAACTTCCACATATTCTTTTGTAGTCGGGTGAATGAAACCTATTGTTTTCGCGTGCAGGGTCTGTCCTTCTAATTTGAACGGGCATTTTTTCGGCCCGTAGACCGGATCTCCCAGCAATGGATGGCCGATGGAAGCCATATGGACCCGAATCTGGTGGGTTCGACCGGTTTCCAGCTTGAATTCGCAGTAGGTATAGTTCCCAAAGCGCTCTAAAACCCTGTAATGAGTCACTGCCTGTCTTCCGGCTGAATCTATGGCTATCTTCTTCCGGTCGGACTTCGAACGGGCGAGCGGGGCATCAATGGTTCCCACATTATCTTTTAGATTTCCGATGACGATTCCCTCATAGATGCGGTTGACCGTATGTTCTTTTATCTGGGAAGCTATTGCGTTGTGGGCCTTGTCATTCTTGCAGATGATGAGGGAACCCGTTGTGTCACGATCGATTCGGTGAACAATGCCGGGCCGTTTCTCACCATTGATGCCGGACAGGGAGTTCCCACAATGATATAAGATGGCATTGACGAGGGTATTGTCCTCATGCCCGGGAGCCGGATGGACGACCATACCCTTGGGCTTATTCACTATCAGGACGTCGTCATCTTCGTAGAGAATGTCCAGAGGTATGTTTTGAGCCTTGACATCGGTTTCTTTGGGCTCGGGGAAGCGTATGGAAATCTCATCGCCGGGGGAAACCTTGTATGAGTCTTTTTTTTTGCTGCCATTTACGGCAATCATGCCTTGTCCAAGAAGATTTGAAAAAAAAGACCGGGAATGGTCAGGAAAAAGGTCCTTCAGGCATACATCCAGACGCTTTCCGGCATTCTCCGGTCCTATGGATATTACAGTATTTTTTTCACTCATAGATAATTGTTCGTTTCAAATCCCGAAAATGGAATAGCTTATGGAACCCCCGGCTTTAATAAAGCAGTCGTTCAAAAACTGCCTATACCAGGATCTCACCGGAAAGCACCTTCCGGTAGTCAGTGAGATTTTCCCGGAGAAGGTTCGGAATGTCCAGTTCATAGGGACACTTGGTCTTACATTTGCCGCAGTTGATGCAGTTCTCTATCTTTTCCATTTCCTCCTGCCAATGAGGTGTCAGCCAGGCTTCAGAAGGTGCTCGGCGAAGCATCAGGCTCATTCGGTTGCACTGATTTATGGTGATGCCCACCGTGCATGGCATGCAGTAGCCGCAGCCTCTGCAGAAGTTTCCGGAGAGTTCCTTCTTTTCCTTTTCAATAAATGCCGCGGTTTCCTGAGTCATTTCCGGTGTTTCATCAAAAAAGCGCAGCCACTGGTTGAGTTCTTCTTCTTTCTGAATTCCCCATATGGGCAGGGCGTTGTCGTACTGGCTCATAAAGGCCATGGCAGCTTCAGCGTTTGTAATCAGACCGCCGGCCAGACCTTTCATACAGATGAAGCCCATATTGTGGGCCCTTACAGACTCATACAGGGCTTTGTCCTTTTCGCCGGCCAGATAGCTGAAGGGATACTGCAGGGTCTCATAAAGACCGGATTCAGCAATCTCCATGGCCACACCGATCTTGTGGGTCGTGATACCGATGTGACGAATCAGGCCCTGTTCTTTTGCTTCGAGCATGGCTTCATACATACCGGTTCCGTCTCCGGGAGCATAGCATTGGTCTACCTGGTGGAACTGGTAAATATCGATGTACCCGCATCCCATCAGTTCGAGGGACGTATGAAGGTCCTTCCAGAAGCCCTCGACCGTTCGTTCATGGGTTTTTGAAGCGATAATAATATTCTCTCGTCCTGTTTCAAAAAGTCCGCCGGGCTGACCAAAGGCCATCCCAATTTTCTCTTCGGAATCGCTGTAGGCCCGGGCAGTGTCGAAGAAGCGCATGCCGCCGGCATAGGCCTCCTGCAGCAGTTTGACTGCAGTCCCTTTTGAATCGCGCTGGATAGGCAAGGCGCCAAAGGCGTTCTGCGGGACGGTGATGCCTGTCGTTCCAAGGGTAATATTTCTCATATGCGAAGTCCTTTCATAGGGTTGTCATTTGCAGGTATGAACGAATTTTCCCCTGCAGCCACAAGCAAGGTATGCCATTAGCCGGAAAAGACTCAATCTTTCCCCTTAGACTCTTTTTTATCATCGAGCTCATCGCCCTTATATACGAAAAGCACCATGACGATCAGAACGATTACGGAAAGGGTGACATAGATATCCGCTACATTGAACACAGGGAAGTCAATCAGGGAAAAATAGATGAAATCGATGACGTAGCCCTGAAAGAGTCGGTCATAGAAGTTCCCCAGGGCCCCTGCCAGCAGGACGACCAATGTCACATAGAGGGGGAACGCATGTTTTGATAGCCGGCACCGATGCAGAAAATAGATAATCACCGCCGCAAAGACCGCAGTGATAATGAAGAAAAAACACCGCTGCCCCTGCAGCATGGAGAAGGCCGCCCCCCGGTTTTCCAGGTAGTGAAGCTGAAGGACACCCGGAATCAGAATATAGTCGTCCTGATTCATTAGGGCCGTCTGGGCTGTCACCTTCGTCACCCGGTCGAGAAGAATCAGTAGAAACAGCAGAACTATTGTAAAGACAAACCGCTTTCTGCGGGATTCATATATTTTCATGACCAATGTAAATCGCTTAGCTCAGTACATAATGAATGCCTTGCAGAATCTCCTCATCCGTGAGACCTGTCTCAATGTAAGCATTTCCGACTTCTTTTAAGAGAATGAACTTAATGTGGGTGCCAATCATTTTCTTGTCATTCTTTGTGGCGGCAAGGACGTCTTCAGCTGTAAAAAGTTCCCTTACATAGTCCGGAACACGTATGGGCAGGGAATAGGCCTGAAAGCCTTTTTCAATAGCAGAAAGGTCTTCTTCTGAAATCAGTCCCCGCTTCATGGAGAGATACCCTGCCGCGACAGAGCCTATGGCTACACATTCCCCGTGAAAAAGAATGAAATCTGAAAGTTTTTCAATGGCATGACCTATAGTGTGCCCGAAGTTGAGATGGGCCCGGACACTTTTTTCAGTAGGATCCTCTTCCACCACGGCCCCTTTGATTTCACAGCTCCTGTGAACTGTTTGTTCAATGGCAGAAGGCTCTTGGGAAAGGACGCGGTCTGAATTATTCATGAGAAAATCGAAATACGTCCTGTCCGCAATCAAACCGTGTTTGATGACCTCTCCCATGCCGGAGGCAAACTGCCGGTCAGGCAAGCTCTTCAGTGTGTTCAGGTTCATATAGACGAGGGAAGGCATGTGGAAGGCTCCCACCATATTCTTGTAGTGTGAAAAGTCAACACCTGTCTTGCCGCCGATGGAGGAATCCACCTGAGAGAGGAGGGTCGTCGGCACCTGGACGAAGTCGATGCCCCGGAGGTAAGTGGCAGCTGTGTAACCGGTCAAATCTCCGACTACGCCGCCGCCCAGAGCGACAAGCAGATCCGTCCGGTCGAAATGGCTTTCAATCAGGACTGTATATAGGCGCTCGACATTTTTCAATGTCTTTGAAGCTTCCCCCGCAGGGAACTCGAACGTGGTTACGGTGGAAAAGACAGCAATCAGAGCCTCTCTCACTTCCCGGATATAGAGGGGAGAGACATTCGAATCCGACACGATGCAGATTTTCCGCTCCTTTCGGCCATTTGAGACTGCAAGAACCGCCTCGGCAAGGTTCACCCAGTCATTCCGGAGCAGAATATCGTAGCATGCATTCCCGTCCCTTGTGATTGTAAGCTGTTGAGACAATATTCAACCTCCTTATACTCATTATATCCCTTCCTTTACCGAATTTTCAGGTACCGGAAGGAAGCAGAAAAGAACAGATAATTCTCTAACACTGCACCTTGCTGATAAAAAATATACCGGACAGTTCATGTGTCCGGTAAGGCAAAGTCAAAATCAGAATAAACTCAGAATCCGGTCTTCAGACCATTCATCTCGAAGGAATCCATAAGCCCCTGCAGGTCTCCGGATATATCCACATTCTTTGGCGTCACGATGAAGATATAATTGCTGATTTTCTGGAGGTTTCCGTCGATGGCATAGCAGGCGCCGGACATGAAATCGATAATCCGTTGGGCAATAGCCAGATCCAGGCCTTCCATATTCAAAACTACGGTCCGGTTGCAGAGAAGAGTCTCGGCGATATCCTTCACCTCTTCGAAGGAGGTGGGTTTGATGACACAGACCTCCGAAGTGACGGCTGAAGTCTGTTTGCGGCGCATGGGAGTGATTTTCTGCGTCGTGGTCACGGCAGGCCGATTCCGGACAGGTTCTTCCTCTTCCTCATCAGCTTTCTTGAACAGGCCTTTCTTCTTCGGCTCTTCATCCTCATCGAAGTCATCGTCGAAGTCGTCATCGTCCACGATTTTCATGGCGTCGATCATCTTGTCAAAAATACTCATGGTATTTCGCTCCAAACTCACTGCTTGCTATAGTCTCTGGGGCCGAAAATCTTCGTTCCGACACGGACCATGGTAGCGCCCTCTTCGATGGCCACCTCATAGTCTCCGCTCATTCCCATTGACAAAATATCCATTGATATATTATCAATGTTTTTCGAGCCTATGTCAATTGCCAAGTCCTTAATTTTTCTAAATATTGGGCGATTCTCATTGGCATCCACCACATATGGTGCCACGGTCATGAGGCCCTTTACCCGTACATGCTTCAAATCGGCGATTTCCCGGCACAACTGCTCCACTTCCTCCGGCCTTACACCGAACTTGCTGATTTCCCCGGAAGCATTGACTTCGAGAAGGATGTCCACCGTGTCAATTCCCTTCTTTGCTGCCTGCACGTCGATTTCTTCGGCAAGCCGCAGGGAATCCACAGAATGTATCAGGGTTGTCTTTCCGATGATGTATTTGACCTTGTTCCTCTGCAGGTGGCCGATCAGGTGCCAGCGGATGTCTTCCGGCAGGACTTCGATCTTCCCGGTCAGCTCCTGGACCTTGTTCTCACCGAAGTCCCGGCTGCCTGCGTCATAGACCTCCTTGATGGCTTCGGCCGGGTGCATCTTCCCGACAGAAATGAGCGTCACGTCCTCAGGCTTCCTTCCGGACCGGACGGCGGCCTCATCAACGGTTTTTCTGACTTCCTTATAATTTTCAGCCAGCATGAAAACTGCTCCTTTCATACTAATAAACCAGCTTATTTTCCTCGACACTGTCCCCCTGCAGGGCAATGTGGTCGTAAAGGGCAATCCCGTAGGATGTGCCGGCTTTTACAATGCAGTAGTTCCCGCTCTCGTAGACTATGTCTATGAGCTTGAAGACGGCGTAGCCCTTGTTGACATTGTATACGCCCTTGTGGCTCGTCGTATTGCTCCCGACCATAAACTCTCCGCTGCCGGACGGCTCGCGCAGAAGCTCGCCTGATGAAAGTTTTTCTCCGTCGGTATAATAATTCTCCTCGTCCTCAAAGTAAACCGTCGGTTTGACGAATTCCCCGTCGCCGGAGGAATTCATGCGAAGAACCCCGACGTCAGACGAGTCATCGCCCTTCAGAAAGTAGGACTTGGGAATGCCGTAGAACTCCTTCTCCACAATGGCGGACTCGGGAATCTTCAGCCCGGAGGCCTGATCTAAGTGCAGGGATACCATGAGAAAGCGGTCGTCGGCATAACGCTCCATGGAATCGTCAAAGGAAAGTATCAGATAGGTCTGGCCGGCCTTTTCCATGAGGCTCACTGCCCCTGTAGCTTCTTTCCCGTCTGCGTCAAAGCTGACATCCAGGTAGGACTTGTCCGCAAGAGCAGTTTTCGTCTCGGCTGAAATCGGCATGACGAGCTGCCAGTTGTCATCCGTAACCAGCTTATATATGGGCTGGCCTGCCTTCACGTCGGAGTCGGAAGAAAAGGTTGTCTTCTTGTAATCCTTCATTTCGAAAAGGTCGGAAGTGATATTGTCCGTCGTAATCCCCTCCAGCCCGTCCGTAGAAAGAATCAGAAGGCCGGGAGCCGATGGATAATTATTGATGAAGGTCCCTCCGGCTGCGGCTGATGCAATTGTTTCCGCATTGTCCGCATAGATTCTTCGCCCGTAGGCCGTGGAAAGCGTCTCCGAGAGGGCATTCTTGAAGGCATAGGTCTTGGCAAATCCCGTATTCGTGTAGGAGGAAACGAAGTCGGAAATCGTCTCTTCGGAATCCGAAAGGTCATCGAGCGTGAGGGCGCTTTTCACGGTCTTGTCCGAAATGAGGGAGGCAATCTCCCCCGTCGTATCCAGAGCGCAGACAAGACTTCGTACCCCTACCCGGGCCCCGTTTTCCGTGAAGTAGACAATCTTCCCGTCTCCGGGGCTCGTAATGAGGCTTTCCTTCCTTATGGCCATGGCCCGGTAGCGGTTGTCCGTCGTGATAGAACCCTGAACCACCTCATATACTGTCACATTGGACTGGGTGAAATAGGAAAAGATGTGGAATACCACATAGGCGAGGATGAAGAGAGAAATGATCAGACCGATATTGAATTGTATCCGGCGGGGGAAGCGGGTGACGGTTCCTCCGTGCTTTTTCTCACGTCTGCTCAAGATAGAAAATATTCCTCACACATGAAGAGCGCCCGGTCTGGACAAAGAAGGCCTGGCGCTCAAGATAATTCAGTTCAAAATTGAAAACCCCATATGGGAAATTGAACATATGGGGCCGGTCATGGTACCCCTGCCCGGCAGATCAAAGAGAAACGATGATCTTTTCCTTGACGGAAGCCGGAAGATCGGACTCGTTTTTGGATACGGAAAGAAGGAAGTCAGTGTCGAATTTCTCGGAAAGGTTTGTGAGCTTGTCCACGGCGTCATCCAGACCCTCAGCCGTATCGATGAAGGCTATGGTCAGGAAGCTGTCGAGGTAGATTTTCTCGATGTCACGGTTGCTGGAGATGATGCCGGCCAGGAAGCCGAGGAACTCTCCGGTCGTGGACATATCGAAGTCCTCCATATTGATGAGGCGGACCTTCGAATCCAAGTCGAACATATGCTGCTTGCTCTTGTCGATGAAGATGAGGCTGCCTGTGCACTTCTTCACATCGGCAGACACCCGGTCCAGGAGCTGTCTTGTCTTTCCCTTCCCCTTTTCTCCTGCAATGATTTCTACCATAACTGCCCTCCTTCGTTTGTGCAAGATTGATAGTGCAGAGGCTTTTTCCTCCGCTTTTTATAGAAGTATTGTATTATAGTAGCCGCCAAAATACAAGGCTAATCGGGAGTTTGCCCTCATTCAGAGATGAAGGATCCGGGGGGTGTTTATAATCATGCTGCCGAATAGGCTTCGAGAATTTCCCCCATCAGAAGATAGAGGTTCGTCCTGGCATCTGCTCCGAACACCAGGGAAATGACATTCTGTCCGGCTGCATTCTGGGACAGGAGCACAAGGCAGTAGCCTGCATCTCCTGTCGTCCCGGTCTTGCCGCCTATGACCTGTACGCCTTCCGGCATATGGCGGTAGCCGGTGATATACTGGTTCGTACTCTGCCAGGTCCTGGTAACCGCATTTCCCGAAGCATCCGTATAGTAGGCGTCATAGCTTGCCGCATGAATGACATCCACGAAATCGGGATAGGCAATGGCCGCATTCATGATGAGGTACATGTCATAGACCGTCGTATAGTGATTCGGGTCCGGCAGGCCGTTGGGATTGACGAAATTCGACCGGGTCGCTCCCAGGGCCTTCGCTTCCTGATTCATCAGGGCTACGAATGTATCCGTATCACCGGACACGCCTTCCGCAATGGCTATGGCTGCATCGTTCCCGCTGGCCAGAAGCAGGCCGTAGAGGAGCTGCCGCAGGGTCAGCCGGTCACCGGCCCGGAGATTGGCGACGGAGGATTCAGCAGAAAGATTCACGGCATTTTCCGAAACTGTAACGGTCTGATCGAGATTTCCGTATTTGAGAGCCACAAGGGCCGTGAGAATTTTCGTCGTGGAAGCCGGATATACGCGGCCGAAGATATTCTGCTTATACGGAACGGAGCCTGTGACGGTATTGAAGACGCCGGCGGCCGCGGCCACCTGGGAATCCACTGTGTCCGTATTGAGATTTACGTCTTCCGTGACGCAGAGGCCTGTCGAGAAAAACTTATCCCCACTCTCTTCCGGAGCCGAAATAAGGCCGAAGTCCGCAGCCGTCTCATAGGCGCTGTAGGCGTTTTTCACGGGCTGTCCGCAGGAAGTCAGGGCAACGCACATGACAAGGACCAGGGCCATGGATATGAACTTTTTCAGGCGTTTTCCTGTCATGGGCATCTTATATCAGCATGAATAATGTAAAACAATAAATAAATCCGGAGCCTTATTTGTACATCTCCCGCCACTCGAGATCGCCCCGGTCCAGAGACTTGATGAGAAGCTCCGCCGTGGCCAGATTCGTGGCAAGGGGGATATTGTGGGCATCGCAGAGCTTGACGATGGAATTGACGTCCGGCTCACCCGACTTCTGCCGGAAGGGGTCGCGGAGGAAGATGACGAGGTCTATATTATTATGTTCAATCTGACTGCCCAGCTGCTGGGAACCGCCCAGGTGGCCGGGAAGGAATTTCTGTACATGCAGGTTCGTAACCTCTTCTATGAGCCGGCCCGTCGTTCCGGTCGCAAAGAGCCTATGCTTGGACAAAATGGCGTGATAGGCGATGCAGAAGTTCTGCATCAGTTTCTTCTTCGAATCATGCGCAACGAGTCCGATGTTCATGAAAATGCCTCCAATCTTTCCCCTTTGTAAAAACCCCAGTCCGCCCCGGGTTCAGCCACGGCGCTTAGTTATTTTTATATCCGGACGGATTCCCCGCCGCCCGGATACATAGTTACTTTACCACCTCAGCGGAGCTTTTTCATCAATATAATTTTTCTTGGCCTGCAGGCCCACGTTCAGCACCATACCAATGCCGATATAAAGGGTCACAAGAGAAGTGAGTCCGTAGCTTACGAACGGAAGCGTCAGGCCGG
>JAZASQ010000005.1:0-43507 GCA_036343235.1 Lachnospiraceae bacterium
TACTTTACCACCTCAGCGGAGCTTTTTCATCAATATAATTTTTCTTGGCCTGCAGGCCCACGTTCAGCACCATACCAATGCCGATATAAAGGGTCACAAGAGAAGTGAGTCCGTAGCTTACGAACGGAAGCGTCAGGCCGGTATTGGGCATGAGGCCGGTAACTACTGAAATATTGACATAGCTCTGGATGGAGATATAGGATGCCATACCTACGCAGATGAGCTTGCCGGCCGTATCCTTTGCCTTTTTTGAAACCCGTATGCATTCAATGGCAATGATCAGCAGGAGGGCTATGATGATGACAGAACCTATGAAACCCATCTCCTCTGCAGCCACGGCAAAAATAAAATCCGTGTGGGGCTCCGGAATATAGTTACCGTTTTTCACGGACTGGGCCGATTCATTGAACAGACCCTTGCCGAAAAAACGACCGGAGCCGACGGCCATAATGGAATTCTGCTGCTGAAAAGCTTTGCCGGGATAGTCCTGGGGCCTGAGCCAGGCCAGAATACGTTCGTCCTGATATCCGCGGAGCAGGGACTTCCCTCGGGACTCCAGCACCAGGAATATGATCAGGGCCGGAATGGAAATGCCCAGAACCGGCACCACAATCTTGTACGTGAGACCGGCACAAAAGAGCATGGTAACGAGAATCATGAATGTGACGATTGTCGTTGAAAGGTCCGGTTCTTTCAGAATCAGATACAGAGGAATTCCCATTAAGACTATAGTCAAAAGAAGAATCCGGGGCTTATTGATGTTCTCTTCATTTCTCATGAGATAGAAGGAAAAGAATAATATCAAAAGCACCTTGGCAAATTCCGACGGCTGAAAACGAAAACCGCCGATTTTTAGCCAGCGTTGGGCTCCGCCGGAAGAAGACCCCCAGAAAATGACAGCAATAAGAAGGACATTTGCAAGGGCATAGTAGACCCAGGCGAATTGCAATAAAAAGCTGTAGTCAATCATGGCCACAACCGTCATTACGATAACTCCGAGGATCATACCCATAATCTGCCGGTTCTGATAGGTTCCGTTCGAACCGCCTTTTGCAGAACCGACAACGAGTACACCTATGATGGTAATGGCCACGCAGGCAATAATCAGGCGCACATTCAGATTTTTCAATCTGTAGTTTCGGAACATGAAATAAAAACTCCTGAACCAAGAATCAGAATATAGCGTTTACTTCGACAGGAATGAGTTCTCCATCGACCGCTTTCACGGCTACTGGTTCAATAGGCTTAGCTTTACTGAAGAGAGATTTCTTCGGCTTCGTGGCTATCTCCCCGGATACATTTCCGACTGTGACGGAAGCGTTGTCAAATACAGCTGCAGCCACAAAGGAAGAAGCATCATTCGTTGCTGCAGAGCCGGCCAGGGTCCCCATGACCGTGATGCTTCCGGAAGCTGTAAGAGAAGCCCCCTCTTCCACGTCGCCAAGAACCAGTAGGGAGGAAACGGAAGACACCTTCTGCCCCTCTTTCACATTGCCACGGTGAATTAATGCATTGGTTGTCTTCTGCTCCACATAAAACTTTTCTACGTCCCCGATGGTGCGCCGGTCTTTGAGCTCATCCCCGTCATAAATCAGGCGGATTTTTATATCGGAATTGAGCTCTACCGCTTCTACCAGCGCCTCCTCTTCCTCCGGTGAAAGCTCCCGACCGGAGAAGGAAATAGTGAGAATGGAGTTGCCGAAGAACTCCCGGGATTCATAGAATTTCCGGCAGATATCCGTACAAAGTTCTTCAAAGGAAATATCAGGATTTAAGGCAAGACTGATGCCATGGGGCATGCTTTTGATCACGCAGGAATCTGTCATAAGAGCCTCCATAATTGTAACGTAAAAATAGAAAACAAAGGAAAGCCGCTTCCCTTGTATAAGTATCAGTCCGTCCGGACATTGCCGGTGCCGTTCTCGGATACAGCCGCTCCTACCTTGGCCTTGGACTCTTCCAAGTTGAAGCAGACACCTAGGATATCCTTAGCCACATCAGCCGCATTATGGGAGGTATAGCCGAAAGGAATCCGGACAGCCACCGTATACTTTGGGGAAGTATAAGGAGCAAAGCCTATGAAAAGAGCATGATTCGGCCGCTTCTTGGACTCCTGGGCCGTACCTGTCTTTCCAGCGACTTCAATGGGGAAGCCTTCGTAGGACGACATATTTTCCACAACCTCCCGCATGCCGGTGTGGATGGCCGACCACTGGGAGGCGGAAAGAACATCGACAGTGGACTCCACCTCTGGCGCATAACTCTGTACTTCATTGCCGTCGGCATCGACAACCTTGTCCAAAAGAGTCAGCTTGTAGACCTTGCCGGAATTCGTGATCGCTGTAGCATATCGTCCGAGGGCAATGGTCGTGTAGTTATTATCCGACTGACCGATGGCGGCCATGACCGGGTACTGGGTGGCCACATGGGAGGTGTTCTCATCAATCTCTATGCCTGTCTTCCGGTCTAACCCGTAGAGAGACGCATATTTCTGAATCTTTGCAATACCGGTCTTGTCGTTATACCCGTTTCCT
Source organism: Lachnospiraceae bacterium (assembly GCA_036343235.1). Classification (GTDB taxonomy): domain Bacteria; phylum Bacillota; class Clostridia; order Lachnospirales; family Lachnospiraceae; genus RUG306. The sequence continues at coordinate 2,535 of JAZASQ010000005.1, forward strand.
CCTGCAAGGCGCCAACCAACTTCATAAAAGAAATAGTTGCAGGAATCCCTAATGGCGTCGGAGACATTCTCTTCCCCATGGTTGCTGGGGTAGATCCAGCAGCGGGGCTCGTTACTTACCTTGTCGAAAATTCCCAGATCGTCAATCAGCGTTGAGGTATCAATGACACCCTCTGCCAGACCAGCCGTGGCTGAAAGGGGCTTGAATGTGGAACCCGGGGCCGTCATCTGCTGGGTGGCATGATTGTAGAGGGGCGAAGAGGTCGTGGTATTCAGATAGGTGTAATAAGCCCGGTCCACGTTGTTAGCCAGCTTGTTCGTGTCATAGCCCGGGTAGGAAACACAGGCCAGGAGGGAACCGTCATTGGGGTCGATGACCACAGCTGAAGCGGAGCAGGGATCCAGAGCAAGTTGACCGGGAGTGATTTCCAGATTCTTCAGTTTTTCCTTGATGAAGTTGTAGGCGGAGGTCTTCCCGGAAAGCAGTGATTCCCTGGCTGCGTCGTCTGGCTTTAGTACTCCCTGGTCGTAGAGCAGGGCACAAAGCTGATTGCCTGAAACAAGGTCATCCCGGACCGCATATTCATATACAAGCCGCTTGAAGGCTGAATCCGAAGAAAGAGTATTGATAATATAGTCCACAAGACTTATGTACATCTCGTCGGAATCAGAATACTTCTTCTCGGTCTGGTAGGCATTGATATCTATCCAGTCCTGACTGATGCAGTACTTGAGGTACTCTTCCACCGAGAGCTTCTGATTGGACCAGTTTTTCTGGGTCTCGTCATTATCGTCGATTTTGTCCTCGACCAAAACTTTTTTCGATTTCAGCAGGCGGATGATGTAGGTGGAATAGTCCTGATTTTCCTCATCCTGGGCCTCATAGACTGTCGGCTCTGCAGCATTCAGCTCAGACCTGATATGGTCCAGAACATCCGAATTTTTCCGGGACAGGATATTATATACCTCTTTTTCCAGGTCCGTAGCATCCTCATTTCCCATGTCGTTGACAGACAGCAGACCGTTCTTCAAAAGGGAGATATAGGCATCATAGATGGGTATCAGGATATCTTTGGAATCGTCCGATACCTTATACTCCCGGATATTGGCAAGCTTGGAAAGGACGATACCGGCCACTTCCTGCTCAAGTAGCTTATAGGTGCTCTCTTGGATATTGGCATCTATAGAGATATATGTATCATTGCCGGGAATGGATTTGGTCTCCTGAGCCACCTTGATTTCATTCCCCACATTGTCGACATATACGGTCCTCTCTCCCTTGGTTCCGGTCAGGTAGTCGTTCATATACTGCTCAATGCCGCTCTTTCCGACCACATCCGTCAGGGAATAATTATCGATATTATCCGGATCCTTTTCAATCAGCGCATTGTATTCCTCGGAAGAGATAGTTCCCGTATAGCCTATAATATTGGCCGTGGATTCCGCGTAGTTGTACTGGCGCATGGAATCCTCTTCTATGCTGACTCCGGTCAGGATATCCGAATGTTCCTTAATATAAGCCACCGTCTGCTCATTTACGTCAGAGGCAATTGTAGTGGCGATATACTTCTGATAAGAATTCAGACTCATATTGTAGCGAAGTACGGCAATCTTGTACCGCATGACCGCATCATAGTCGGAACTGATACCGAACTTTTTATTGCTCTCAAGATAATCGATGATTTCCGCCTCGGTGCAGGTCTTTTCATTAAGCCCGATCTTCTTGTTTTCCCCCAGGTCGTGGGTTTTGGCGTGGCCGAAGACATCGGCCCGGAAACGGAGCTGGGCTGTTTCGGAAGAGGAAGTAAAAGAATAGGTCCCGTCTGAATTCATGATAATGCCGAAGTCATTATCAATCTCGTTGCCGCAGCGCTCAATGTTCGAAATTATTTCATAGAGTTCTGCATTTAAGGCTTTGTTCTTTTCCGCCGTATTGTTGTAAATACCGCTGTCTTCAATAGTCACCTTGTAGGCTAGCCGGTTGTAGGCTAGAAGGACGCCGTTGCGGTCATATATATTTCCACGGGTAGCCGGCAGCTTCTCCGTTTTTTCTGTCAGAAGATTGTAATTGGACTGATAGCCTTCCCCGCGAACAATCTGCAGCACAAAGAGACGGGCCACCAGGACGAAAGAAAAAAGAGAAAATAAAAAGACTACAACCCGGGTCCTTGACGCGAAAAATTTTTCTTTCAGAAAATAGAAAAAATCAGACAAAGCTCTTTGTACTCCTTTGATCCGTCTTTCCCAGCCAGTTGTAAATCAGGAGAAGAGGAACATACAGGATGACCGCCAGGAGGATGGTATAAACCGCCTCCGGCAGGATGATATTCATGGTGTAGAAAAGGACATCCGTCCGCTGCCTGGTAAAAAACAGGAAGAAATATATGATGTAGCCGTACAAGAGGTCGGAAACCCCGATAAACAATAGGGGCAGTTTCATGTCATCTCCGAAAAAGACTTTGCGGAAGAAGCCATTGATGAAACCGATATACATATAAATCAGGGCATACATTCCGAACCAGCTTCCGAAAAAGAGATCAATCAGCAGGCCGGAAAAGAAACCGACAATCATCCCCTCTTTCCGCCCCCGGGTAAAACCGGCAAAAGAAATGAGAATCAAGAGACAGTTAGGCGCCACATTTCCAAGTGTCAGGCGGGAAAAAACAGTGCCCTGAAGCAGAAACAGGACGATGATCAGTGCGGCGGTAATCAGTATCCGCCTAAACAGGGGACGGAGCTTGCTCACTGGGCATTCTCCTTCTGCTGCAGAATCACAAGAACTTCAGACAAGTGGCGGAAGTCACAGACCGGAGTGATTTTTCCGGACTTGGTGAGATTATTGCTATCCGCTTCAATGCTGGTCAGGTAGCCGATCAGAATGCCGGGTACATATTCACTGGAAATATTGCTGGTGACAACAGGGTCTCCCACGGCTGCCGTCCCTTTTTCATCCTGCAGATTCGAGAATTTGATGGTCCCCTCTTCCGTCATGGCCTGCAGGGAGCCTGAAACAATGCAGTTGTCCTGGCTGGAAACCACCATGGCACTTACGTTTGCCGTGTCATCCACAATCGCTTTCACGATGGAATAGTGGCTGCCCACATCCGTAACGATGCCGCAAAGGCCGCCGTCGGCGATTACATTCATATTTTTCTCAATCCCATCGGAAGACCCCTTGTCGATGGTAAATGTATTGAACCAGTTGTTCTGACTCTTGGCGATGACATGGGCTCCTGTGGTCTGATAGTTGTTGTAGGTATCTTTGAGTTCCAGCAGGCTCCTTAATCGCTGTAGCTCTTCCTGCTCCAGCTTGGCCTTGGTATTGTCTTCCCTGAGTTTTTCCACCTGAGAGGTAAGTTCCGCATTCTCAGCCTGCAGGGCGGCCTTCGTTTCCCGATCCTTCGAGGACTCGGCGGCCGCATTTGAGACATAGGTAATTCCCTTTTCCATGGGCACGAAAATATAGGCGGCTGCCTCTTCGAAGACACCGCCTGAAAAGCCCGTAGCATAGCTGAAAAAGAGAAGCAGAATGGCTACTGTGGTCAGGGCAAACAGTATATACCGGCTGGGGATATTTCTCTTGTTTCGAACAGGCATTTACATTCACCTGAAAATTCTGGATTTGATACTGTATCCATAGCGGCTGCAGTCCGGATCCGTCAGGATTTTTCCCAGGCCTTTGGCCGCAGTAACTGCACCGTCGTCTGCCACATTGACGTCAATATTTGTGATGTTCTTCACAAAAGTGTCTACTGAGTCGATATTTGCAGATCCTCCGGTCAGGTAGATACCGGAATGGACGATATCCTTGGCAAGTTCCGGCGGTACCTTTTCAAGGATGAGCCGGATAGAGTTGGAAATATTCGTCAGATCATCCCGGATGCCTTCATAGATGATTTCCGAAGAGACCTCCATTTCAATGGGGAGACCGGATACGACATCCCGGCCGACAACGGTCATTTTTTCCTGCTTTTCATTCAGGGCCGATCCGATGTTCTCCTTCAGTTCCTTGGCTGTCTTCTTGCCGATGACGAGATTGAATTTGCGCTTAAGGTGGGTGACGATGGCTTCATCCAGCTTGTTGCCGCCGAAGGGAATCAGGTTTGAAAGCACGAGACCGCCCAGGGAAATGACAGAGATCTCCGTAGTGTCCGCTCCCATGTCAACAACCATGATACCGGTAGGCTGGGAAATATCGAGACCCAGGCCCAGGGCGTCCGCCAGAGATTTCTCGCAGAGGAGAATGCTTCTCGCCTTGATCTTTGTCTTGGCAAAAATATCATAGAAGGCTTTCTTCTCAACTTCCGTGATATCGGTCGGAACGGAAAGGACTATGTCGGATCCTTTCAGATGAGCGCCGAGGCGGGTCCTCAAGATTTCCAGCAGCATGGTCTGCATATTGTCGAAGTCGGCGATGACCCCGTTTACGATGGGAAAGGAAACATTGATGGTCTCGGGAGCCTTCTCATACATGGAATAGGCCTCATCCCCGTAGGCGTACATGCGGTTCTTGTCTACGATGGCGATGGTGTTCTTCTCCATCATGACCTGGCCCTTGCTCTTATCGTATATCTTCAGATTTCCGGTACCCATATCTATACCGTACCCGTTCGACATGAAATCTCTCCTTTCAGGTCCGATTTCTCATGAATAATGTAAACCGCCCTATAGGGACGGTGATTTTTCTTCCGTCAAAAGCCTTGAAATGGGCGCATCTTGCCTGCCCATAATCTTTTAAAGTTTAGCATAAGAGGCTTTTATCGTAAAGATTGGCCTCGTACATTTTTTGCATGGCCATGAGAATTCCGAACTTGCCGTGAGGCCATGTCAGACCGCCCTGGAAGAAGACCCGGTAGGGAGGACGTAAGGGGCCGTCTGCGGAAAGCTCAATCGAAGAGCCCTGTACGAAGGCTCCTGCCGCCATGATGACCTGATCGTCATAGCCGGGCATGTCCCAGGGCTCCGGGATTACGAAGGAATCTACGGGGGCCGCCGCCTGGATGCCTGAGCAGAAGGCAATGAGGCCGTCTTTGGAATTTAAGTCAACGGATTCAATGATGTCTCCTCTCTTCTCTGTAGATGCAGGAGAAACATAATAACCCAGCTTCTCAAAGCAGGCGGCAGCAAAAATTGCTGTCTTTTCCGCTGCAGCTGTGACGGTCGGGGCCAGGAAGAAGCCTTGATAGAGGGTCCGCATGACATCAAGGGAAGCTCCGACTTCCCTGCCGAGGCCGGGAGCTGTGAGGCGGTAGGCTGCATTCTCCACCATTTCGTGATTGCCGCAGATATAACCGCCGATGGGAGCCAGGCCGCCGCCGGGATTCTTGATCAGAGAGCCAACAATAATGTCCGCTCCCACTGCCAGGGGTTCCCTGTCTTCTATGAATTCCCCGTAGCAGTTGTCCACCATGATTTTTACATCGGGTTTTACGGAACGGATGAAACTGATAAGGTCGGCCAGTTCATCAATCGTAAAGGTTTTCCTGCCGGCATAGCCTCTTGAGCGCTGGATTTCGACAAGGGCCGTCCGTTCATTTATCTTTTTCTTAATGTCTTCATAGTCGAATTTGCTCCCTGGAAGCAGGTCTGTCTGGGCGTATGTGACGCCGTATTCTGCCAGAGAGCCCTTCTGGGGACGGATGCCGATGACTTCGTCCAGAGTGTCATAGGGCTTTCCCACAGGAGAATAAAGTTCATCTCCGGGCCGGAGGTTCGACATAAGAGCCAGTGCCAGAGCGTGTGTTCCACAGGTAATCTGGGGCCGTACCAGGCAGTCCTCTCCTCCTAAAGCATCCGCATAGACCTTTTCCAGAGTATCCCGGCCGAAGTCATCGTAGCCGTAGCCGGTTGAGCCGTTAAAGCACTCGGCAGAGACCTTATTTCTCTGCATGGCCCGAAGAACTTTGAGCTGGTTCACTTCCGCCAGCTCATCTATAGCTGAAAAACGTTCTTTCAGGCTGCCCAGAATTTTTTCTCCGAAAGAGAGAACTTCCTGACTTATGCCCATGCTCTGATACATTTCACTTGAATTCATTGTTCTTATATCCTCATTTCAATATAAAGTTCAATCACAAAAGCCCCGTTCAGAAATAATCCTGAGGGCCGCGTCAAGCACTCCTTCGTCCGTTCCTCCGCAGGCTGTCCGGTTCAGGACAATGGCCCCCTCCTGCCGTCTGAACCAGGTCATCTGGCGTTTGGCATAGTGGCGGGATTCAAGCTTTATCCTCTCCACAGTCTCAGCAAAGGTGGCTTTCCCTTCAATGCAGTCCATGAACTGACGGTAGGAAATTCCCTGCATGGAGATGTCATTCTGCCGAAGGCCAAGGTCGTAGAGCCTTTTCACCTCATCATAGAGACCGGCAGACACCATGGCATCCACTCTCCGGTCTATCCGCGCATAGAGCTTCTGGCGGTCATCGGTCAGGAGGAAGAAGACAAAATCATAGGGCGATTCCTTCTTCCGTTCGGCTTCATTATGGGCAGAAATAGGCTCTCCTGTATGCTCATAATACTCAATGGCACGAATGACGCGTTTTATATTATTCTCATGAATCGTCTCATAGGAAACAGGGTCTATGTCTTTCAGTTTCTCGTGCAGGGCATGGTTCCCATGTTCGGATGCAAATTCAGATAACTTCTGTCGCAGGGATTCATCCTTCCCCTCTTCCGTAAAGTCCGTATTATACAGGACGGAATTTATATAGAAGCCTGTTCCTCCGCATAGGACGGGAAGTTCATTTCGACTGTAGATATCGGACAGAGCCTCGTTCGCAAGAGCTTGGAAGCGAGCCACATAGAATGGGTCCTTCGGATCTGCAACGTCTATGAGATAATGGCGGACCCCGCCCATCTCTTCAGGAGTGATTTTTGCCGAGCCGATATCCAGGTTCTTATACACTTGCATGGAATCACAGGAAATGACAGAGCCGCCAAGTTTCTGACAGAGAGAGACGGCCAAGGTGCTTTTCCCGGAAGCCGTGGGCCCTGCCACGACAATGAGTTTCTTTTTCATACAATTCTCTTGAAGCGCTTCTCCAGGTCCGTCTCAGAAATGGATATCATCGTAGGCCGGCCGTGTGGACAGTGGTAGGGATTGTCCAGGGTCAGAAGCTCTTCGATTAAAGCCCTCGCCTCCGGTTCGGGAAGATGAGTGTTTCCTTTTACTGCAGCTTTGCAGGCCATGGTAGCGACCCTGATATAAAGGGTATCGTTGATGGCCCTTCCCTTGCCGTCGGAAAGATCAGATAAGGTTTCGAGGAAAATCTGCTCCGGGTCAAGGGAATAGAGATTCCCTGGAACAGCCGTGATTCGGTACTCCGAGCCGCCAAAGGCCTCAACCTCAAAGCCCAGCTCGGAAAAAGCCTCACTATAGGTCCGATAGGTATCCTCCTCGAGAGGGGACAGGGAAACGACAAGGGGAGGGGCAATCTGCTGGCTTGTCATCTGCTTCTCGGCATACTGCTTCATGAAGCGCTCATACATGACTTTTTCGTGGGCCGCGTGCTGGTCTATTATATATACCTTGCCGTCGTATTCGACAATCCAGTAGGTTTCAAAAATCTGTCCGATGATCCGGTGGCTCTTCACGGCCTCGGCAGAGAGGAAGGAAAGTTGTTCCTGTTTTTCGGTGGAGGCTGTCCGCATGAAAACCGCCGGAGCCGCTCCGGCTGCCTCGGCCGCTGCTCTGTTCTGCTGGTGACTGAAGGTCACGGTATCATAGGAAGGTGTCATGGACTCGTCGGCAGCATGAGAAAGATCCCCTTCAGAAGCAGCTTCAGATGGAAGGAAACTGTTTTCAATTGAACCGTTTCCTTTAAACAAACTCCTGTCTTCAGAATCCGTTGAAAGGCTGCTGTCCGGGGCCTTTTCTATCGGTAAGGCACTGGAGATTTCCTGCTGAACAGCTTCTTTATAGGACTTGAGCCTCGACTGCTCAAAGACCTCCGGAGCCTTTTCGTCTGTACTGACCACCTTCTCGTCGACCGTGGAGAAGTCGGCTTTGGGGATATCTACTGCCGCAGAAAGCCTCAGGCGAACAGCCTTATAAACGCTGTCGTAGACCGCAGGCTCATCCGTGAAGCGTACTTCAGCCTTTCTGGGGTGGACATTCACGTCGACATGTCCGTCCGGGAAGGACAGAAATAGAACACAGTAGGGATACTGGTGGAGCATGAGAAAGCCCTGGTAGGCGTCTTCCACTGCCTTCGAAAGAAGTTTGCTTTTGATATATCGGCCGTTGACAAAAAAGATTTCCCGGTTTCTGTTGCTTCGGCGGATTTCCGGCTGGCCCAGAAAGCCCCGGACAGACAGGGTCTCATCGGAGTAGGAAACGTCGTAGAGATGGCTGGCCACCTCTCTTCCGTCCTCCCTGTAGATGCAGTCAAAGAGTTTGCCGTTCCCCGGAGTAAAAAGCTTCTCCCGCCCGTCCGCAATGAGGGAAAAGGAAATCTCCGGATGGGACAAGGCTATTCGGGATGTAAGTTCAGCCATGTAGTTGCCCTCGGTCATTGGAGATTTCAGGAACTTCCTCCGGACCGGGGTATTATAGAATAATTGCCGAACAAAAATACTTGTCCCGTTGGGGGCTGCAGTTTCTTCGAGGCTGACTTCCTCGGAGCCCTCAATGCAATAATGGCTTCCCATGACGTCGTCTGCCGTCTTTGTAAAGACCTCGGTTTTTGAAACAGCCGCAATTGAAGACAGGGCCTCTCCCCGAAATCCCAGGGAGGAAATGGAGTCAAGGTCCTTTATTGTCCTGAGTTTGCTAGTGGAGTGGCGGAGAAAAGCGGCCCGGAGCTCATCGCCAGGAATGCCTCCGCCGTCGTCCGTAACCCTCAGGTAGGATATTCCCCCGTCCTTCCACTCGACAGTAATATTCTTCGCACCGGCATCGATGGCGTTTTCTATCAGTTCCTTCGCTACAGAGGCCGGCCGCTCCACAACTTCTCCGGCCGCTATCTTGTCTATGGTCTCCGGATCAAGGAGACGGATTTCAGGTCGTTCACTCATAGCTACAGGTCCTTTTCAGCCAGTTTCATCAGGCTGTTCAGCTTGTTCATGGCCGTCATCGGAGTCATATCGTTGATGTTGAGACTCCGCAGGGTCTCCATAATCTTCTTTTCGGAAGGGGTCAGGCCATCTACCTTCGGTGCATTATCAAAAAGGGACATCTGGGTGAAAACGGGTTCCGGAGATACCGGGACAGCAGGCTTCTTTTCATGCTCCTTGGAAATATCATTGGCGGAAAGCTCGTTTGCAATTTCGTCCGCCCGGGTCAGGACCTCGTCAGGAAGGCCGGCCAGGCGGGCAACGGCGATACCATAGGACTTATCTGCCCCGCCCTTCACAATCTTCCGGAGGAAGACAATGTCGTCCCCGTTCTCCCTTACTGCCACACAGTAATTATTGACCCCGGGCACCCGGCCCTCAAGTTCCGTCAGCTCGTGATAATGGGTAGCAAAAAGGGTCTTAGCCCCGATTTTCCCCTTGTCTGCAATATATTCGACAACCGACCAGGCGATGGAAAGTCCGTCATAGGTGGAGGTTCCCCGACCGATTTCATCGAGAATCAGGAGGGAGTTCTTTGTGGCGTTCTTCAGGATATTCGCCACCTCGTTCATCTCTACCATGAAGGTGGACTGACCGCTCCCCAGGTCGTCCGAAGCTCCGACCCGGGTGAACACCCGGTCACAGAGACCGATGTCCGCTTTTGATGCCGGAACGAATGAGCCGGTCTGGGCCATGAGGACAATGAGGGCTGTCTGCCGCATGTATGTAGACTTGCCGGCCATATTGGGACCGGTAATGATGGCAATCCGGTGGTCCTCATTGTCGAGAAATGTGTCGTTTTCGATGAAAAGCTCGTCCTGCCGCAGCTTCTCGATGACCGGGTGGCGGCCGTCTTTAATCTCAATCCGGCCTTTCGTATTGAGAGTGGGCCGGATATAGCGGTTTCTGTCCGCCGTATAGGCCAGAGACTGGTAGAAATCAAGCTGGGCAATATAGGCGGCAGTCTTTTGAATCCGTTTGATTTCCTGTGCAGTTTTATCAAGAACGTCGGAATAGAGTTCCCTCTCCAGGGACAGAAGGCGCTCCTCCGAACCCAGAATCGTATTTTCCAGTTCCTTAAGTTCCGGTGTATAGTAGCGCTCCGCGTTGACCAGAGTCTGCTTCCTTATAAAGTAATCCGGCACCTGGTCCTTGAATGAATTCGATACCTCGAGATAATAGCCGAAGACTTTATTGTACTTGACCTTGAGCTTCGGGATGCCGGTCTTCTCTCTTTCCTTTTCCTCCAGGTCGGAAAGCCACTTTTTCCCGTCGGTCTTCGCAGCCTTCAGCCGGTCAGCTTCTTCGGAGTAGCCGGACTTGATGATGCCCCCGTCATGAATTACAGCAGGAGGGTCGTCGATAATGGCCTTCTCCAAAAGTTCCTTGATGTCTGTCAGAGGGTCGATGCCGTTTCGGATTTCCACCAGGAGGTCAGCCTTCGCATCGGCAAGCACAGCTTGAATTGCCGGAAGGACGGAAAGAGACCCCTTCAGGGCGATCATATCTCTGGGGTTGGCGCTGCGGTAAGCTACCCTTGTCAGAAGGCGCTCAAGGTCATAGACTTCCGCCAGATATTCTCTGAGTTCCTCCCGGAGGACCATATTATCTTTCAGCTCTTCCACAGCGTCGAGGCGCTTTTCGATGGCCTCCTTTTTGACCAGGGGCTGTTCGATTTCCCGCCGTAGTTTCCGGGCCCCCATGGCGGTCCGGGTGTGGTCAAGGACCCAGAGGAGGGAACCGTATTTGCGCTTCTCTCGCATGGTTTCGGTAAGTTCCAGATTCCGCCGGGTTGAAGCGTCGAGGACCATGTAGGAGGCCCCCGCATACTGCTTCACCGTCGTAATCTGGGCAAGCTCTATCATCTGGGTTTCATATAAATAATCGAGGAGGGCTCCTGCCGCCGGAATGCAGAGGGCATCCCGGGAAAGCCCCAGAGACTCGGGATTATTTACATGAAACTGCTTCTCCATAGTCCGGAGGGCATTGTCCGGGTCATAGGCCGCATTGTCCAGATTCTGAAAGGCCACTCCGGTCCGGGATGTATACTGGCTGTCCGGAAAGGAAGACATGAAGAAAGAATCATTTGCAATGATTTCCGACGGAGAATTGGCCTCCAGCTGATTATATAACTCTCCTGCGTCCGATGCCTCGGAAACGAAGAAGTCGCCGGTGGAGACATCACAGAAAGCAACCCCGTAGGCCCCGCCCGCATAGCAGATGGAGAAAAGAAAGTTGTTCTTCGATTCGTCCAGGGAGCCGGAATCGATATTGGTGCCGGGGGTGATGACCCGGTTCACATCCCGCTTCACCATACCCTTAGCGAATTTCGGATCCTCCATCTGTTCGCAGATAGCCACCTTGTAGCCGGCCTTTATCAAACGGTTCACATATGAATCCACCGCATGAAAAGGCACTCCGCACATTGGCGCCCGCTCATCGAGGCCGCAGGCCTTCCCGGTCAGGGTCAGGTCCAGTTCCCGGGAGACAGTTTTGGCATCCTCGAAGAACATCTCATAGAAGTCCCCCAGGCGATACATGAGTATACAGGTGGGATAAGACTGTTTCGTCTTCAGGTAGTGGACCATCATGGGCGTCAGCTTCTCTGCTGTTTCCGGATCATTCAGCAGGGCGTCTGCATAAGTCGATTGTTTCTTTTCATTCATTAGTTTACCTTGTAAAAAGAGAATTCTCTGCTGTAGCAAAATTGCAGTATTCAGCAGTTATCAAGCATGTCCTGCGCCATCCGCTCAGCACAGCGGAGGCCGTCCACAGCTGCGGACATGATTCCGCCGGCATAGCCTGCCCCTTCCCCGCAGGGGTAGAGACCCGGGAGAGATGGAGATTGAAAATCCTCTTCCCGGCTGATGTGGACAGGAGAAGAAGTCCGGCTCTCCACACCGGAAAGAATAGCGTCCTCCCGGTCAAAGCCTTTTATCTTCTGTCCAAACTCACTGATGCCTTCCACAAGGGCATTCTTAAGGCCGGGCGAAAAAATGGTGTCGAGACGGCCGAATTGTCTGAGTCCTCCGGTATCCGAAACAAAAGCCCCGTAGGACGAGGAATCCCTTCCTTCTTTAAAGTCAGAAAAAAGCTGCTGGGGAATCTTTCCCCCGCAGAGGGAAAAGGCCTTCTTTTCAAGTTCTTCCTGAAAGGCAATGCCGGCCATAGGGTCATTTACATCGAAGTCCCCCTCTCCCACATGGGCGATGACGGCACTGTTGCAGTTCTTCCCATCCCGCAGGCGGGAACTCATTCCATTGACGGAAAGCTGTCCGTTCTCACTTGAAGAGTTTACGACCGTGCCGCCAGGACACATGCAGAAAGTCCAGACTCCGCGGCCGGAAGAAGCCTTTCCGGCAAGCTTATAGTCAGCGCTCGGCAGCAGGGGGTGGGACAGGCCGAACTGGGCCTGATTCAGCCATTCCTGGGGATGCTCAATCCGAAGTCCCACGGCAAATTCCTGCCCCCGCATGGAAATGCCCTGACTATACAATGTCCGGATTGTATCCCGGGCACTGTGGCCAATAGCCAGAAGAACAAAGTGAGATGAATATTCTTCCCCCTTTTTCGTGACAAGGCCTGAGATGTGCTTTTCACCGTCTCCGGATTCTTCTGTCCGAAAGCCAGTGATTTCCGTATCGAAATGAAATTCTCCGCCCAGTTCCTCAATCTGCCGTCTCATATTGGGAAGAATCTCCCTCAGACGGTCCGTTCCGATATGGGGCTTGGCATCATAGGTGATATTGGCATCGGCCCCGAACTGATAGAATGTGTTGAGGACGAACTGCTGGCGGCCGAAGCGGTCCTTTGTCAGGGTATTTAACTTCCCGTCGGAAAATGTACCGGCCCCGCCTTCCCCGAAGCAGACATTCGTGTGCTCTGAAAGACTCCCTGTGGTAAAAAAGGCATCCACAGCCTTTGTCCTCTCTTCCACCGCACTTCCCCGCTCGAAGATAATCGGAGCATATCCGCATACAGCCAGAAGATATGCTGCGAAAAGCCCTGCCGGACCGTAACCGATGATCAGAGGCCTTTCCTTAAGTCCTACAGGAGCCTTTCCGGGCAGGGTATAGACGGTTTCCTTAGGCCGTTCGATTTCAATATGCTTCTTCGGATGCTTTTTCAGAATTGCATTTTCAGCAGCGAAAGCCACTGAAAGAGTATAGTTAAAAAATATATCCGGTTTCTTCCGGGCATCGACGGACTTCTTCAGGATGCGCAGGTCTTTGATATCCCGCACATTGCAGGGAATAGCATCTGCTATGAAGCTTTTGATCCCGTCTTCTTCGTCCTTCGCAAAAAAAGACAGGGGGATCTTCACCTGTCTGAGTATCAGCATAGTTTTCCTTTCCCGCTGACCGCCTGTCCGGCCAGAACGCCGGTGGCAAAAGCCCATTGGAGATTGTAGCCGCCGCAACGGCCGTCACAGTTCAATAGTTCCCCGATACAAAAAAGCCCCTGGTGCCCCTTCACTTCCATCGTCGAAGGAGAGATGCAGGAAAGGGGCAGACCGCCGGACGTGACCTGGGCCCGATCGAAGTCCGCATACCCGGTGACCGGAAATGAGAGGTATGTCAGTACCCGGCAGAGCTTCTCCGCCTCCGGCTTTTCAAAAACTCCTACACTCATATCTTTCTTCAGTCCTGCCTGCGCCAGAAAAAAAGGCACGGATTTATAGGAAAGAAGGCCGGTCAGGGCCAGAGAGACGGGTCTCTCCGGGGCGCTCTTTTTTGCGATTGAGAATAATGTATCCCCCGACAATCCCTCCGGAAACAGATTGAGGACGAGCTCCACCGCCTTCCCGGAATCAAAAGCCCTTACGGCCCGGCTGCTTACATTCATGACCGGGATCCCGGATAGGCCCTCTTTTGAAAACTGGATTTCCCCCTTGTCTTCGGCAAGTATCTTTCCTCCGGCCAAAGCTTTAACACTTCCCTGAGCCCGGATTCCGAAAAGGACAGGATCATATGGCTTTCCCAAATGCAGGGAAGTAAGAGCCGGTAATGGCTTTTCAATAGGAAGCCCTAATGTTTCTAGAAGGAGGTAGCCCTCACCTGTTGAGCCGGTCTTGGGAGCAGCTGTTCCGCCGGTAGAGAGGATGAGATTCTGACATTGAAAAGTCAAAGACTCAGTAGGAACTCCTTTCCTGTTCTTTTCTGACGTTTTTGAAGCCGCCTTTTTCCCGGAAGGTCCTTTCTTCCCATCGGACTTTGCTGCCGTTCTCTCTGCAAAAACAAAAAATCCTGTCGGATTTTCTTTTATTGCGGTCACAGTACAGGAAGTAAAAATCTTCACTCCGGCATCCGAAACTGCAGCAGCAATGAGATCGGAAAAAGACCGGGCTTCACCGGAGGACGGGTAGCAGTATCCGTCCCGGAAGAAAGGTACAATGCCGAGTCCTTTAAAAAATGAAACCGTATCCTGCCAGCCGAAGGCGGAAAGAACTTCTGCCACCATCTCGGGAGAATCACTGTTGTAGCCTGATACATTGATGGCGCTGTTCGTGTAGTTGCAGCGGCCGTTTCCGGTCTGGGAAAGTTTCTTCCCGCATCGTTCGTTTTTCTCGATGAGACAGACGGAAAGTCCTCGTCGGGCCGCGGTCAGGGCAGAAACAAGACCGGCCGCCCCTCCTCCGATGATCAGGACATCATAGGGTTTTATATTAGTCATAAGTCTATAAAAGGCCGGTCTTCTTGATAATACGGACCAGAGCCGCCCCTTTGGGCAGTTTCAGGAGCTCTTCTTCCGTGACGGAATGGGTCACAAGAAGAAGCAGCAGATAAATCAGCATTCCGCAGAGAATGCTTATGATGCAGGAAATCGCGTTGGAATGGCAAAGGGCATGGAGACCCGTATAGATAAGCCATACGGCAACAGCCATAACGGCCGAAGCAATCAGGGGCTCGATATAAGTCGTATTGATGTCCTGCTTTGTTCCGCTGTATTTTCTGACTGCAATGCCGTTCAGGATACACATGAACAGGGCATAGAAGGCATTTGCAATGATGACGGCGTAGATGTTGAGACGAAACTGCCGCATCAGAAAAACCAGGAAAAAAGCCTGGGCAACGAGAGAAATCGCAGCGTTCCGGACGGGAATCCGCAGGCGGTCAATGCCCTGCAGAAGCCCGTTCGATAGGGTAGACAGCGAGAAGAAAATGACCGAGCAGGCGCCGACCGTCATCATGGTTTTTGATGTTGCATCAGGATCAGAGAAAAGCAGCATCATGATGGGACCGCCTAAGGCCATAAGGCCGAAGGCACAGGGGAAAGCAATAAGCATGGTAAAGCGGGTCGCTGAATGTATCTGCCGACGGCAGAGTTTCATGTCTCCGGCCTTGTAAGCCTTTGTCAGAGTTGGCACCGCGGATGCCGCCATGGCCGAGGCAATGGATATCGGCACGTTGATTAGGACCTTGAACTGGCCTGTATAGACGCCCCACCACTCGGAAATGGTTCCGGCCTCATAGGCCTGGGCTACGGCAATATTCTTGAAAATGGTCTGGTCTATGATAGAGCTTACGTTGTAGATGGTCGTAGACAGGAGCACCGGCACAATTGTAAAGACCAGGGTTTTCATGATCTGCCCGTAGCCGGCGTAATTTACCGTGTGGTCCCGGATAATCTTCGGCTTGTAGCGGCGGTAGAATAGTATGAAGACAAAGACGATGAAAAGCAGAGCAACAGCTGCCCCGCAGGCTGTACCAAGGGTCCCTCCGGCTGCTCCGTAGGAGGCTGCCACCTGCTTTTCGTTCCCGAGGACAGCGCCGACCTTGCTTCCGTAGGAAAAAAGGGAATAGGCAGCTACAATACTGACTATGGCATTTGTAATCTGCTCGGCCACCTGGGAAACCGCTGTAGGCACCATGGTTCCCATGCCCTGGAAGAAGCCCCGGAAAACGCCGAGAATAGCCACTATGAAGATGACCGGAGCCAAAACCCGAAGGGCCGGCGCCGCATAGGGGGTCTTGAGCCAGCCGGTGAAAATGTCGGCACAGAACCAGACTATGAGACAAGCCGTACCGCCGGAAATCACGGCAAAAACAAGAGAGCCTTTGAGGACCTTCATCATATTCTTCCGCTCTCCGGCCGCGAGTCTGCCTGCAACGAGCTTTGAGACCGCAAGCGGAATGCTGTAGCTCGAAATAATCAGTATGATATTGTAGATTTCAAATGCGGTTCCGTAGTAGTCGTTGCCGGTCTTTCCGATGATGGCCGTCAGGGGAATCCGGTAGACAAGGCCTATGATCCGGCTGATAATGGAGGCTACAGCCAGAATCGAGCCCTGGACCAGGAAGGCTGAATCGCTTTTTTTCGTACTTGCCATGTGTTAAACAAAGATCCTACTTCTGAAGCTCTGCCTGGGTCGCGAAATATGTATTCTTTCCGCAGGCGCTCGAACTCTCGAGACAAATCCAGGTCTTGCCGGGGTTCAGGACTATTTCACTGCCGTCCGGCATATAGTAGTGGGTGATTTCGGAATTTCCGGCCTTGGACCAGGTGATATCTATCATCCGGCCGTTCGTGATGAACTTTCCGGTTCCGGTCCCGGTAATCGGGATGTTCAGGTACTCATATCCCTCATAGTTCGAGACAGGCACCTGTTCAATAATAATATTTGTGACGGAGAGCTGAGCCCCATCCACGGAATCCGTCTCCGGCGCGGAAAACTCGTATCGCTTATAAGTCTTCGTATCATCGTCGTAAATGAAGTAGGGCATCCCGTTCGGGTAATAGACTGTCAGGGCTTTGCAGTCAGTTCCTCCCGGCAGGGAATTGCCGAAATCGGAAAATGTGAAATGATTGGCCGCTGTATTTTTCGTATCAAACCCTTTTTTTGCGATTCCGGCATCCACTCCCGCTGCCGAAGCAAAGGAATTGTGGGGCGCCTTCCGATCTGAAGTCCGGAAAAAGACCTGCTTTTCAATAGAGCCGTCCAGGCCGTTTAATTCATCGACAATGCCGCTATCCAGCACAGCCCGGCCTTGTACGGACTGACCGAAATGAACGTAGACCGCATCGTACTCCGCCGCCAGATAGGCAAAATACGGCCGGCAGGAACGGATATTTCCGATGATGTCCAGACCGTCGTAGTCATCATACACTGCCATAAAGCGGGAAATTCCGCCTTCCATGGGACACTCATAGATAATGCCCGCCCGGTTGATGCCGGCATGGGGCAGGGCCGCCTTCGTGTTTTCAAACATGACAGCTATCAGGCGCCTTCCCTCTGCGTCTGTATGCTCCAGGGGAAGTCCCGTCAGGACAGATGCCGGACCGGTGGGTACAGTAATCTCTTCGGGCTGGGCCGCCTCTTCCTCCTGCTCTTCCTCTACGATTTCAGCTACTGTAGGTTCTTCCTCTGCAGCCGTCTCCTCTTCCGCCAGCTTTTTCTTTGCATAGCTGCTGTATAGAACATATATCAGAACCAGTACAGCCAGAATGCCGACCAGGACACCGATTAAAATTTTCTGCTTCTTCGACAAAGTGCCTTCTCCCCCTCAGTTTTCTCTGCTAATCCCCAGGGTATTCATTATTTTCCTCTGTTCCTCTTCCATAATTTCCCTCTCCCCGGCTTCCATATGGTCATACCCCAGAAGATGGAGCATGGAGTGGCAGATGAGGAAGGAATACTCCCTTTTTACGGAATGTCCGTACTCCTTTGCCTGGGATTTCACCCGGGAGATGTTGAGTACGATGTCTCCCAGGGGAACCTTACCCGTATCCGGGTCAATATCCTCTGAAAAATCATGGCTTTCATAGTTCTCTCCTGCTTCAAGTTCCAGGAGGGGAAAGGAAAGCACATCTGTCGTGGCATCCACATCCCGGTACTGCCGGTTCAGTTCATGCACTTCTTCCGCTGTAGTCAGGGTGACGGAGACCTCAGCCGGAACAGTAAAACCTTCAACTGACAGAGCGGCATTCACGGTCTCTTCAGCGGTCTTTTCCAGGGGGAAACCCAGATTTTCTTCACATTCATCGGTAAAAAGAACGCTCATAACTCTCCTTTAGTTCAGAGACGTACTGGCCAGCAAATCCTTCTCCGCCAGAAAATCCCGGATGCGGAGGAACTGGTTGATGGCCATACCGGATTCGTCATAGACTCCCTTGGAAGAAAGCTCATTCAGGGTCTGATAAATGACCATGGACTGGTTCCAGTCCGTCGTAAAGGTATCCGAATCAAGAATCTCCAGCTTTGTGACGATGGCGTCCGTCATATGGACGATGGCTGATTCCACAGTCGACGGCTTCTGCTCCAGTCCCTGATATTCGGACAGGATGCGGATGACATCCGTCGGGAAACAATTGTCTACAGCCTGTCGGACCCCGTTTTTAACGACCGGTTCCCCCGCCATAACACCAAGACGGTAATACATACCGCCGCAGGAAGCGGTCAGGACTTTTGCTCCCACGAGACGGGCACAGGCACCCGAAGCCAGAGAAACCCGCTTGGCGTGCTCATACTCAGCCAGAGAATAGCGCCTTATATCCTGAGCCAGAGAATAGTCCGGGTCCAGCAGGGTCTCATAGACAGAAGAAGGCTCTCTTCGGTCGAACTTCACGAGAATCGGGAAGAGAATCCAGGCCGTAAGAGCAGAGACCAGACCCGAGGCAAAGGCATCCTTTAAGAAGGCTGCGGACAGGGAATTATAGGAAAGGTACTGAAAGACCGCAGGCACAAACATAGCGATACAGAACACGATGAGCCCGGTAAAGACCGACAGACGTTCGTCCTTGAAATAGTCGGAAATCAGAGCACCGAGACAGCCCAGCACCACATAGCACAGAAGCATATAGATGCCGGCCCCTTCCGCAATGGAAAAGACGCAGGCAAAATAGACACTCATGGCTATGGACAGCTTCCCGTCCATGACGGAAGTCAGCAGAAAACTGACAATCAAAATCGGGAAGAAAAAGTCCTTCATGTAGGTGCCGGCCATCAGCAGGCCGAAGCAGACCGCAAAAACCACAATAAACTTGCGGTAGCTGGTTCCGTTGAAAGAGAGACGGTCAGAAAGGCGTTCGTGTCTCAGGGTCAGGAAAAAAACGGACAGAAAAATCACCGTCAGGGCAGCAAGACAGATTTCTTCATCCAGGAGCAGACTCTCCCTGTATGAAAGGAGAAAAAGTCCGGCGGCAAATATGACAATGCAGAAGAAAATCGAAGACAGCCGGCGGACGGAAATCTTATTTTCTCCGGCTTTTTCCGGCGCTTTCCCGCTTGAGGCGGGCTGCCTGTTTGTTTTCATATTCTTCATAAGCATTGACAATCTTCTGAACCAAAGGATGCCGGACGACATCTTTACCGGTCAGATGACAGAATTTGATTTCATCTACCTTCGCGAGAACCCGTTCGGCCACATCCAGTCCGGATACGGTTCCGGTGGGCAGGTCCTTCTGGGTCAGATCTCCTGTGATTACGACCTTGGAGCCGAAGCCTATCCGGGTAAGGAACATCTTCATCTGGGCAGGTGTCGTATTCTGGGCCTCATCGAGAATAATAAAGGAATTATCGAGTGTACGCCCCCGCATGTAAGCCAGAGGTGCCACTTCAATGGAGCCCTTTTCCATATTCTTCTGAAAGGCTTCCTGCCCCATAATCTGATACAGGGCATCGTAGAGGGGCCGAAGATACGGGTCTACCTTGGACTGCAGATCTCCGGGAAGAAAGCCCAGCTTCTCTCCTGCTTCAATGGCCGGCCGGGTCAGAATAATCCGCTCCATATCATCCCGGCCGAAATAATAGCAGGCAAGAGCCATGGCAAGATAGGTCTTTCCGGTACCGGCAGGTCCGGTACTGAAGACAATCATATTGTTCCTTATGGCGTCGACATATTCCTTCTGCCCCAGAGTCTTGGGCTTGATAGGCTTTCCACTCACCGTATGACAGATGATGTCAGAATCCATCTTCTGCAGCGCATGCTCTTCATGGGCAGAATCCGCCATGTCCAGGGCGTAAGAAACATTTTGTTCCGTGAGAACCGTGCCGTTTTCGGACAGGGATAGAAGTTCGTTGAAAATCCTGACTGCTTTCCTGGCGGAATCATCTTCACCGTTGATTCGGACCACCCCGTCCCGGGCTGTGACGTTTACGGACAGGGCCTTTTCGATAATAGACAGATTCGAGTCGAGTTCCCCGAAGATATTCTTCATATGCTCCGCGGGGATATCAATGGTCTGTATGGTATCCAAGTTTAAAGACTTCACTCCTAACTATCGGAAACGATTTCACTCTTTTGCAAACCACAATCTGTTGTATATTAACACTTTTCCTCTACAAATAATAGTGCTTGCTCATTAACCTGAAAAGATAAAAAAGCGAGATAGCTTTAAAGAGGTTGAAAATTATGTAAAATCCTCCGGCCTCATGAGAATCACCTGTTTTCTTCCGGGATTTTCCGAACCGATGGTGTAGGCCTGCCGAATAAGCGAAAGGGCTGCCTCTTTTTTGCTTTCAATATTATAATGGATTTCCATTAGCGGCTCCCCTTTTTGGACAGGCTCTCCGGTCTTTTTCAGAAGGACCATGCCGACAGAGAGGTCGATCACATCCTCTTTCGTCTCCCGCCCGCCGCCTAGAGCTGCTTCGGCCCGGCCGATGAGCTCAGCCTGAATTTCTTCGATGTAGCCGGACAAGGGTGCCGTGAAAACAGCTTTCTTTTCGGCGGTCTTTAAAAGCCCGGGATTCAGGACAAATTTCTCATCGGATCCCTGCCCCCTGACTATCCGGCAGAGCTGCTTCAGGGCTGAACCGTCTGCAATGGTTTTTTCGGCAATCTTTCGCCCCTCTTCAGTGTCCTTTGCCTTTCCTCCAAGAAAAATCATTTCTGAAGCCAGGGACAGAACCAGTTCCCTGTAATCCTCCGGCCCCTCTCCTGACAGCATTTTCACTGCCTCAATCACTTCATAGACATTGCCGACCGCATTCCCTAAAGGTTCATTCATATCGGTAATGAAACAGGATACCTGCCGACCGGCCAGCTTTCCGAGAGATGTCATGGTTCTGGCCAATCTCTCAGCATCCTCCTTCGTTTTCATGAAGGCACCGGCTCCGGTTTTTACATCAAGCACGATTCGGTCCGCCCCGCTGGCAAGCTTCTTCGACATGATGGAAGAGGCAATCAGTGGGATTGATTCCACTGTCCCTGTTGTATCCCGGAGGGCATAGATTTTCTGGTCCGCCGGAGTCAGATCCCCGGTCTGGCCGGAAATGGCCGCTCCAATCTCCTTCACTTCCCCGATGAATTCATCATCTGAAAGATCTGTCCGGAAGCCCGGAAAGCATTCCAGTTTATCAATGGTCCCTCCGGTAAAGCCAAGCCCCCGGCCGGAAAGCTTGGCGCAGGGAACGCCTGCCGCAGAGACAATAGGAATCAGTGAGATCGTGGTCTTGTCTCCGACGCCCCCGGTCGAATGCTTGTCCACCTTGAGCCCCGGAATTCCCGAGAGATCCATGATTTTTCCGGAATCCCGCATGGTAAAGGTCAGTGCCACAGTCTCCGCATCCGTCATCCCGTTTAGACAGACTGCCATGAGGAATGCTGCCATCTGATAGTCCGGAATCCGCCCCTCAGTATAACCGTCCACAAGGAAGGAGATTTCATCCCTGGAGAGTTCCCCTTTCTTTCTTTTTTTGTTTATGAGCCCGATGACATCCATGCTTCACTCCCCTTCCCCGCTGGCGATTCCGTCCGGAAGGAAGACAAAATTTCCCCGGTATACCGGACTTGACAGGCCATGCCGGTCAATGACGATTACAGAAAGAATATTGTTTCCTTCCGGAATTTCCATGGGGCCGGAATAGCGGCTTGAAGCCGCTGTCGGGTTGCTGCCGTCCCAGGTATAGTATATGGCTGCCTTTGCATCCTCCGGATAGCAGATCATGACCTGAGTCGGGGCATAGAAAGTCCCTCCGTCCGGGGTCACAGTGACATAATCCGGAGCGGCATAATTGACAGTATACTTCTTTTGAGTTACAGGGCCCTTGCTGCCGGCCTCTGTTATGGCTCTAGCCGAGATGACTGTCTCACCTTCCCCGATGGCAATAGGCTGCCCGTCATAAAGTGTGGCCGTTTCCGGAAGGGGGTCCGTTCCGTCGATTGTATAGTAAATAGGATACCCCTCGGGAGAAGAAAGACTGATCTCCTGGTCGTCGTCATACTCCCCCTCATCTTCTGAGAAGGTGATTTCGGAAATATAGGCGCTGTCAATGGCCTTCTGCTGGGCATTTGTAACAGCCGACGCTTTGAGTGAAGAAAGCCCATCATAATTTTCCGCTGCCGCATAGAGGCTGCAGAGGCCGGCAAAAGCCCTTTCATTCTGTTTGTCGTTAGTCAGAGCCTGCTGATAATATTTTTCAGCCTCCTCCGTGTTTCCAAGCTCTACATAGCAGTCTCCGAGAGCTGCTAAAAGGGCTGCGTCCGTATCGTGGGAAGAAAGGGCATTGAGATAATGTGATGCTGCCGCAGAATAGTCGGCTGCCGCATAGGCCTTGTCCCCGGCTCCTTTCTGATAACCCGGTGTATTTACATAGTATGAAGCAAATAGAATTACTGCGAGCACAGCTATGGCGATGCAGGAAAGCACCATAGTCCGTTTTTTCGCGGGCTTTGCAGGGGCAGAAGCCTTATTCGCTGCGGATGTATCGCCTTCACTTGTTCCTGCAGAAGAAACCAGGCTGTTTACATTATTTTTCCTGTTTGCTGCCTCGTCAGAAACAAGGGACGGCAGGACTTCATCGTCAAAGGCATTATAGTCAGGCACCATCTGTACGGGTTTTCCGCAGTGCTCGCAGTATATAGCCCCTTCCGGCATTTCGTTTCCACAGTACTTACACTTCATAGGCTCTCCAGAAAATCAGGTCCGTATGAAAAAGATGATGAAAAAGAAAAATTGCTGCAATGAGTTAAAACTCAGGAATCTCCACCCTCGCTGTCGAGATAGGCTTGAAATTCCTCAGGCTTCATGAGAACGGTGCGGGGTTTGGTCCCTAAGTCCGGTCCTACAACTCCGGCTTCGTCCAGCTGGTCCATAATCCGGGCTGCCCTGTTGAAACCGATTCGAAAGGCCCGCTGCATCATGCCGATGGAAATTTTTCCCTTCTCGCAGGCCAGTTTCCCCGCATCCGGGAAAAATTCATCCCTTCCGTCGTCGATAACTCCGCGGCCGTTGCCGTCTATTGCTGTCGTATCCGCGGAAAGGGTTTCCTCGTGGCTTTCGATGGCGCTCTGGGTTTCTTCCTGCCGGGACAAGGCAGTCTCAACTGCAGCTGCATTTTCCGTACGGATGAAATCACAGACCCGGCCCACTTCATCATCGGAGACAAAAGCCCCCTGGACTCTCAAGGGCTTTGACATTCCCTGGGGGAAGTAAAGCATGTCGCCCTTTCCCAATAGTTTCTCTGCCCCGCTCATATCAAGGACGACCCGGGAGTCAATGCCGCTGGTCACGGCAAAGGCAATTCTTGAAGGCATATTGGCTTTTATCAGGCCGGTAATGACATCCGCCGAAGGCCTCTGAGTGGCTATAATGAGATGTATTCCGGCTGCCCGGGCCAACTGGGCCAGGCGGCAGATAGAGGCTTCAACTTCTTTCCCGGCCACCATCATGAGGTCTGCCAGCTCGTCAACGATGACCACAATCTGAGGCATGGGCTCGGTCACAGGTTTTCCGTCTTCGACAATCTCTCCTGTTTTCACCTTGGCATTATAGGCCTTCATGTCCCTGACCGCCGCATCGGCAAAGCGCTTATAGCGGGTCGTCATCTCTGTGACCGCCCACTGCAGGGCACCGGCTGCCTTCTTGGGGTCTGTAACGACAGGCACAAGCAGGTGAGGAATGCCGTTATACACGGAAAGCTCCACAATTTTCGGGTCGATCATGATGAAGCGGACCTCATCAGGCGTGGCCTTGTAGAGAATGGACATGATGATGGTATTGATGCAGACGGATTTTCCGGAACCTGTCGCGCCGGCAATCAGAAGGTGGGGCATCTTCGAAATGTCGGAAATCACAATATTTCCTGCAATATCCCGGCCGGCAGCAAAAGCAATCTTTGACTTATTGGACTGAAACTCTTTCGACTCCATAAGTTCCCGGAAAGTCACGGTCTGAGCCTGCTTATTGGGAACCTCAATACCAATGGCGGCTTTCCCCGGGATCGGGGCCTCCATGCGGATATCCGGCACAGCCAGATTCAGTTTGATGTCGTCCGACAGGTTCAGAATCTTGGAAACCTTGACACCCGTCTCCGGTTCGATTTCAAAGCGGGTGACCGCCGGCCCCTGCATGTAGTTCGTAACCTTGGCGTTGACCCCGAAATTCGAGAGGGTCGTCTGCAGTTTTTCTGCCATCTTGTTGATAGCGGCTGCAGAATCCTTTCCGTTCTTGTTCTTGGATATATCCAGAAGGTTTACATCCGGCAAAACATAGGCCTTTTTCAGTACAGCTTCCGGGCTCTTTGCGTTTTCTTCCGGTGCAGGGAGATCTGATTCAACAGCCGGAATCTCAGTATGTGCAGGCGAAGATGCGCTCAGACTTTCGGGTACCGCTTTCTCTTCAACAGCAGACTGTATATCCTGCTCTTCAAAAGTCATTTCAGAAATATCTGCGTTTTCATCTGATTCGGCCGGTATAGAGGCAGCATCATCATTTTCAATGACCGGCATCTCTTCGGGAGGAAAGAAAAGACTTTC
Organism: Lachnospiraceae bacterium; assembly: GCA_036343235.1. Lineage (GTDB taxonomy): Bacteria > Bacillota > Clostridia > Lachnospirales > Lachnospiraceae > RUG306. The sequence goes on from JAZASQ010000005.1 coordinate 27,280, forward strand.
AGCAGGATTGTCCGTATCCGTCATGTCTCCCGCGGCCGCATTCCCATTCCCGGCTCCGAAAATATAGGATTTTTCCTCGGATGATAAGGGTTCCTTTTCCGCCTGCTCTATGGCAATCTGCCCGGAAGCCATTTCTGAGGCAGACATGGGAACTGATTCTTTCACAGTAGTTCCGGATAGTTGAACTGATTCTGCATCCCTATACGATGTATCAGCCTCTGAAGAATTTCCGAGAGTCTCTGACGTAAGCTCGCTCATCTCATCGGAAGAAGCTTTACTGTCCTCGGGCACCAGAGCTGTGTCCAGAGAAACTCCCCGGCCGACCCTTTCTGCTCTTCTGTCAGATTCAGCCCGCTGCATGCGCTCTGCCCGTTCAGCATTGAGTTCACGCCGTTTCTCCCGTTCGGCAGTAGAAAGCTCTCTTCGTTTCTTAAGGTTCCGGCCTTTGTGCTCGGCCCGCCGGATCATGGATTTACCGAAAAAGAAAAGGATACTGACAATCAGACCGATGAAGACGATGAAATAGGCTGCAATAGTCCCTAAGCCTTTATAGAGGGCACCCGCAATCAGGCCGCCAAGAAGGCCGCCTCCGTTCTTTTCCTGATAGGAGGAAAAGTAGGATGCAAGGCCGCTGTCCAACCCATCCGTCTTCAGGAGTTCCAGCAGAGCCATCAGAAAAATGAAGAAAACTCCGAGTGAAATCACCCGGACCCTGAAGGAAGGGCTTTCCCGGTTGGCAAGCGTGAGCAGGGTCCCCAGAAAAAGTATGAAGGGCAGCAGGTAAGCTGTAAGCCCGAAAAGGCCGAAGGTAAAGCGGCTGACGGTATCGAGGACTACACCTCCCCCGCCCACTTCTCCAATGAAAAGGAGGACAGACAGGGTCAGGGAAACAAGGACAATGAGGTCGAGGCTCAGAGATTCACGGCTTTCGTCAACAGTTCTTTCCTTTGCAGCAGTTTTCGTCTTTGAGGATGAAGATTTCTTTCTCGTTGAAGTACCGGCCTTCTTTCGTGAAGACGCACTGCTCCCCTTGTTTGCACCGGATTTTCTGGAACTTTTTTTCTTTTTTTCTTCGCTTTGTTTCGGCATCTATATACAGCAACAGGCGCCGTGAACCAAAAACCGGTCCACGGCTCCCCCAAAAAATTCATTATTCTGTTCCAATCGGGAACTTCATCTTCAGGCCCCGATCAGGTAGTTATAGAGTTCTTCGTAGCTTCCCTTGGAGTTGGCCCAGGAATAATCCTTCTTCATGCCCCGCTCCACCATCTTGTTCCACTGGACTTTCTTCGTGAAATATATGTACTTGGAGTAGTTCACTGTGTTCAGAAGCTCATCCCCGTTGTAATTTCGGAAGGAGAAGCCGTCTCCGGTATGCTCGTATTCGTTGAAGGCCTCTACGGTATCCTTGAGACCGCCGGTCTCCCGGACAATGGGTACCGTACCGTAGCGGAAGGAAATAAGCTGGGTCAGGCCGCAGGGCTCGAAACGGCTGGGCATGAGAAAGGCATCGGCCGCCCCGTAAAGCTTTCTTGCAAGGTCGTCAGAATAGCAGATATTGGCGGAAACTCTGTCCGGATACTTCCAGGCATAATGGCGGAACATGTTTTCGTAGCGGCTTTCACCGGTTCCGATGACGACAAGCTGGGTATTCTCGTCGACAATGCCCTCCATGCAGTAATTGATGAGATCCAGGCCCTTCTGATCAGTGAGACGGGATACAAGACCAATCATGTACTTTCCTGTATCGACAGTCAGGTCCATGTCCTCCTGCAGACGTTCCTTGTTGACCTTCTTATACTTGCGGAAGTTTGAAACGTCGTAGTTCTTATAAAGTTTCTCGTCCGTGGCAGGATTATACGAAACATAATCGATGCCGTTTACGATACCCTTCATGTCGAAGTGGCGGGAACCTAAGAGTCCGTCGAGACCTTCCCCATAGTATGGGGTCTGAATTTCATCGGCATAGGATTCGGATACGGTCGTGATATAGTCCGCGTAGACGAGACCGCCCTTCAGCATATTGCCGGCCTTGTTGAACTCCAGCTTATCCGGGGTGAAGAGGTCGGGAGACAGGCCGGAAAGTCCCTGCAGGGTCTTGATATCCCAGATTCCCTGGAACTTCAGATTGTGAATCGTCATCATGGACTTCATGCCCCAGAAGAAGGGATTCCCCTGGAATTCATTCTTCAGGTAGACGGGAATCAGGCCTGTCTGCCAGTCATGGCAGTGAATCAGATCCGGCTTGAAGTCAATGACCGGCAGCATGGAAAGCACAGCCTTGTCGAAGAAGGTGAACTTCTCCATGTCGTAGCGGGTATCGGAGTAGGGATAGAAACACTCGAAATACTCAAGATTGTCAATGAAGTAGTAGGTAATGCCCTCCCACTCATATTCTTTGACCCCGACGTACTTCTCCCCGATATAAGGGCCGCAGGCCATATTGAAGTGGCAGACGTCACGAAAATTGTCCCGAAAATAGGGAGGAATGCAGGTATAGTTCGGAACCACGACCCGGATATCCCACTCGCTCTTGTCAAATTCCTTGGGCAGAGCTCCGACCACATCGGCCAGGCCCCCGGTCTTCACGAATGGAACGCACTCACTGGCAGCAAACAGAATCTTCTTCATGACCCCTTTGTCCTTTCTGAAAGGTTCAAAAAAACGGCCTACCGCGAAAATTATCCCTATCTCTTCTACTGCTACAAATCAAAAATCAATGAATCTGTCTGACAAAACTCACTCTTCGTCGTCAGGCTCGTCCCAATTGTTGTAAACGTCCTGAACGTCGTCATCCTCATCGAGGAAGTCAAGGATCCGGCGGATATTGGCAATGTCCTCAGGGCTTTCAAGTGTCACATAGTTCTGGGGAATCATTGTAACTTCCGCTTCCGCCATGGGAATGCCCTTCTCTTCAAGAGCCGAGCGGACTGTTTCAAAATCGGCAGGGTCAGTAGTGATGACATAGGAGTCCTCTTCCTCGGAGAAGTCCTCAGCCCCGCAGTCAATGGCAGTCATCATAAATTCATCCGGGTCGGTCTCATAGTCTTCCTTCGCTACGATGATCTGTCCCTTCTCATCAAACATGTAGGAAACGCAGCCCTGGGTTCCGATATTCCCGTGTCCCTTGGAGAAAGCGTTTCTCACATTTGCAGCGGTACGATTCTTGTTGTCTGTCAGAGCTTTTACAATGATGGCGGTTCCTGAAGGACCATAGCCTTCATAAGTGACGGTTTCATAATTGACACTTCCGAGGTCGCCGGCCGCCTTCTTGATGCCGCGCTCGATAGTATCATTCGGCATATTGGCTGCCTTGGCCTTGAGTATTACCTCACGAAGTTTGGAATTGTTGTCCGGATCGGGTCCGCCTTCCTTAACGGCTACAGCGATGAGTCGTCCCATCATTGTAAAGACCTTGCCCTTGGCAGCGTCGTTCTTTTCCTTCTTGTGCTTGATGTTTGCGAATTTCGAATGTCCTGACATTGTTCTGAAAAACTCTCTTTCTAAAAAATATTCCTGTAAAATTTTAGCATTTCACCTGTATGAATTCAAGGCGTGAAACATGCTGAGGATCGACCTGAAATGGAAAGACTTATTCTTCCCCTGTACCGATTCCGATGGCGCCTCCGTCCTCCCTGCGGACTTTCACCTTCCCGATGACCCCGTCCTTTACCCCGCAGACATGGAAGATATACCCCCGGGCCTTGACGTCAAATGTTTCATGGTCTTCAGGAATACGGTCGATTTCATTGATGAGAAAACCGTTCAGAGTCTCAAAGTCACATTCCGAAAAGTCCAGGTCAAGTGTCTCTCCTACTTCTTCAAGGGGAGTCATGCCCTCCATTGCAAAGACCTTTTCATTCAGGCGCACCAACTGTTCTTCATCATCGTCATGCTCATCCTGGATGTTGCCGACGATTTCCTCGAGTATGTCCTCCATAGAAATGAGACCGGATGTCTGCCCGTACTCGTCCGTTACAATGACCATGTGGCTCTTATCAAATTGCATCTGGGTAAACAGAGTGTTGATACCGTGGGTCTCCGGCACAGACTCCGCCTTCTGCAGGAGGCTGTCAATGTCCCTGATTTTCTTCGGCAGATTATCTGCATCCAAAGAAAAGGCCAGTACATCCTTGATATGGAGAATGCCGATGATATTGTCCAGGTCCCCGATATAGACGGGAATACGGGAATAGCGGGTGTCCACCATGAACTTGATAGCATCCCGAAGGCTCGTCTCCCCGTCAAGGGCATCGATGTCGTTCCGGTGGACCATGATGTCCTTGGCATCCTTGTCGTCAAACTCAAAGATGTTCTGGATCATCTCGGCCTCAGAGCCAAGAAAGACGCCCTTCTCGTGGCCGACCTGGACCATGGAAAGGACATCCTCCTCCGTCACGTCCTCGGAATCTTCCCGGATATTGACCCCAAAGAGGGAAGAAAAGACGAAGGCCAGGAGGTTGATGACCTCTATGAGAATAATGAAAAGTGCCTCAATAATCCGGAAGGCGACAAAGAGGCCGGGCGCCGTCTTTTCATGCTTTTTCCCGCCCACATAATAGGGGGTAATCACAGCAACAGCCGCATAAAGCATCAGAAGACCAGCCATCAGAAGCACCGTGAAAAGAATTTCAAATCGGTTTCCGGCGAAGGTACTGCGTCCGATGAAATATAGAGAAAGACCGGCCAAAGGAAAAAGGCCGGTGGAGACGCCCGCGTAGACCTTGATCAGACGTCCGGGATGGTTCAGATAGTTTACCGCTGCCTTGTAGTAGTGGGGCCTTGTCTTTTCAAAGTCCTCAAAGTCGCTCTGGGTCTGCTCTCTCTGGGCAAACACAAAGGCCGACGTGATAAGCTCGGCAATTAATGAAATCAGATACAGGAAAATCCACAATCGACTTGGGTCGTCCATACCGTTTGGTCACACTCCTTATGAATAATATAAAAATTCTATTTTGGAATTATTTACTACTTCACCTAAAAAAAGGAAGGCAGGCTGTGTCTCGAAGCTACAGGTATTCCACCGTATCCACAAGCTTACCGTTCCTGTAGTAGAGCCGGGGAATCCGGTTCCCCAGACAGCAGGCGAACTCGTAGTTAAAACGGCCTGACTTATCTCCAAGTTCCTCCAGGGAGATATGCTCATCCCCGTCTGTACCTACAAGGGTCACCTTGTCTCCGACAGAGACTTCATCAAGTTCCGTCACATCGACCATAATCTGATCCATGCAGACCCGGCCCACAATAGGGACCCGCTTTCCGTGAAGGAGGACCTCCCCCTTATTCGAAAGGCTTCTCGCATAGCCGTCTCCATAGCCGACCGGAACCGTTGCAATAACGGAAGGGCGGGATGTGACAAATGTTCCGCCGTAGCTGATAGGCGTCCCGGCAGGCACTCTCTTCACAAAGGCCACTCTGCTGTAAAGGGCAAGGACCGGCTGCAGGGGAAAACTGTGGTCCACATCGTCCGAGGGCCAGAGTCCATAGAGGGTGATTCCTGCCCGGACCATATCCAGTCCTTTGTCAGGGAACCGGATGATGCCGGCCGAATTGTCACAGTGGCGGACAGGAAAACGGATATTGCGCTTTTCAAGCTTCTCAATCATATCCGTGAAATGCTTGTACTGCTCGTCTGTCTCCTTTCGGTCCTTTTCATCGGCTTTGGCAAAGTGGGTAAAGATGCCCTCCGGTACCAGGCCGGGCAAGTCGAAGTAGGAAGCAATTTCGTCTGCGGCTTCGTCCGTCACAGGAAAACCGATACGTCCCATGCCTGTATCAATCGCAATATGGCAGTATGCCTGCTTTCCCTGGGAAACAGCTTCTTTGGAAAAGGCTTCTGCCATGTCCTTTGAAAGAACGGCCGGGCGGATATCGTATTTCACCATATCAGGGTAGGAAGCTGAAAAGGTATATCCGAGAACCAGGATCGGTTTTTCAATTCCGGCCTTTCTGAGGTCGACAGCTTCATCAACTGTCGCTACACAACAGCCCCAGACATAGGAGAGGGAGCAGACCGTCTTTGCAATAGGAACGACCCCATGCCCGTAGGCATCCGTTTTTAAAACGGCAGCCATGCGCACATTTCCGGGAAGGTTTTCCTTCATCCGCTCCATATTATTAATAATTGCATCGAGATTGATTTCAGCATGAACCCTGTTGTGGTCCATAGTGTAAACACCTCCGAAAAATATTCATTCAAAAGCAGGCCTGCACCGGCGAAATGCGTTTTTTGCTTATTTATACTGCTACAGGGTTTCCGGCAGAGCGGATAGTATATCGCCCGCCATGCAGGACCTTGATCCTGTCTTCTGCCCGGCCCTCTCTCCGGACTTCCCATGCAGATAAACAGCTGTCCGGGCCGCATCCGGTGCTTTCATGCCCGTGGCGATGAGACCGCCCGTGAGTCCGGCCAGGATATCTCCCGAACCGGCTGTGGAAAGACTGTCATCTCCGGTCGTATTGATGCAGGTCTCCCGGAAGGGCTCGAAAATGAGTGTAGAAGCCCCTTTTGCCACCAGGGTCACCTGGTTGGCCCGGGAGAAATCCCCGCAGGCGGAAAAAATCCGGGGGCGGATTAATTCATAAGGCTCGGACAGAAGGCGGGAAAGTTCCCCCGGATGGGGCGTAAGCACCAGGGATGTATGAGGTCTCTGCAGGAGACTTATATTCCCGGAAAGTATATTCAGCCCGTCCGCATCAATGACCATTGGAACGGAAGCCGTTTCAAAGACGCTCTGGAAGAGGCTCACGGCATTTTTCTCAGTCGAAAGCCCCGGTCCGATGACAATGCAGTCCGCTTTATCACAGCAGTCCTTAATCAGGCTGTCCGAACATCTTCCCGAATAGGTATGAAGAATGGCCTCCGGCAGTGATTCCTGAACTATGACACGGTTCTCTTCCGCTGTCAATATATCAACGAGCCCGGCACCGGAAAGAAAGGCAGCTTTCGCTGCAAAAATACAGGCACCGGCCATTCCCGGAGAACCGGCTGCCACAAGAACACGTCCGTAAGTTCCCTTGTGGGAGTCTTTCTTCCGGACCGGCAGCAGGCGACGGATATCTCTGTCTTCCAGGCAGAAGCATTCCGGCATATGCCCGGTGAATGAGTTTTCTGTAATACCGATATTTTTGCAGAGAACCTCCCCTGCATATTCCCGTCCGGGATAGAGAACATGGCCCCGTTTCAGAAAGGAGTAGGTCGTGGTAAGGTCGGCCCGTACTGCCTTCCCCGGAATTTCCCCGCTGGTTGCATCGACTCCGCTCGGAATATCAATGGAAACCGTGAATGCCTTCGAAGCATTGATGGCGGAAACGGCGTCCGCTGCCGCCCCCTCCGGGGCCCGGGAAAGCCCGGTTCCAAACAGGGCATCGATGATAATATCCGCCTGCGCCAGGCAGTCGATATTGGCTGATATGTCAATGCCATAAGCCTTGGCAATGGATAGCTCTTCTTTTTCGCTGCCGGAAAGGCCCTCCGCCCCCAGAGGCATGAAGAGTTTTATCTGCCGGTAGTCGTTCTCGAACAGAATCCTGGCAGCAGCTATGCCGTCCCCGCCGTTATTGCCCTTGCCGCAGCAGGAGACTATTTTCGCTTCCCTGTCCGGAAAACGCTCCATAATGGTCTCTGCCGTAAACAAAGCCGCCCGCTCCATGAGAACGGAGGGGCTGACATGAAAGGTTTCACTTGTATATTTGTCGGCCTCGGAAGCCTCTTTAGCGCTTAATATATATTTCACGCGTATCTTTTCCCTTAAAGACCTTCTGTCCGGGTATAGAACAGAAAGTCACTCTCCTTTTTTCGTGTCGGCCTTGAAATCTTCGGCCGGCCGCTGGGCTGCAGCTTCCCTGGCATTGACCTGAACCCCTTCCGGCTTTTCTTCCGCGGGCTTTATATTGGTCACAAGGTTGTTCTCATCCGCAACATCGAAGAGATTCATGACATCCTTGCCGAAGATATCGTGCATATAGGAGTAAATTTCTTTGTTGTTGATTTCCCGGTTCTGCTTTTTGATAATATTCTTCTTGAGCTCGATGCGGACGTTTTTGATCCATTCGGAAATCTCTTTGGCCTCGGAAGCGTTCGTCCTCAGCTTCGTATAGCAAAAGCGCATGGTGGCAAGCATCAGGGCCGCATCAGTCTCCTTGACCCTGTTCGGAATATCAAGAAGCTCGTCTTCATTTGCCTCAATCTTCGCGTTCGTCTCATCAATAAGGCGCTTGTCCTGAGCCATGGCGTCATCGCCGGCATGGTCGATGTTCTGAACAATATTGTTCATGAGGCGGTTCTTGAGTTTCTTTAATTCCTTCTGTTCATTGTTTAACCGGCCCTGCTCAGCCAGGAGCTCGTTCAATTCCTTTTCTATGGCCTTCACATCATCGGGTTTCCCTGAAAGGGCAAAAAGCCGGTGCCACTTCTGGTCGAGAACCAGAACGGGAATTTTTGCATGCCGAACCGCTTCCTTAAAACTCTCTTCGTCCACGGTACATCACTCCTCATCACTCGAAGTCTCCGCTTCCCTCTCCGTCAGATTGTAGGAAAGCTGCATGAGGCTGTCCGAAAGGTGTACATTTTCCACAACGACGTCGTCCGGTACTATGAGGTCCACATGGGTGAAGTTCCAGATGGCATGAACCCCGTTTTTGATGACGTCATCCGCCACATCCTGCGCATGCTGTTTGGGTATAGTCAGGGCGGCAATATCCACGTCATGAGACTTTAAAAATTCCGGCAATTCGTCATAGGTCCGGATCCTCGTGCCGGCCACTTCCCGTCCTTTCAGCTTTTCATTGATATCGAAAAGACCGGCAATCTCAAAGGAAAGACGGGAGAAATGGACATAGTTTGAAATGGCCTGGCCCAGATTTCCGACCCCGATCAGGATGACAGGGTGCACCCGGGTAAGGCCGAGAATCTTCGCTATCTCGTCATGCAGGTAGTCCACGTTGTAGCCGTAGCCCTGCTGGCCGAAGCCCCCGAAATTGTTCAGGTCCTGCCGGATCTGAGAGGCCGTCACGTTCATGAGCCGGGACAGGTCGCCGGATGAAATCCGGTCGACGCCTTCAGCCCGGAGCTCCTCCAGATAGCGGTAATACCTGGGCATTCTCCGAATCACTGCAGATGAAATATCTTTTTCCATGAGAACCGTTCTCTCCCCGTTTCCATGACTTTTAGCGGAAAATGATTGAAATTCAAGACTCAGCGCTTCAACGGAAGAAAGATCCGACGCCTTGAAACACCGAGTCACACTTCTGCATAAAAGTATAAAGAAATCTCTGCATTTGTCAAATTCTTAACAAAGAGAATGGAAGCCCATATCACAGCTGCTCGGACAGGACCTCCCACTGGCTGTACAAGTCCTCAAGACGATCCTTCAGCGCACCCTGTTCCTCGGTAAGTTCCCGTAGCTTTTTCGAATTCGTCTGATATTCAGGTTTTAAAAACTCTGCGTCAATTGCCTTAATTCGAGCTTCTGCAGCCGCTATATCCTCTTCGACCTTTGCCTGCTGGCGCTCCAGCTTCTGCCGGGCGGCTTTTTCTTCCTTGGCCTTCTGCCAGTCGGCTTTCCCACCCGAAGCGTCCGTTACTTCTTCATGACTAATATTTTTGTCCGGGAGCGGACTGCCAGAGGTGCTTTCAGCAAAGGTACGGTGGAACTCATCCCTCTTTTCCACATAGTAGTCATAATTCCCCAGATATTCAATCAGATGGCCGTTATAGAGCTCGAGAATCCGGGTCGCCACCCGGTTTACGAAATAACGGTCATGGGAAACGAAAAGGATGGTTCCGTCATAATCCCGGAGGGCGCCTTCCAAAGCCTCCTTCGACTCCATGTCCAGATGGTTCGTGGGCTCGTCCAGAATCAGGAAGTTGAAATGTCCCAGCATGAGCTTCGTCAGGGAAACCCGGGCCTTCTCCCCGCCGGACAGGATCCCGATGCGGTCGTAAATGCGGTCTCCAGTGAAAAGGAAACCGGCGAGTTTCTGCCGGACTTCTCCATCCGTCATGGAGGGGAAAGCGTCATGGATTTCGTCCATGACGGACTTATCCGGATTTAAGTTTTTCTGAGCCTGGTCAAAGTAACCCGTATCCACATTCATGCCGAAGCGGACCGGAGAATCGAGGCCGGCGTCAAAAGGATAGGAAAGGATTTCCCGGAGCATGGTGGTCTTGCCGGTCCCGTTGTCCCCGAGGATGGCTACCCGCTCCCCCTTTTTCACATCAAAGGAGACATTCGTGAAAAGATGATTCTCATCAAACGATTTTGAAATACCGTTTACGGTGAGAACATCCTTGCCGGAGGGGCGGGAGGCCTTGAAGACCGGCCGCATGATGGCTTCCTCATGAAAGTCCTCTAAGACCTCGACCTTGTCCAGCATCTTCTTCCGGGACTCGGCCCGCTTAATGGACTTTTCCCTGTTGAACTGCTGCAGCTTTTTGATGACGGCTTCCTGGTGCTCGATTTCCTTCTGCTGCTTTTCCACCTCGCGTGAACGCGTGATGAGCTCGTTCTCCCTCTGGTCCGCAAAGGCCTGGTAATTGCCCCGGTAGACCCGGGCTCTGTCGTCATAGAGAGAAAGAATGTGGTCTGTCACCCTGTTTAAGAAATAACGGTCATGGGCGACGAGGAGAACCGCTCCTTTGTAGGAGGACAAAAAGCCCTCCAGCCATTCGATGCTTTTCAGATCCAGGTGATTGATCGGCTCATCTAGAATGAGTAGGTCAGGAGAACCCATGAGAATCCTGGCCAGGGAAAGGCGGGTCTTCTGGCCGCCGGAAAGAGTATCCGTATCGCGGTCAAAATCCTCTCTAGAAAAGCCGAGGCCGAAAAGAGCCCCTTCCACCTGACTCCTGTAAGATGTCCCGCCCTTCATTTCAAAAATGTGAGAAAAAGACTGGTATTCCTCCAGAAGGCGGTTCAGTTCATCTCCCGAGGCTGTCTTCATGGCCTCCTCCATGGAAGATAGCTTCTTCTCGTCTTCGAGAATGTCCTCTCTTGCATAGAGAACGAAGTCGTAGAGCGACCCTTCCATCACCATGTCAAGGTACTGGGGCAGGTAGCCGAACGAAGCATCCTTTTCAAGAGAAACGACGCCGTCGTCAGCCCTCAGATCGCCTACGATAATATTTAAAAGAGTGGACTTACCGGACCCGTTCCGGCCCACGAGGGCGTAGTGGTCTCCCCGCTCCATTGTAAAGGAAACGTCGGGCAGGACGACCGTTTCGCCGTAGGCTTTGTGAATGTGTGAAACGCTGAGTAGCATAAAATAATCTCATCGGAAACGACTTTCGGCGTTTCCGTAAAGCGCCGGACGCGTGCCGCGAAGCGGCTAAATCCCTAACGCGTCCGTGCGCATCAAAGCAGGGTATCGAGTGTCGTCCGGACGGCCTTGATGAAGTCCTCCGTATTGAGCTTCGTCGGATGAGGATTTGTCGTAATCAGGGTCAGGTCCCCGGTCATCTTCCCGTCTTCAATCGTCTTGATCGTTGCCTTTTCCAGGCAGTTGGCGAAGTGCATGAGGTCGGGCAGGTGATCGAGCTCGCCCCGCTTCCGGAGAGCTCCGGTCCAGGCAAAGATCGTGGCCACGGAGTTCGTCGACGTTTCCTCCCCCTTCAAATATTTATAATAATGCCGCTGCACGGTCCCATGAGCCGCCTCATACTCATAGTAACCGTGAGGAGAGACTAGAACACTTGTCATCATGGCAAGGGAGCCGAAGGCAGATGATATCATGTCGCTCATGACATCGCCGTCGTAGTTCTTGAGGGCCCAGATGAAGCCCCCGTGGCTTTTCATTACTCTAGCGACGGCGTCGTCGATTAAGGTATAGAAATATGTGATGTCCGCCGCCTCGAACTTCTCCCGGTACTCCGTGTCGTAGAGCTCCTGAAAAATATCCTTGAACGTGTGGTCATACTTCTTTGAAATCGTATCCTTTGTGGAGAACCAGAGGTCCTTTTTCTGCTCGAGGGCAAATGTGAAGCAGGACCGGGCAAAGGACTCTATGGATTCCTTCAAGTTGTACTGCTCCTGCAGGATGCCGGATTCACCGTCTTTAAATTCAAAGACCGTTTCCCGGTCTTCTCTGCCGTCCGCATGGGTAAAGACGAGTTCCGCCTTCCCGGGGCCTTCAACCTTCATCTCCGTATCCCGGTAGACATCTCCGTAGGCATGACGGGCTACGATAATGGGGGCTTCCCAGGTCCGGACATTGGGCTCGATGCCCTTCACAAGGATGGGGGCCCGGAAGACCGTTCCGTCGAGGATGGCCCGAATGGTCCCGTTCGGGGACTTGTACATCTTTTTGAGATTATATTCCTCAACGCGTGCTGCGTTCGGAGTGATGGTGGCGCACTTGACGGCTACTCCGTATTTCTTCGTCGCATTCGAAGCGTCAATCGTGACCTGGTCATCCGTCTCATCCCTGTGCTTAAGCCCCAGATCATAGTAGTCGCTCTTCAGGTCGATATAGGGCAGAATCAGTTCGTCTTTCAGAATCTTCCAGATGATCCGGGTCATTTCGTCCCCGTCCATCTCGACAAGGGGGGTCTTCATTTCGATCTTTTCCATATGTCCGCTTCCTTTCCATATCTTCCGAAGAATCCACTGTTTAAAACAGGCGCTGCCGGGCAGGAAATGCCTTGCAGCGCCTGCATTATTCATGAAAAAATCACTTCACCACGAAGTTAATGATACGGCCGGGTACGAAGATTTCCTTTACGACATTGCCGGAAAGTTTTCCTTCCATGGCCGTGCGGCCGGCGGAAAGAGCCGTTCCCTTGTCCGCATCCTTCGGAAGTTCTATGACGGTCTTCGTCTTGCCGTTCACCTGAACGGGAACCTGAATCGTATCCTCCACAGTCAGGGCTTCATCGTAGGTCGGCCAGGGCGTGTGGAATACGGAGCCCGTGCCTCCAAGGATTTCATGCAGCTCCTCGGCGATATGGGGAGCGAAGGGAGCCAACATCGTGACAAGCGTCGAAAGGGTCGTCCGGTCGACGCCGGATTTCTTTGCGATATCCTGAAGCTTGTTCGTATACTCCATGAAGCCGGAAACGACGGTGTTCAGGGAGAAGGCCTGGAAACGCTGGGTAATGTCCCGGACCATCTGATTTCTCACCCGAATGAGTTCCTTCGTCTCCGGGATGTTCTTTTCATTTTCTTCCGTGACAAGCTTCCAGACCTTGTTCAGGAAGCGGGAAACCCCGTCGATTCCCCGGTCATCCCAGGCGGAATCGAGTTCCGGCGGTCCGATGAAGAGCTCATACATACGAAGGGCGTCGCAGCCGTACTCTTCGATCATGTCATCAGGGGAGACGACGTTGCCTAAGGACTTTGACATCTTGATGCCCTTGGGACCTAAGATCATGCCCTGATTGAAGAGTTTGTGGAAAGGCTCGTCAAAGTCCACTACACCGATATCGTGAAGGAACTTCGTATAGAATCTCGCATAGAGAAGGTGCAGGACCGCATGCTCCACTCCGCCGACATAGAGGTCGACAGGAAGGTACTTGTCCGCCTTTTCCGTGGAAACGAGTGCCTTGTCATTATGAACATCGACATAGCGGAGGAAGTACCAGGAGGATCCGGCCCACTGGGGCATGGTATTCGTCTCCCGCTTGGCCGGTCCGCCGCAGACAGGGCAGGTCGTATTTACCCAGTCCGTCATCTTGGCAAGCGGTGACTCACCCGTATCCGTAGGCTCGTAGGACTCGACGTCCGGAAGCAGGACAGGAAGCTGGTCTTCAGGAACAGGCACGGCTCCGCACTTAGGACAGTGAACGATGGGAATAGGCTCTCCCCAGTAGCGCTGACGGGAGAAGACCCAGTCGCGGAGCTTGTAGTTCACTTTCTTCCGGCCGAAGCCCTTCTTTTCTATGATATCCGGAGCTTCCTTCTTGAGGACAGAAGACTCCATTCCGTTCCACTCCCCGGAATTGATCATAATGCCGGATGCGGCCGTATAGGGTTCTTCCATATCCTCGGGCATGGGCTTTCCATCCGGGGAAATGACAGGGATGATGGGAAGGCCGAATTTCTTTGCAAAGGCAAAGTCTCTGTCATCATGGGCTGGAACGCACATGATGGCGCCGGTACCGTAGTCACCGAGGACATAGTCCGCAATCCAGATGGGAATCTTCTTCTGATTCAGAGGGTTTATTGCATAGGACCCCGAGAAAACGCCGGTCTTTTCCTTACCGGACATGCGGTCGACGTTTGACTTATTGAGGGCATCCTTGATGTACTGCTCTACGGCGTCCTTCTGGTCCGCTGTCGCGAGCTCATGGGCAAGCGGGTGCTCAGGGGCAATGACCATGAAGGTGGCCCCGTAAAGGGTATCCGGCCGGGTCGTATAGACGGTCAGCTTGTCGTCTCTGCCGTCAATGGGGAAATCGACTTCCCCGCCCGTCGAGCGGCCGATCCAGTCCGTCTGCATTTTCTTGACGCGGTCAGGCCAGTCGAGGTCATCGAGCCCGTCCAGAAGGCGGTCCGCATACTTCGTAATGCGGAGCATCCACTGACGGAGATTCTTCTTCGTGACTTCCGTTCCGCAGCGCTCGCACTTACCGTCCACAACCTCTTCGTTCGCAAGGACGGCCTTGCAGTTCGGGCACCAGTTCAGGGGCATCTGCTTTTCATAGGCAAGCCCGTGTTTAAACATCTGCACGAAGATCCACTGGGTCCACTTATAGAAAGCGGGATCCGTGGTATTCAGCTCCATATCCCAGTCATAGACCGCACCGATCTGCTGGACCTGACGCTTGATATTTTTGATATTCGAAGCCGTCGAAATCGAAGGATGCTGGCCGGTCTTTATGGCATAGTTCTCTGCCGGCAGACCGAAGGCATCCCAGCCCATAGGGTGGATGACGTACTTGCCCTGCATGATCTGATAGCGCGACCATACATCGGAAATGACATAGCCTCTCCAATGGCCGACGTGAAGACCGGCGCCGGACGGATAGGGGAACATGTCCAGGCAGTAGTATTTTTCTTTCTTTCCGTCATTTACATTGACGGGCTTGTCCTGCCAGATCTTGTTCCACTTGTTCTCGACTTCGAGATGGTTGTAAACTTTCACAGGTATTTGCCTCCTGATATACGGATTTTCACAAACGCTAAAAGTTTATCACAAGCGAGCCTTTTGTCAATGCCGGCGCCTATTTCTGCAGGATATGACTAATATAAAGCCCTTACATTTCAACGATCCAAAGTATAGCTGAACTGTCTATACGAACTTCTCGTAGGTGACGACGATCCGCCCCTTCTTCGTCTCTCCGCCCGCTCCCGTAAAGCGGATCTTTCCGTAGCCCCGCATGGAGATGGTGTCGCCTGCTTTCGGGGTATAGGAAACATTACCGGTCTCCCGCCCGTTCACCTGAATCTTTCCTGATACGAAAAGCTCTGCGGCCTTCCCCCGGGAGAGATTCGCGGCCTTTGCCACAAGGGCATCGAGACGAACGGAGGAGACAACAGCCCGGACTTCCACGCTTTCCGGAACGAATTCCTCCGGGAAAACATCTATTCTCCGGCATACGACAGGCGTATGGCGGACTCGGGAAAGCTCGGTACAGATATAATCGGAAATTGCTTCCGTGCAGACAATGACACAGCGGTCGCCGGAAAGGACCAGGTCCCCGAACTTTGAGCGCTCAATGCCGAGATTCATGAGAGACCCCAGAAAGTCCCTGTGGGATAAGTCTTCCGCAAACTTTTCCGCCGCAGGACGGACGAGAAGAAAAGCTATGGGAAAGGGCTCTTCATAGCCTAAGACTTCCTCTGTTCCGAAGCCGGCCATTACGCGCTCGGCCCCTTCGAAGCCGCCCCAGAGCCGTAGGCCGCAGGGAGACAGCCTTCCCTCGATTTCATGAAGGTCCGCCTGGGCCGCCAGGTCAAGAAAGTCGGAGAAAACACACATATTCCCCCGGTATGCCCGGTCCGAAAGCTCCATAAGCCGCTTCTTCGTAAGTTCAGATACCTGTTTTTCTTCACCCAAAATTCAGTTCCTCCGAAAACAGTTTCCATGATAATACCCCTTGCAGAGCAGGCAGGAAAGAATTTTCGCGAATACAAAGAATGGATATCGTCCTGTTCAAGCGTAAAAAACAGGAGCCGGACACTGCCGACTCCTGAATACGCTTCTGAAACATATTATTTCTGCTTGGGTATCCCCTGCAATATGCGATTCAGCTGCTTCACCTGCTCTTCTCCGGCCCCGGCCTGCTTCA
>JAZASQ010000006.1:0-41557 GCA_036343235.1 Lachnospiraceae bacterium
CAAAAGAAGAAATTATTTTACAGGACAATGCGCAGGGAAGGCTGGTGAAGAAAGTTGGAGCAAGCAGAAGCTGCGGATATAAATCAGGACAAGGGAAGCGGACCGGGATTCAGGGATGTGCGATTGGATACCTATTGGCATTCGTCCTGCTCGATACCAAGGGATATCCTCCGGATGGGGCTGAAACCGACTACAGTGATCATTTACGGACTGCTCCTGATGCGGGCGGCCATTTCACGAAAGAATCACTGGACAGACAAAAGCGGCAGAGTCTTTGTCTACTATACCATTGAGGAACTCAGCAACGACTCCTGTCGCGGGGCGACAACGGTGAAAAGCAGCCTGAATGAATTGACGCAGGCCGGGCTGATCAGCCGGAAGCGGACCGGCTTTAACCGGCCGAACCGCATTTTTGTCCGGGTCCCGATCGAGGAACCTGAAGACAATGATAGGACGGACAGGTGTCCTCCCGGAAATGAGGGCAGTCAGGAGGCCTGTCCCATGGATGGACAGAAAACGGACCATCAGAAGGACAAGGGGGCGTCCCCTAATCCTGAAGAGAAAGAGAAAGATAGATTCCGAAACGCGCGGGATGAAAATGATCTATACAACTGGAGGAACATTAACTTTTGATGGATACGAAAATAATACCTGTACAGGGAAAGGATGGACTGCTTTACTGCCCGGTCTGTGGGGAGCCTTTGCAGCTGAGGCTCAATGAAACGGTGACCCATTCCGGTTTTCGCATTGTTCACAGGGCGTGTGCCTGCGAGCGCAGGAAAAGGGAAATGGAAGACAAGAGGCGCACAGAGAATGAGCATCGTTTTCTGGTTCAGAGAAACAGGGAGATCTGCTTTCCGGTGAAGAAAATGAGCACCTGGACATTTGAAAATGATAATGGCAGTGTGCCCGAGATGCAGTTGGCCAGGGACTATGTAGAGCATTGGGACAAGTGCCGGGAGGAAGGGAGAGGACTCCTCCTTTTCGGCAATGTCGGCAGCGGGAAGACTTATATGGCGGCAGCCATTGCCAATGCGCTGTTGGAACAGGAAAGCAAGGTACTGATGCGGAACTTCGCCTGGATCAGCAATATCTCCGCCTTTGAAGCGGAAGAAAAGCTGAATGAATTATCTTCGTTCGACCTGTTGATCCTTGACGACCTGGGAGCAGAACGAAAGAGCGAGTTTGCCCTGCAGAATGTGTTCAATGTAATTGACCGGTGGTGGAGCACCGGGAAACCGATGATTGTCACGACAAATCTGACACCGAAGCAAATGGAGAAGGGACAGGATCAGGCAATGGAACGGATTTATGATCGGATTTTCGGCCGCTGCATTCCGGTGTCCGTTGCCGGGCCAAGCCAGAGGCAATCGCCCCGGCAGGCCAAAGCGGATGCATAAGAACCTGTTGTAATCTGTCTCTGCAGAAAGGAGGAGGACCTTGAAAACCAAATATGACCGCCCTTCCCCCTTTGCTTACAGGGACAGGACGGAAGCCATCAATTCCATGGGGCGGATGCTGAAGAATCATGCTATAATGGCAGACGAAGATGCTGCTGATATACGCATCATGAGAAAAAAGCAGATAGAAAAGCTGATTCAGGAGGTACACAAAAACAAAATTTTCTTCTCCGAAAAGAAGAATCTCTACTACACGCAGGATCCGGACAATAAGAGGCGGAAGATTTCCGCAAGGGACATGGACAGCCTCTATGAAAAACTCTACGAGCGGTATTTCGGAGAGCAGACATTTTCGATTGCTCAGCTCTATCCCTTCTGGCGGGAGTGGATTTGGGAGCGAAGGCACCTGAGCCCCGGGACGATCCGCAAGCACGATGACTGCTTCCGGAAAAACTATGCGGATTCTGAATTCGCCACCCGACCGATCAAAGAACTGACGGCCTATGATGTCGACTGTTTTCTCTCCTCTTTTTCTGAAAGGGCTACAAGACACCAGCTGACAGAGATCAAGACCATACTGAACGGAGTCTATGATTATGCGGTCATCCGGGACATCGTTCCGGTCAACGTGGCGCGTAACTGCAATACCCGCACCATCCGGACGAAGGCGGAGCAGAACGATCCCTACAATGTCTATACCCAGAGCGACCGGGCGAAGATCCTGCTGGCGTTGAAGGACAGCACAGATTCCTATGATCTGGTCATCTGCATGATGTTTTGCCTCTGCTGCCGCGTTGGCGAAATTGAGGCTATGCATTTCGAGGACATCAATCCGGAAACGCAGGAGATTCTGATCCACAGCGAGATCGTCTATGTCACGGGAATCGACGGAAACAGCGGGTATTTCAAAGAGGCAGACTACACGAAGACGGGAGATGATTCCGGAGTGGACCTGCTGCCGCTGACGGCGACGGCCATGGAGATCGTAAACCGCTGCACGGCCCTCTATGGGGGCGAAGCAGAGGGATACATTTTCAAGAGTGCATCCGGCGGCTTTCTATATACGAAGACCTTCAACCGGCACTTAAAGGCCGTCTGCGAGCAGGTGGGTATCCGCTACCGGTCATCGCACAAGATCCGGTTCTATACGGCTTCCGCCCTCGGCGGTGATGAGGACATGGATATGGCAACGCTGATGCGCTGCGGCCGCTGGAAGGACCCGTCGACAGCGATGCACTATCAGAGAATGGCCAGGGAGAAGACGGCGAAACGCCGGGCATTTGACCGGCAATTCGGATGAACCGAAAAATTGTCAAAATTCAAAACCCGCGCAAACAGGGGATTTCAGATCAGGTCGCCACAAGGTCACCACAGAGACAAAAAGCGGGAAGCCTTGATAATAAAGGCTTCCCGCTATGGAGCTTAGGGGGATCGAACCCCTGACCTCCAGATTGCGAACCTGGCGCTCTCCCAGCTGAGCTAAAACCCCGAATGGATGGAAATTTTCCCGCAAGATTCTGAGGAAAAATATCCGTTTGCATGTCCTGCTTTGGCAGGGCATTTTTTATGACTAATGTTTTCCGCAGCGTTTCAATCGACGGAACATATGTGATAATATTACTTTTGCGAGATACTGACAAGTGGAAATTTTTGCATGACGGACGTGGGTGGCAAAACCCGCACGGACGGCAGGTAAAGCAGATTGCCGACTGATTGAAATTGCAATAGAGAGAATTTGATATGGCAAAAACAAAGATTGACTATGAGAACTGGGACGAGCACGCGGAAGAAAATCTCGCTGTTTCCGGCGACGTCGTGATGCTCGATGCGGAGGGGAAGATCGATCTCGAAAATGAAAGCGACGGAAGCGAAGACGAGACGCTGCCCTATCGGGGGGCGGCTGTCGGCAGCAACGGAGAGCAGCTATACGATGTGACAGATCCCGGCAACGCCATGGCGAACAAGGAAAACGTCCCGTCGTCCGGCATTGTGCTGAACCGGAATTATCTGTATGCGCGCCGGGAAAAGATGGATGCTGCGGAAGAGAAGGCGGTAGCGGATCCCTTCTATCCGGACGTCGTGCAGTTCGTGATGACGGATGATATCGGGGACGGAAGCAGTGCGACAGAGCTTGCCGAGGAACTTTCCGACCTCTATGAAGCGCTGGCCGTAGCAGGTGATGCCGACGGGATGCCGGACGAGTTCGACCTCTACGACGGGCTGATCGGAAATGGGGAGACGGCGCTGACTCTGCATGTGCACGTTCGCGGCGGTTCTCTGCAGGAAGTCTACCTCACGCTCGAAAAGGGGGAGGCCGATGAAGAAGCGGACTTCTTCGACTTTGGCGAGGGCGAGGTCTTCGATCCGGCAAGCCCGGATCTCGTGCCGGAAGACGAGGGTCTTGCAGAGGCCTTCGCGAATTATATTACTAATACAGATCCGATGAATTGCGAAACCCTTCCCTTGTCCTTTGCCGCCTACTATCTGAAAAGCCATGCGTTTTCGCGTTGGGCAGAGTACCTGGGCGAGGCGGTGAGTGACCCCTTTGTCGACTTCTTTACACCGGTTTACGTCAAGCAGAAATAAACAAAGGATAAACTGAGAAGGAATGAATCCTTTTTCTGCGCCGACGAAATGGCGCTTGCACGATATTTACAGTTATTTAATTTGACAGGGGAATTACAGGAAGTAGAATGAAATCAGCACTGCCCGTGATGGCAGGCGGTTAGCCCTGATCTTGAAGCTTCGAAAGGAGCGGATGGAAAGGGGGTGGTCCGAATGACTATATACCAATTCATGGACTTGGTGATGTACACCGTTTCCTGTATTTCTATTGGCGTTTTTATAGGAGAAAGGACAAAAAAATGACCGCCCAGCCTGCAAGCGCGCGGTCATAAACCAAACGTAATGGGCTAACCGCCCAGTGGGCAGTGCCTTTTTCTACGCACAATATAACACCGTACCACAGGTTTTTCAACTGTGAATTTTGGAAAATACAAGCGGTGTGTTGACCGGCGGGGCGCCCCGCACATATAATAGACGAGTTGATTGTATACAATGTAACTGCACGACGCACATACATATGGAAGACGGCTGAAAGAGCCTGTACCTGTCCGGGGATCTGTTTGCGGGCAGCACGATAGAAAGAAGAAGCTTTATGTATTGGGGATACGGTTTCTGGGACTACTCATATATTCTGGTACTGATCGGGGCGGTGCTTTCCCTCATCGCTTCGGCGCGGGTGCGGATTACATATAATAAATACGCTCAGGTGCGCAGTGCCGGCGGTATGACGGGGGCAGAGGTCGCGAGAAGAATTCTTGAGTCGCAGGGCGTTCACGATGTGCGGATCGAGCACGTCAGCGGAAACCTGACGGACCACTTCGATCCGCGGGAGATGGTCGTGCGGCTTTCCGACACGGTCTACAATTCCACGAGTGTTGCGGCAGCAGGCGTGGCGGCCCACGAGTGCGGGCACGTCATGCAGGAGGAAGAAAATTACGCTCCGCTCAAGTTCCGCGAGAACCTCGTGCCGGTGGCGAATTTCGGCTCGTCGATTTCCTGGCCACTTATCCTCATCGGTCTCCTGATTCGCAGCGATGCCGGCTGGTACATCGCGATAGCGGGCGTCATCCTCTTTTCACTCGCCGTTCTTTTCCAGCTCGTTACGCTGCCGGTGGAGTTCGACGCATCGCACCGGGCCCTTGGAATTCTGGAAGACACGGGCATTCTCGGACACGAGGAGCTTCGCGACACGCGGAAAGTCCTGCATGCAGCGGCAATGACCTACGTCGCGGCAGCGGCAGCGGCCATCCTGCAGCTGCTCCGGGTTATGCTGATTGCAAATTCGGGACGACGGAGAGACTGACACTGCCTGGATTTTTGGTGGAGATTTGTAATGAACCGCCGCGTTCTGCCCACAGCGTCGCTATGAAATGGTGGAACTTTGTAATAAATTGCCGCGTTCTGCCCACAGCGCCGCTATGAATTGGTGGAACTTTGTGATGAATCGCCGCGTTTCGTCCACAGCACTGCCTGGATTTTTGGTGGAGATTTGTAATGAACCGCCGCGTTCTGCCCACAGCAGACAGTCTTTTACCCGGCCGGGACGATGGCTACATGCCTATGCCCGGAAATGAGAGGCTTTATATTAGTCATATAAATAATACAAGGAGTTTCAGATGGTAACAAATGACGAAAACATCGTATCCTTCAAACACCGCATCATGGAGGAGGTCTGCCGGCTGGCGTGGGCGGGAAAGCTCGACGAAAACAGCGCCCACGACGTCATCTTCAAGATGATTCCGCGCGGAGCCAAGCCCATGTGGCGCTGCTGCGTCTACAAGGAACGGGCCATTGTCGAGCAGCGTTTCATGCTGTCGCTTGCTGAAAATATCGAAGAGGATACGGACAATGTCGTCCAGGTCATCGAGCCCGCCTGCGACCAGTGCCCGATTTCTTCCTACTCTGTCACGGACAACTGCCGCTTCTGCATCGGCAAGGCCTGCATCAATTCCTGCAAGTTCCAGGCGATTGCTCCCGGTGAGAACCGCATGCATATCGATCCGGCGAAGTGCAAGGAGTGCGGCCAGTGCGCGAAGGCGTGCCCTTACGGGGCTATCGTCCACCTCGTCCGTCCCTGCAAGAAGGCCTGCGACGTCGGCGCTATCACCTATGATGAGAACGGCATCTGCAAGATTGACGACACGAAGTGCATCCACTGCGGCCACTGCATCCACTCCTGCCCCTTCGGCGCCATCGGGTCAAAGACCTATCTCGTGAACATCATCAAGGACATCCTCGCCGGCAAGGAAGTCATCGCCATGGTAGCTCCTTCCATCGAGGGCCAGTTCGGGGATGACATCACGCTTGATTCCATCAAAGATACCTTCCTGAAGCTGGGCTTTTCCGACATGGTTGAGGTCGGTCTCGGCGGTGACATGACAGCGGCCTATGAGGCGGCCGAGTGGTCGGAGGCCAGGAAGGAAGGCCGCAAGATGACGACGTCCTGCTGCCCGGCCTTCATCAATATGATGAAGAAGCACTTCCCGGACCAGTACGCTGAGAATATGTCCTCGACGGTTTCCCCCATGTGCGCGGTTTCCCGCTACCTGAAGGCAACCCATCCCGGCTGTGTCACGGTCTTCGTCGGTCCCTGCATCGCAAAGAAGGCGGAGACACAGGACAAGAGCGTTCCCGGAAACGCGGACTATGCGGTGACGTTCGGTGAAATGCGGGCTATGATCCGGTCGAAGGATCTGACGGTACAGCCTATGCCGAAGGATTATCAGGAATCGTCCGTATTCGGGAAGAAGTTTGCTACCTCCGGCGGTGTAGCCGGCGCTGTCATCGAAGTCATGAACGAGCGTGGAGAAGACACTTCCGATATCAAGCTTTACAAGGCGGCTGGCGGGGCCGACTGCAAGAAGGCCCTGATGATGCTGAAGGCCGGCAAGCTGCAGGAGGACTTCATCGAAGGCATGATCTGCGACAGCGGCTGCGTCGGCGGCCCTTCCAAGCACCGGACGGAAGTAGAGATCACGAAGGCGCGGAATACCCTCCTCTCCCAGGCCGACGACCGGAAGGTTCTCGAGAACCTGAAGAAGTATCCGATGGATCAGTTCTCCATGCACCGGGACGGGTCGATGTAAGCTATTTTTTTCATTTATCCCCTGAAGAAAGCAGTTCAAAAGAGGTCCACAACACGCAACGCGTGTTGTGGACCTCTTTTTTGTTAGGCAACGAGCCGAGGAGGTTCCGGACATGCTTGCATGTGAACGGAACTCTTCGGCGACTGCAATCAGCGAAACAGCCGAAGGCTGTGAGCTGGTTGCAGCGTTGCTACATCGAGTAGGGGAATGAAATTCCTCTACTCGATTACGGATTCTGGGAGATGAGGAGGGGCTTGGAACTAAGTGCAGGGCGTTTTGCATTTGTCCCCTATGGGAGAATCTTCTTCGCTCCGCGGCGGCCGGAATTTGGAACTATAGCGCGGGGCAGTTGCATTTGTCCCCTATGGGAGAAGCTTCTTCGCTCCGCGGCGCCGGGGGTGTGGAACTATAGGCTAGAGTTTTGCATTTGGCCCCTATGGGACCGGCCGCCCAAGCAAGGACATGCACGCGCTGCGTGTGCCTCGCCTCGGAGCTTGGAACTTGAAGGCGATCTTTTGCATTTATCCCCTACAGAAGAAGCTTCTTCGCTCCGCGGCGCCGGGGGTGTGGAAATATAGGCGGGAGTTTTGCATTTGGCCCCCTATTCAAGATTGAATTTCTCCCGCAGCAAGGTGTCTACGGCGTGCATATCCACATGATGGTCCGCATCTTCAAAGGTCATGATGAGATTGTCGCCGGGGAAGTAGCCTGCCTGCCTGTAAGAATGAATCTTCTGATATGTTTTGGCTTCATACTCATCATTGTCCATGAGGCCGAAATGCTCCCATATATAGATGCAGCATGTTTTCGGATCCATGATCATGAAATCAGGATAAGTGATTCCGTCCGCCATTTCGAGCCGGCATTCATATCGAAAAGGCAGACGGTATTCCTCCAGAAGAGAGGCAATGGCAAGCTCTGATTTTGAACGGACAAGCAGGCCGGATCGTGTCCGGTAGATCAGCTGTTCCGGGTGGTAGGGGTTGCTTTCAAAAGGCTCGCTAAGCCAGTTTTCAACAGTGGTTTCCGAAGTCCCGACTAGCTTTCGAAAATCAGCATGTGTCAAAAGCTGCTGCAGATGGGATTCCTTGCTGCGAAAGCAGTTGAGATAGCGCTGACAGGCAGTGATTTCAACATTCACCTCTCTCAGGCGCGCCTTGCACCAGGCAAGACGCGCTATTTTTTCAGCAGTCGAAATGTCCTTTTTTGAAATGACTGTCTTTTCCCCGTCTTCCAGAACTACCCATTTTGTTGAGTTCCCGTTCTTGTAGATTGCAAAACGCTTCTTGCGATTGGGATTCTTGTTGATTGCTTGCCGCAGACCGGCTGCTTCTTGCTCCAGGCGCCGCAAATCGGTCTCAATTACCTGCGTTCGAGGCTCTCTGCGAATATAGGATATGTTTGGGGATGAGTGGGTTTTTGATGCTTTTGACATGGGTGAAAACTCCTGTTTTGAAATGGGCCTGACGGCTGTTTGAACCTGCGGCGGCACAGTAGTGCTGCGGCAAGAAAGAAGATGAGGGGCGAGAACTCGCTCCTGAATGTAATCATATCTTAACATATCGAAAATATTTTGTAAATATTTTTCCGAAGGAAGGGCGCCCTGTCTTGGTGGCCAAATGCAAAATTCCCGTCTATAGTCCCACATTTCCGGGCGCCGCGGAGCCAGGAAGCTTCTTCAGTAGGGGCCAAATGCAAAAGATCGTCTTCAATTTCCAAGGCCTGGCGCCGGGCACACGCAGCGCGTGCCCATCCTTGCTTGAGCGGCCGGTCCCATAGGGGCTAAATGCAAAATGCCCGTCTATAGTCCCACATTTCCGACGCCGCGGAGCGAAGAAGCTTCTTCTGTAGGGGGCAAATGCAAAAGATCGTCTTCAATTTCCAAGGCCTGGCGCCGGGCACACGCAACGCGTGCCTACTCTTGCTTGGGCGGCTGTTCTCATAGGGGCCAAATGCAAAATTCCCGTCTATAGTCCCACTTCCATCTGCCGCAGAGCAGAAGCTCTTCCTGCCGCCCCCTGGCCACGAGAGATGTACTTGACAAATACCCCCTGGGGGTATATAGTGCATGTCAGTTAAAAATACCCCCTGGGGGTATGTGAAGAGAGGACATTATGGCAAAGGAAAAGAAGAAAAATAAAGAGGGCTTGAAAGCTGCACAGACGTCAGCAGAAGAGGTGAAGACCTGCCCCCACTGCGGCATCCATGATACGAAGGAGCGCAGCGATACAGAGCGGAAGAATCTCATGAACCGCCTGAAGCGGATTGAGGGCCAGGTGCGCGGCCTGGAGAAGATGGTGGAAGACGATGCCTATTGTCCGAACGTCCTCGTGCAGGCGTCTGCTGTGTCTTCAGCCATCAATTCCTTCAACAAGGCCCTGATGGCGGAGCATATCCGCAGCTGTGTCGTTGAGGATATCAAAGAAGGAAATGAAGAGACAATTGAGGAATTGATTTCCGTACTCCAAAAATTAATGAAATGAAAGATGCAGCTATTTAAGGAATAGCACTGGAAGATTTTTGCACAGGAATGAAAAAGTGAAGCCGCAGATACCGCGGGGCAAGCACCCCGAACGGGTCTGCGCAGGGAGAAATCCCGGAAGGAGCAAGCAATGGAAAAATACAGTGTCAGCGGCATGTCCTGTGCCGCCTGCCAGATGCATGTGGAGAAGGCCGTTTCGAAGGTGCCGGGCGTCACGTCCTGCACGGTGTCTCTTCTCACACATTCCATGGCAGTCGAAGGGTCAGCTTCTGAAAAGGATATTGTGAAGGCTGTCGAGGACGCCGGCTACGGGGCGAAGCCTATGGGAGCTGCGGGTGCCTCGGGTCAAACTAGTGGCGCGGGCAGCCGGGCAGCATCCGGCTCAGATGGCGTCCCCGCCGCCCGGACCGGAGCCGGAAGCCGGGCGGCCCTCGAGGCTGAAGAGGAGGCCCTGAAGGATACGGAGACGCCGAAGATGGTGAAGCGCCTGGTTTCTTCCGTCATTGTCCTCATTATTCTCATGTATTTCTCTATGGGGCACATGATGTGGGGCTGGCCGGTTCCGGCTGTCATCGGAAACCACGTGTCCCTTGGGATTGTTGAGCTGCTGCTGACGATTATTATATTATTTCTGAATCGGAATTTCTTCGTGAATGGCTACAGGGGGCTTTTTCATGGGGCCCCGAACATGGACACCCTCGTGGCCCTCGGCAGCACGGCGGCGTTCGGCTACTCGCTCGCGGCCCTCTTCCTGATGACGGACGCCATGAGCCGGGGCGACATGGAGACGGTCGACATGCTCGCGATGAAATACATGTATTTCGAGACCGCAGCCATGATCCCGACCCTGATCACCATCGGAAAGACGCTGGAATCCTACTCCAAGGGCCGCACGACGGACGCCCTGAAGGGGCTCATGAAACTGGCGCCGAAGACAGCAATTGTTGTCCGGGACGGGGCCGAGGTCGAGGTCGACATTGATAATGTGGCCATTGGGGACATCTTCGTCGTGAAGCCCGGTGCGGCCATCCCGGTGGACGGGGTCGTCGTTGAAGGCTCCACATCAGTGAACGAATCCGCCCTGACCGGCGAGTCCATCCCTGTCGACAAGACAGAAGGCGACGTCGTTTCTGCAGCAACGGTCAATGAATCCGGCTACATCAAGGCCCGGGCGACACGGGTCGGCGAGGACACCACGCTTTCCCAGATCATCGCCATGGTCTCCGACGCAGCAGCCACAAAGGCCCCCATTGCCCGGATTGCGGACAAGGTCTCATCGGTATTTGTTCCTGCTGTCATGCTGATTGCATTGGCCACTCTGATCGGCTGGCTTATAGCGGGGGCCCCCTTCGGAACCGCATTCTCTCGGGCCGTTTCCGTCCTTGTTATCTCCTGCCCCTGTGCCCTGGGGCTTGCAACGCCTGTGGCCATCATGGTGGGCAACGGGATCGGGGCGAAAAACGGTATACTTTTCAAAACCGCCGCAGCTCTGGAATCTGCCGGCCGGACGCAAATCGTGGCCCTGGACAAGACCGGGACCATCACGACAGGAAATCCTGTCGTGACGGACATTCTGCCCGGCGAGGGAGTGTCCCGGGAAGAGCTTCTGTCCACTGCTTATGCCCTGGAGAAGAGGAGCGAGCACCCGCTGGCAAAGGCGGTTGTTTCTTATTACGAAGAGGAAATTAATAATGAAGGTAAGTCCCTGCACGCCCGGGAGCTTATGGCGGGAGCCCTGGAGGACTTCGAGGCCCTGCCCGGCAACGGCCTGAAGGGGACCCTGGGCGGGGAAGAGGTCTGCGGAGGTTCATTGAAATTCGCATCCGGCGTTGCAAAGCTTCCCGGAGACGCGAAAAACTTTGCAACAGAGCTCGGGGACAACGGGAAGACACCCCTTGTCTTCCTGAAGGACGGCCGCTATCTCGGTATTATCGCTGTGGCCGATGCCATGAAGGAAGAGAGCCCTGAGGCAATCAAAGAACTGAAGGCATTGGGCGTGAAGGTCGTCATGCTGACCGGCGACAATGTAAACACAGCCCGGGCTGTCGGCAGGGCGGCCGGGGTGGACCGGGTCATTGCAGGCGTTCTTCCTGCCGGTAAGGAAGCCGTGATCCGGGACCTGCAGAAGCAGGGGAAAGTCGCCATGGTCGGGGACGGCATCAATGATGCCCCTGCCCTGACCCGGGCGGATACCGGCATCGCCATCGGAGCAGGAACGGATGTGGCTATAGATTCCGCGGATGTCGTCCTTGTGAAGAGCCGGCTGACAGATGTCCCGGCAGCTATCCGCCTGTCCCGGGCCGTCATCAAAAATATCCACGAGAACCTCTTCTGGGCCTTCTTTTATAATGCCCTTTGCATTCCTCTTGCCATCGGCCTCTACCAGCTCCTCTTCCACTGGGGCTTTGAGATGAAGCCGGCTGTCGGGGCTCTTGCCATGAGCTTCTCGTCCGTAACGGTCTGCCTGAATGCCCTGCGGCTCAATCTCTTCAAACCTTTCGACAGCCGGCATGACAGGCCGCTGCGGCAGAAGACCGGTAGCAAAGGCGGTAATGATGCGGCTTCGAATGACTGGATTACGGACGCGTCGGAAACTATTGTAAAAACAGACAAGGAGAATAACGAAATGACAAAGACAATTTCTATCGAAGGCATGATGTGCGAGCATTGCGAAGCCACGGTCAAGAAGGCACTTGAGGCCCTGGACGGCGTGGAGAGCGCAGAGGTAAGCCATGAGAAGGGGACAGCAGTTGTCTCCCTCTCAGGCGCTGTCGATGACGCAGCCATGAAGGAGGCTGTTGAAGCCAAGGACTACAAGGTCACGAAGATTGCCTGATAGGGGCCAAATGCAAAACTCCCGCTTATAGTTCCATATCCCGGGCTTCGCGGAGCGAGAAAGCTTCTTCTGTAGGGGCCAAATGCAACACTCCCGCTTATAGTTCCACATTCCCGGCGCCGCGGAGCGAAGAAGCTTCTTCTGTAGGGGATAAATGCAAAACTTCCGCTTATAGTTCCACATTCCCGCCGCCGCGGAGCAAGAAATCTTCTTCTATAGGGGACAAATGCAAAAGATCGTCTTCAATTTCCAAGCCCCGGTGCGCGACACACGCAACGCGTGCTTGCCCCTTGCTTGGGCAGCCGGTCCCATAGGGGCCAAATGCAAAATTTCCGCTTATAGTTCCACAATCCCGGCGCCGCGGAGCGAGAAAGCTTCTTCCATAGGGGACAAATGCAAAAGATCGTCTTCAATTTCCAAGCCCCGGCGCGCAGCACACGCAGTGCGTGCTTTCTCTTGCTTGGGCGGCCGGTCCCATAGGGGCCAAATGCAAAATTCCCGCCTATATTTCCACATTCCCGCCGCCGCGGAGCCAGGAAGCTTCTTCTATAGGGGATAAATGCAACACTCCCGCTTATAGTTCCAATTTCCGGCCGCGGACAAACAAAAGGGGCGCCTGTGGGCACGCAACGCGTGCCCGCAGGCGCCCCTCGCCTTCCGCTCAGGCGGTAGAAAGCTTCTTACAGCTTGTCTATGATATTTTTCTTGATTCTTCTGTAGAAGAATATTGACACCATGAGCGATACGACCTCCGCGATCGGGAAGCACCACCACACGGCGTCGACGTTTTGTGTGAGCCGGGCCAGGAGCCAGGCGACGGGAATCAGGACGACGAGCTGGCGCATCAAAGAGACGACCAGGGAGTAGGTTGCTTTGGAGAAGGCCTGGAAGACTCCGCCAAGCGTAATGCCTATGGCCGCGAGGGGGAAGTGGACAGCTATGATGCGGAGAGCAATCTTTCCCATGGCCATCATGGAATCATTTGCGTTGAACATTTTTAAGAGGACGCCGGGGAAGAGCTCGAAGATGGCCGTGCCGCAGCACATGACGACGAAGGCCAGCTGCATGGAGAATTTCAGGGCTGCCTTGATGCGGTCGGGCTTCCGGGCCCCGTAATTGTAGGCAAGAACAGGCACGCAGCCGTTGTTCAGGCCGAAGACCGGCATGAAGAAGAAGCTCTGCAGCTTGAAGTAGACGCCGAAGACCGCGACAGCCGTATCCGAGAAGGCCACAAGGATCAGGTTCATGAGGTAGGTCATGATGGAGCCTATGGACATCATGAGAATCGAGGGCACGCCGACATAATAGATGCGGCCGATGACAGAGCCTTTGGGTGAGAGAATCCGCTTCAGGGAGAAGTGGAGTTCCTTATTTTTCTTCAGATTCAGGAAGAGGCCTATGCAGGCGGCGAGGCACTGGCCGAGGACCGTCGCAATGGCCGCGCCGGCAACGCCGAGCCGGGGGAAGCCGATGAGGCCGAAGATCAGGATGGGGTCAAAAATAATATTGAAGACCGCCCCCACAATCTGGGAAATCATCGAGTAGAGTGTCAGGCCTGTCGACTGCAATAGCCGCTCGAATGTGACCTGGAAGAAGAGGCCCATGGAAAATGTGCAGACAATCGAGAGATAAGTCGTCCCGTACTCTATGATCTCGGCGTTGTCCGTCTGGGTCAGGATGAAGGGGCGGGACAGGAAGATGCCTATGAAGACGAAGGCCAGGAAAGAAAAGAAGGCCAGGAGAATGGCCGTATTTGCCGCGGCGTCGGAGCGCTCGAACTTCTTCTCTCCGAGAGAGCGCGAAAGCAGGGCGTTGATGCCGACGCCCGTGCCGGCGCCGACCGCGATCATGACGCTCTGCAGGGGGAAGGCCAGGGTGACAGCCGTCAGGGCCGATTCACTGATCTGGGCCACGAAGACGGAGTCTACGATATTGTAGAGGGCCTGCACCAGCATGGAGACCATCATGGGCAGGGACATGGAAATAATGAGCTGCTTGACAGGCATCGTCCCCATCTTGTTTTCACGGGGCATTTCATTCGTCATGGAATCAGACAAAAAACCACTTCCTTCAATATATTGTCGATAGATAGCCCGCCCATATTAGCATTCTTCATGACTAATGTAAACCGCCTTCTCCTGCCGGCCCCTGTACTCCGCTGCACAACGGCCCGCAAGCATATTTTCCTTTTCAAGTCGGGGGCCGAGTGCTATATTGAAGTGAGTTTAACGGCTTTTTGAAGGAGGTCTATATGGACGCAGTCAAGTCGTTTCTCAGAAACAAGATTATTCTCGCCGTTCTCAGCATTGTGCTGGGCATTGTGCTGATCATCCTGCGGGGCGGGTTCATCGATGCTCTCGTGAAGGTCATCGGCATTGTGATGATCGTTGTCGCGGTCGTCTTTCTGCTCCTCTTCATCTTTTCGGGAGAGGGAAGGTCCCCGCTGCAGATTGTCTATACGGTCGTGTCCCTGATCGTCGGCGTATTCTTCCTGGTCAAGCCCTATGTCGTCGTGAATTTCTTCCCAGTCGTCTTCGGTATCATCCTGGCGGTCTCCGGGGCGGCGAATCTCGTGGAAGCCATCCGGAGCTCTGCGGCCGGCGGCTCGAAGATTGCCGCCATTGCCGTGTCCGCCGTCGTTCTTTTAATCGGCGTTCTGATCGCCGTGAACTACCGGGCGTCGGTTGACATCTATGTGGCCCTGATCGGGGTCGCATTCCTTGTGAACGGAATCCTCGAGATTCTGGCCATAGCTACGGCGAAGCCTGCGGTTGTCGACATGAAGGAATGAATAATGTAAACCATTATATATGCAGCGCATTCCGGCGCCCCGGTTTCCCGGGGCGCCTTTATTTACCTTCAGGAGTCCTGGTCCGCCGGGGCGCCTTTTTTTCTGCGCACCGAGACGAGAGAATCGTAAGTGAAGGGTCTTCTTTGATGAACGCAAGCAATGCCGCATAGATGTGTTCGGCGCATCCGTAAAAGCTGGAAAATGTGCCACTGAAACGAAAATGTTCGAATGGTGCTGAAAATTCATGGCGAACCCCATTTCGGAAGGGCAAATGTCGGAAGAAAAGTCAAATTAAATGTACAAATACGACAAATTAGCGGATAGTTTCCTGTTTTTAATTGTATTTTCAGAAAACACCTTGACAAATCCGAGCTGTGCGACTATTATATGAAGCATCAAAGGGAACACGAAAAGAAGTTTCCCGAAGAAATACACGGAGTGCTTTTGATCAGCATCTCCAGGGTACGAAAAAGGATTTGAATCGGAAAGCAGCGATGCTTACATAGAAAGGACTGGTGGCTCCGAAGTACAGTTTATGATTTACCTCATCCGTTCCGGCCGGGGATAGCCGGAAACCTATCTGCAGGATGCCGATTGGGCATTCTCCATAGACAGAGGCTGTTTGAGCCATGAAGGATTTTTCGTGAGAAGTCAGATCAGGAAGCCGCAGATAGCAGTTGCAGAGAGTTTTGATTATTTGTCCGCAGGTTTTTCTTTTTACAGTGCGAAAGGATTTTTTAAACATCACATTACCCCTTTCGGATATATTTGGTATTTGGAAGCGGACGGAAAGGAACTTTTAAGCGGTTCCATATAGAAACAGAAGAGGTACAGTCCGATGGGACCTTAGCAACCATAGTTTCACCGCAGGCGGAGATCCTGCATTTGATGTAACCCGAAATCAGAGAACGGAGGATTAGTCCGTTGGAACTTACAACTGAATCAGAGAACCATTCTCAGGCGGAGCATCACCTTTAAGAGCTGCAATTCTTTCCCGGCTCGTGGTGCTCCGCCTGATATTTTTCTGCAAAACTATTCAGAAGCCATAGGCCCAGGGGCAGCAGTCAGGCTGGCGGACTTTTGCCCAAAAATGAGCCATAGGCCCAGGGGCAGCAGTCAGGCTGGCGGACTTTTGCCCAAAAACGAGCCATAGGCCCAGGGGCAGCAGTCAGGCTGGCGGACTTTTGCCCAAAAATGAGCCATAGGCCCAGGGACAGCAGTCAGGCTGGAGGACATTTGTCCGAAAACAAACAATAAGCCCAAGGCATGGAGGTAAGTTGGCGCACATTTGTCCTGAAACAAGCCATAGGCCCAAGGCGTGGAGGTAAGCTGGCGGATGAACCGTAAAGAGAGTTTATAGAAAATTTCGTTGTGGCGCCTGCCCTTTCGTGTTAAAATATCGAGCGTATGCGAACTTGAAAGAAGAAGATCCGCTGATGAGGCCCGGCAGGGCGAGGCGGAAATATTAGTATCAAGGAGATATTTTTTCATGGGTTTGATGACAAAGCTGTTCGGGACGCACAGTGAACACGAGCTGAAGCGGATCACCCCGATCGTTGACAAGATTGAGTCCCTGCGGCCCGACATGCAGAAGCTTTCGGATGAGGAGCTTCGTGCGAAGACGCCGGAATTTAAGGAAAGACTTGCAAAGGGCGAGACCCTTGACGACCTCCTTCCCGAGGCCTTCGCAACCGTCCGTGAGGCAGCAAAGCGGGCCATCGGCATGGAGCCCTTCCGGGTTCAGCTCATCGGCGGCATTATTCTCCACCAGGGCCGAATCGCAGAGATGAAGACCGGCGAAGGAAAGACGCTCGTTTCCACCCTTCCGGCCTACCTCAATGCCCTCGAGGGAAAGGGCGTTCAGATTGTCACGGTAAACGACTACCTGGCCAAGCGTGATAGCGAGTGGATGGGAAAAGTCCACGAGTTTCTGGGCCTGAAAGTCGGCGTCGTCTTGAACGACATGTCGAAGGAAGAGCGGAAGGAAGCATATAACTGCGACATTACTTATATTACGAATAATGAATTGGGCTTCGACTACCTCCGGGACAATATGGCGGTCTACGAGAAGGACCTTGTCCAGAGGGACCTCCACTACTGCATCATCGATGAGGTGGATTCTGTCCTCATCGATGAGGCCCGGACCCCCCTCATCATTTCCGGCCAGTCCGGCAAGTCCACGAAGCTCTACGAGATGTGCGACGTCCTTGCCCGCCAGCTGCACCGGGGCGATGACCTTCCTGAGTATTCCCGCGTCGACGCCATCATGGGCATAGAGCAGGAGGAGAACGGGGACTTCATCGTTGATGAGAAGGAAAAGACCGTCAACCTGACAGCTGAGGGCGTGAAGAAGGTCGAGCAGTTCTTCCATATCAAGAACCTGGCCGACCCTGAGAACCTCGAGATCCAGCACAATGTCATCCTGGCCCTCCGCGCCCACAATCTCATGCACAGGGATCAGGACTATGTCGTAAAAGATGACCAGGTCCTGATCGTTGACGACTTCACGGGCCGAATTCTTCCCGGCCGCCGCTATTCCGACGGTCTCCATCAGGCCATCGAGGCCAAGGAGCACGTGGCTGTCAAGCGGGAGTCCATGACCCTTGCCACCATTACCTTCCAGAACTTCTTTAATAAATATGAGAAGAAGGCCGGCATGACCGGTACCGCCCTCACGGAAGAGCAGGAGTTCCGGGATATCTACGGCATGGACGTTGTTGAGATTCCCACGAACAAGCCCGTCATCCGAAAGGATATGGACGACGCCGTATACAAGACGAAGGCCGAGAAGTACCAGGCCGTTGTCGAGGAAGTGAAGAAGTCCCATGCGAAGGGGCAGCCTGTCCTCGTCGGCACCATCACCATTGAAGTTTCCGAGCTCCTTGACCGGATGCTGAACAAGGAAGGCATTGAGCATAGTGTCCTCAACGCCAAGTTCCACGAGAAGGAAGCGGCCATTGTTGAGAAGGCCGGCGTCCACGGGGCTGTCACGATCGCGACAAATATGGCCGGCCGTGGTACCGATATCAAGCTGGATGATGAGGCCCGGGCAGCAGGGGGCTTGCGTATCATCGGTACCGAGCGGCATGAGTCCCGCCGTATTGACAATCAGCTGCGCGGCCGTGCCGGCCGGCAGGGAGACCCGGGTGAGTCCCAGTTCTACATCTCCCTCGAGGATGACCTCATGCGCCTCTTCGGTTCCGAGCGGCTCATGGGCATCTTTGAGACCCTGGGCGTGCCTGAGGGCGAGCAGATTCACCACAAGATGCTCTCAAGCGCTATCGAGCGGGCCCAGCAGAAGATCGAGGAGAATAATTTCGGCATCCGGAAGAACCTCA
Source organism: Lachnospiraceae bacterium (assembly GCA_036343235.1). Lineage (GTDB taxonomy): Bacteria > Bacillota > Clostridia > Lachnospirales > Lachnospiraceae > RUG306. The sequence continues at coordinate 18,499 of JAZASQ010000006.1, forward strand.
TGGAATACGATGAGGTCATGAACGAGCAGCGTGAGCTCGTATATGCCCAGAGAAAGCGGGTTCTCCACGGGGAGAATATGCGCGACCAGATCATGTCCATGATCGACGTCAAGGTTTCGAACTCCGTTGACGTGGCCATGCAGAATGCCGAGAACGGCGAGAAGTGGGACCTCAAGGAACTGAACCAGTCCCTTCGCTCCTGCATTCCCCTGCCCCCGATCACAGCTGAGTCTATTGCGGACTGCAAGGACGGGGATGAGCTGAAGGCGAAGCTGCTGAAAGACGCCCAGGCCCTCTATGCCGAGCGCGAGGCCCAGGCTCCGGAGCCCGAGATGTTCCGGGAGATTGAGCGCGTCGTTCTGCTTCGTGTCATTGACCGCCACTGGATGCAGGAAATCGACGACATGGACCAGCTGAAGCAGGGCATAGGCCTGCAGGCCTACGGCCAGCACAACCCTGTGGACGAGTACAAGATTCAGTCCTATGACATGATGGACGCCATGAACGACGCCATCACGACAGACGTCGTGAACCTCCTCTACCGCGTCCGCATAGAGCAGAAGGAAATCGACGACGAGAAGAAGGCTGCCGAGCAGCAGGTTCAGGCCACGTCCACGAACAAGCAGGAAGGGCCTTCTATGTCCGGCCCCAAGACCCGGCAGCACAAGAAGATCTACCCCAACGATCCCTGCCCCTGCGGATCCGGCAAGAAGTACAAGAACTGCCACGGCCGGCCCGGCGCAGACCCTCTTCCCGGAATGTGACTGCAGTGTCAAAATCTGCAACAACGGCAAACTAATTGACAGAGCCGCATCCATTCATGGTCCCGCAAAATCATACAGAGCAGACACGCAGCGCGTGCCTGCTCTTTTCTTACGGGAAATGCGGTTCCGGGCACATTTTTATGATAGAATAACTCTGACTGTTTGCAGGCAGATTCACGGAGGAAATGCTTATGATAGCGGCACTCTATACAGCGGTACTGGCTGTTTCAATCATTACATTATTCTATCTCGTCGGCCTGAGCACTCGAATCAATGTCTATCTTCTGCTCACCGTGCTCATGGTTTTTCTGGTTACCCTGGGCGATCTGGGGGTCATTTTTGCTCCGGACGTGTCGGCAGCCATCTATGCCAATGATCTCGTCTACCTGGCCGGCAGCTTTCTGCCCTTTTTCCTCTTTCTGCTGGAGACTTCCCTCCTGCAGGTGAAACTGCCCAAGGTGGTCTATCACCTGCTGGCCGCCTTCACCATGTTTGTCGTAGCCTGCTCCTTCACAGTGGGCCGCAACGGACTTTACTACAGCAGCGTCGAATTGGGCGGCGGTCCCTACGGGCATTTCCTCATCCGGGAAAACGGCCCCCTGCATATCCTCTATATCTTCCTGATCCTTGTCTACGGTATCTGCGCAGTCGCCTTCATGGTCGTTTCCCTCCGCAAGCGGAACGATTTTTCTCCCAGGGTCATAGTGACCTATATCACCATCCTGCTGGCAACGTTTTCGGTGTACCTGATCGAGTTCCTGCCCCGGCTGGCCATTATTCTGGTTCCTCTCGTCTATATCCTGCTGGAGGCCGGTATGGTCGGTCTGGCCCGGCGGGCCAGCATGTATGACCTGTCCGAGGACGTGACGAATGTCTGGGAACACCTGCAGGAATATGCCTATATTGTACTGGATGAGAAGAAAAACTACATAGGCAGCAATGCCCCGGCCAGGGCCCTGTTTCCGGCCCTTGCCGACCAGCTTCTCGATACTCCGATTCAGGAGATCATGGGCAATTCGCCGGAGCTTACGAACCTCATGAACCGCATAGACCAGATGGTGCAGGAGAAGACACATCTGGAACGGGGGGAGAAGGTGCGCGGCAAGGCTTTTCAGCTCGGAAACCGCTGGATCCGGACGGAAGTGCGCCCCATCTACAAGGGAAATATGAAGAATCCCCTGGGCTATGTGCTCGAATTTTACGATGAGACAAATGAGAAGGCCTATATGCGCTCCCTTGAGGACAAGAACGAGCGCCTGCTCAAAGCCGAGGCCGAATCCAGGGAGGCCGCTGCGGCGAAAGACCGCTTCCTGGCGGCCATGTCCCATGAAATCCGGACCCCTATCAATACGATTCTCGGCATGAACGCCCTGATCGAGCGGGAGACCGGGGAGCAGAAGATCTACGCCTATTCGAAAAAGGTGGACAATGCCGGTCACATGCTCCTTTCCCTGGTGAACGACCTCCTGGACTTTTCCAAGTTCCAGGCCGGAAAGCTGGACCTCTCCGAGAGCGACTACCGGACAGCCTCCCTTTTTGCGGATGCCATTGCCATGACGGAGGGCAGGGCCAGGGACAAGAAGCTTGTGTACAATGTGGAGTTCGACCAGGATCTGCCGGCCGTCCTTCACGGGGACGACGTCCGTATCCGGCAGATTCTCATCAATATCCTGACGAACGCCATCAAGTATACGAAGAAGGGGTCTGTCACCCTGACAGCCAACGGAATCAAGGACGAGGACGGAACCTTCGAACTGGCCTTTTCCGTCAAGGATACCGGCATCGGTATCCGGGAAGAGGACAAGGATTCCCTGTTTGACAGCTTCACAAGGCTCGATGCCCACGAGACCCATCATATAGAAGGGACGGGTCTGGGCCTGGCCATTACGAAGCAGCTCGTGGATGCCATGCACGGGACCATAGATGTGGATTCCGTCTACGGGCTCGGAAGCGTCTTCACTGTCCGCCTGCCGCAGACAGTGGTGGACGCCTCGCCCGCCGGGAGCCTGGAGGCGGCCGAGGCCGCCCGTGCCGAGGCCGCGAAGAAGACGGCCCTGTTCGCGCCGGACGCCCACATCCTGGTGGTTGACGACAATGCCTCAAACCTGGCCGTCTTCACAGGCCTTCTCAAGCGGTCCCAGATCAATATCGATACAGCGGAATCCGGGGCGGACGCTGTGGCCCAGACTACGGGAAAGAAGTATGATGTGCTCTTCATGGACCACATGATGCCCGGCATGGACGGCCTGGCTGCTCTGGCCATGATTCGGAACGATCAGGACAATCCCAATGTCAATACCCCTGCCATCGCCCTTACAGCCAACGCCGTGCCCGGGGCGGCTGTCATGTACCAGAACGCCGGATTTGAAGGGTATCTCAAAAAGCCTGTGGACCCGGATGAACTGGAGGCGACGCTGACGAACGTCCTGCCTTCGGACCTCGTGTCCCAGAAGGCTGTGGAGCCGGCTGCCCGCAGGTTCGCGGGAAAACCGGCCGCCGAAGCTGCGGTTCCGGGTTTCAATGTCTCCCTGGCCATGAAGTACTGCGGCGGGGACGAGAATACCTTCCGAAATGTCCTTTCCAAGTTCATTGACGGGGGCTATAAGTACATGAAGGAGCTTCCGGACCACGTGAAGGCCGGAGACTATGAGGATTACCGGACGAAGGTTCATGCCATCAAGTCTTCTTCCATAGCCATCGGGGCAGAAAAGCTGTCCCAGATGGCGGCGGACCAGGAGGCTGCTGCAGCGGCGGCGGATGCCGCCGCGGTGAAGGGCGGCATTGACGCCCTTCTGAAGGAACTCGAGAAGGTCGTAAGCTACGGCCGGACCATGCTGGACTCCGGCTCCAGCATCTTCGCTGCAGGCGAAGACGGGGAGGCGAAGGAGGAGACTCCGGTCGAGTACTCCGGCATCCAGAGCCCCATCAAGGAAAAGAAGAAGATATCGCCCTTCATCAAAGCTGTGGCCCACAAGCCTGCTGAGGAGGAGGCTGTGGCTGAGCAGATTGTGGATAAGCCGGCCCGCATCATCAATGTTTCCCGGCCCGATTACCTCGACATGGCCTGGGAAATCCAGCACCTGATAGAGACCGGCCAGGAGAACGCCGCCATGCAGAAGCTGGAGGACTTCTACAACGTCCGCTGCGAACGGATGCCCGAGGAAGCCCTTGACCGCCTGCACGAGGCCTATCAGGACATCATTGACGGAAAAGATGAGGATGCGATCGTCATACTGAAGACCATTTTGAATTGAGAATAATGAGAAAATCCTTGCAGAGGGCGTTTCCGCAGGCTTTCTGCAAGGCAATGGTTCCGTTCCGCTGAGGAGATTTACATTAGTAATAATAAGGGAGAATCGTCATGGATCACTTCGTCCTGCACAGTCCCTACAAGCCGACAGGCGACCAGCCCCAGGCCATAGATGCCCTTGTGAAGGGCTTTCAGGAGGGCAACCAGTTCGAGACCCTGCTCGGGGTCACGGGTTCCGGCAAGACCTTCACGATGGCAAACGTCATCGCGGCCCTGAACAAGCCCACATTAATCATTAGTCATAATAAGACCCTGGCGGGCCAGCTCTACGGGGAGATGAAGGAATTTTTCCCGGAGAACGCGGTCGAGTACTTCGTCTCCTACTACGACTACTACCAGCCCGAGGCCTATGTGCCCCAGACGGACACCTACATCGCCAAGGACTCGGCCATCAACGACGAGATCGACAAGCTCCGCCTGTCCGCCACGGCTTCCATGGCTGAGAGGAAGGACGTCATCGTTGTCTCCTCCGTGTCCTGCATCTACGGCATCGGGGAGCCGGACGACTTCCAGAATATGATGGTTTCCCTCCGGCCCGGCATGGAGATCGAGCGGGACGCAGTCATAGAGGCCCTCATCAATATTCAGTACGTAAGGAACGAGATGGACTTCAAGCGGGGCACTTTCCGGGTCCGGGGGGACACCCTGGAGATCATCCCTGCCAACGTCAGTGAATTCGCGGTCCGCGTCGAGTTCTTCGGCGACGAAATAGACCGCATCTGCGAGACGGATATCGTCAGCGGCCGCGTCACGAAGGAACTTTCCCACGTCGCCATCTTCCCGGCCTCCCATTACGTCGTCCCCCACGACCGTATAGAAGCGGCCTGCAAGGAAATAGAAGCGGACTTAAAAGAGCGCGTTGCCTGGTTCAAGCAGAATGACAAGCTGATCGAGGCCCAGCGCATTGCTGAACGGACGAATTTCGACATCGAGATGCTGAGAGAGACGGGCTTTGTCTCGGGCATTGAAAACTACACCCGCTACCTTTCGAATCAGAAGCCCGGGGAGCCGCCGGCGACCCTGATCGACTACTTCGGACGGGATTTTCTCATTATTATCGACGAATCCCACATGACCGTGCCCCAGATCCGGGGCATGTACGCCGGGAACTTCTCGCGCAAGCAGACCCTGATTGACTACGGCTTCCGCCTGCCGTCCGCCATGGACAACCGCCCCCTGAATTTCGGCGAATTTGAGGACAAGATTGACCAGCTCCTATTCGTCTCCGCGACGCCGGGCCCCTACGAGGCCGAGCACGAGATGCTGCGGGCTGAGCAGGTCATCCGGCCCACGGGCCTTCTTGACCCCGAGATTTCCGTCCGCCCTGTGGAGGGGCAGATTGATGACCTGATCGGTGAGATTAATAAAGAAACGAAGGAGGGCGGCAAGGTCCTCATTACCACCCTCACCAAGCGCATGGCTGAGGACCTGACGACCTACATGCAGGAGCTGGGCATCCGGGTCAAGTACCTGCATTCCGATATCGACACCCTCGAGCGGTCGGAGATCATCCGCGATCTGCGCCTGGACGTATTTGATGTCCTTGTCGGCATCAACCTCCTCCGCGAGGGCCTGGACATCCCGGAGATCACCCTGATCGCCATTCTCGACGCGGACAAGGAAGGCTTCCTGCGGTCCGAGACGTCGCTCATTCAGACCATCGGCCGGGCGGCGCGGAATTCAAAAGGCCATGTCATCATGTACGCCGACACCATTACGGATTCCATGAAGAACGCCATCGACATCACCGAGCGGCGCCGGAAGATACAGGACGAGTATAATAAAGCCCACGGCATCACCCCCAAGACCATAGAGAAGGCGGTCCGCGACGTCATCGCGATTTCGAAAGACATCGCCAAGACGGAGACCGAGACCGGCCGCCAGCCGGAGGAAATGGACGAGAAGGAGCTTTCTGAGCTCATCGAAAAGACGAAGAAGAAGATGGAGAAGGCCGCTGCCGACCTTAATTTCGAGGCCGCTGCGGAGCTCCGCGACAATATGATCAAATATAAAAATATGCTGAGGGACCTTCAGGTCGGAAACGGATGAGTGTTTTGCATTTCGCATTTATGCAAGTCTCTTTTCAGGGCCTTTGAAACAAATACCGCCCATGATTTGTCATTACAATAGTTTGAAAAGGCACAAAACAGGGCGCTTCATGCAAATACCGCCCATGATTTGCCCTTGTGAGATCTCAAAAAGACGCAAAATAGAGTGTTTAATGCAAATGCCGCCTATAAATCAGCTATTTTGAATTTTTGCAAGTCTCTTTTTATGGGTTTTGAAACAAATACCGCCCATTTGGCAGAAGAACAGAAAAGAAGAGAAATGAAAGTAAGTAACGATCCGAACAAGAAATACATCAAAATCCGCGGGGCGAAGGAGCACAATCTCAAAGATGTGAGCCTGGACATCCCCCGCGACAGCTTTGTAGTACTCACGGGCCTTTCCGGCAGCGGGAAATCTTCCCTGGCCTTTGATACGATTTTTGCAGAAGGGCAGCGGCGCTACATGCAGTCCCTGTCCTCCTATGCAAGACAGTTCTTAGGACAGATGGAAAAGCCGGATGTGGACACGATTGAAGGCATGCCCCCGGCCATCTCCATTGACCAGAAGTCCACGAACCGGAACCCCCGGTCCACAGTCGGTACGGTGACGGAAATCTACGACTACTTCCGCCTCCTCTATGCGAGGGTGGGCACTCCCCACTGCCCCAACTGCGGGCGGGAGATCAAGCGGCAGACTGTGGACGAGATGGTGGACCGGGTCATGGCCCTGCCTGAGCGGACGAAGTTTCAGGTTCTCTCTCCTGTGGTCCGCGGCCGCAAAGGCGCCCAGGAGAAGCTCTTCGAGCGGGCGAAAAAGTCCGGCTACGTCCGTGTCATCGTTGACGGGAACATGTACGAGCTGGAAGAGGAAATCAAGCTTAATAAAAATCAGAAGCACGACATTGAAATCGTCATTGACCGTCTCATGGTGAAGGAGGGGATAGAGCGCCGCCTTACCGATTCCATTGAAAACGCCCTCAAGCTTTCGAACGGCCTTCTTATCATCGATGTCATCGGGGGCGAGCGGATGAACTTCTCCGAGTCCTTCGCCTGCCCGGACTGCGGCATTTCCATTGACGAGATCGAGCCCAGAAGCTTTTCCTTCAATAATCCCTTCGGGGCCTGCCCCGAGTGCGCCGGCCTCGGCTACAAGATGGAGTTCGACGAACGCCTCATGATCCCGGACCGGGACCTGTCCCTGAACGAGGGCTGTATCCGGGTGCCCGGCTGGCAGTCTTCGAATAAGGACTCTTCCTACACCCACGCCATATTGCTGGCCCTGTCGAAGGAGTACGGCTTTTCTCTGGATACCCCTTATAAGGATCTGCCTGCAGACGTCCGCCACATGCTGGTCTACGGCAGTGACCGGGTGGTCAAGGTTCCCTACAAGGGCCGCTTCGGGGAGGGCATTTACGATGTTCAATTCGAAGGACTAATAGAAAATTCCCATCGCCGCTACCGGGAGACGTCCTCAGAGCTTTCCAAGCAGCAGTTTGAGGAGTTCATGGAGGTTTCCCCCTGCCCGGTCTGCAAGGGCGAGCGCCTGAAGCCCGCAGCTCTCGCTGTCACGGTGGGCGGCCTCAATATTACAGCTGTTACGAAGATGTCCATAGATAAGCTTCAGGTCTGGCTTGACGACCTTAAGCTCACGGACTACGAGATGAATATCGGCCGTCTGGTCCTGAAGGAGATCAGGTCCCGCGTCAAATTCATGAATGACGTGGGCTTAAATTATCTTTCCCTGTCCCGGGCCACCGCCACCCTGTCCGGCGGCGAGGCCCAACGGATCCGCCTGGCCACCCAGATCGGGTCCGGCCTGGTCGGCGTCTGCTACATTCTGGACGAGCCCTCCATCGGCCTCCATCAGCGGGACAACGACAAGCTGCTGGCTTCCCTCAAAGGCCTGCGGGACCTGGGCAATTCCGTCATTGTTGTCGAGCACGACGAGGACACCATGCGGGCCGCGGACTGGATTGTGGACGTGGGTCCCGGCGCAGGTGAGCACGGGGGCGAGATTGTGGCCCAGGGGACCTGTGAAGACATCATGAATAATAAAAACTCCCTGACTGGTAAGTACCTTTCGGGGGAGCTCTGCGTCCCGGTACCGAAAACCCGCCGCAAGCCCACGGGCTTCCTCACCATCAAAGGCGCCCGGGAGCACAATCTGAAAAATATAGGTGTGAAGATTCCTCTGGGAATTCTCACTGTCGTGACCGGCGTGTCCGGCTCAGGCAAGTCAACCCTGATCAATGAAATTCTCTATAAGTCCCTTGCCAACAAGCTGAACCATGCCCACAAAATTCCCGGCGACCATGACAAGATCGAGGGCGTGGATCAGCTGGACAAGATTATTGATATAGACCAGTCCCCCATCGGGCGGTCACCCCGGTCGAACCCGGCCACATATACAGGCGTCTTCGATATGATCCGCGACCTTTTTGCGGCCACGCCGGACGCCAAGGCCAGAGGCTATGCCAAGGGAAGATTTTCCTTCAATGTCAAGGGCGGCCGCTGCGAGAACTGCGCCGGCGACGGTATTGTGAAGATTGAGATGCACTTCCTGCCGGACGTCTACGTCCCCTGCGAAGTCTGCCACGGCAAGCGCTTCAACAGGGAGACCCTGGAGGTCAAGTACAAGGGCAAGTCGATCTACGACGTTCTTGACATGACCGTGGAAGAGGCCCTGGACTTCTTCAAGGCCGTGCCCACGATCACACGGAAAATTCAGACCCTCTACGATGTCGGCCTCGGCTACATCAAGCTGGGCCAGCCGGCCACGACCCTTTCCGGCGGCGAGGCCCAGCGGGTCAAGCTGGCGACGGAGCTCTCCCGCCGTGGCACCGGCAAGACCATCTACATTCTCGATGAGCCCACGACAGGTCTTCATTTCGAGGATGTGCGGAAACTCGTGGAAATCTTAAGGCGCCTCTCCGACACCGGCAACACGGTCGTTGTCATCGAGCACAATCTTGACGTCATCAAGTGCGCGGACTACCTCATCGACCTCGGCCCCGAGGGCGGCGACGGCGGCGGCACCGTTGTCGCAACCGGCACTCCGGAGCAGGTGGCGAAATCGAAGAAGTCCTATACAGGGAAGTATGTGGCGAAATATTTGAAGTGAGGCCAACGCGGCCGGCGGACTTTTGCCGCGCGGCAGGCGATAGACCCAAGGCGGTGGCCTGCTTTGGCGGACATTTGCCGCGCGGCGGGCGATAGGCCCAGGGTGGCGGTCGGCTTTGGCGGACATTTGCCGCGCGGGAGCCCATAGGCCCAAGGCGGTGGCCGGCTTTGGCGGACATTTGCCGCGCGGGAGCCCATAGGCCCAAGGCGGTGGCCGGCTTTGGCGGACTTTTGTCCTGCGGCGGGCGATAGGCCCAAAGGCCCCGGAAAGCGGAACATTTTCCTGTAATTTGGGGAAAATGCTGCCGCGCCCGTTGAACAAAAATCAAGCAAATGTCAAAAACAGGAACATTCCGGCTCTTTCGCCGGGGAATGTCCCCAACAGCGTTGAACAAAAATAGCAGACCAATTTTTCGGCAGGAACACTTTCCCTCTCTGAAGAGAAAATGTTCCTGTTTTTTGAAAAGTCCGAAAATCGGGATGACGGGCATGGAGACATTTCTCGCTGAAAGGTATAGAATGTTCCTGAATTCTTGAGAAACCTGATTTTCCAAAAGGGGAATAGTCATGAGAATAGCGATAAGACCCTATGAGACAAAGGACTCCGGCGCCTGCCGGGTCATCTGGAACCGGGTTGTGGACGATGCTGTCGCCTTCCCTCAGGAAGAGGGCTTATCGGAAGAAGAAGCCGATTCTTTCTTCAAAAGTCAGACCTATACGGGCGTCGCGGAAGACACAGAATCCGGAAAGGTCGTTGGGCTCTATATTCTCCATCCGAACAATGTAGGGCGCTGCGGTCACCTGGCAAATGCCAGTTACGCGGTTGACGCCGATATCCGCGGCCAGCACATAGGTGAAAAGCTTGTGCTCGACTGCCTGAAGCAGGGAAAGGCCCTTGGCTTCCGGGTCCTCCAGTTCAATGCTGTCGTCGCGACAAATATTCACGCCATTCACCTCTACGAGCGTCTGGGCTTCACCCGCCTCGGCACCGTTCCCGGCGGTTTCCGCCTGAAGGACGGAAGCTATGAGGACATCATTCTCTTCTATCACACGCTGTAACTTTCACAGACATTCCGCTTGCAAATATTTTCGGAAATTGTAAACTATGGAGCAAGACAAAGGCGTCCGGTTTTTCCGGGCGCCTGATTTGTTAAGTAACGAGCCAAAGGATTCGATTTGAGCAAGGAGCCAAAGGATTCGATTTGAGCAAGGAGCCAAGGGATTCGATTTGAGCAAGGAGCCAAGGGATTCGATTTGAGCAAGGAGCCAAAGGATTCGATTTGAGCAAGGAGCCAAAGGATTCGATTTGAGCAAGGAGCCAAGGGATTCGATTTGAGCAAGGAGCCAAGAAGCCCGATACATGCTTGCATATGAAGCGGGCACTTCGACGGCTGCAACCGCGCATGCTTGAAAACAGAAAGTGTGAAATTATGGCTGTGGAAAAAGTGAAAGTTTTCTTTGAAGGCACGGGGCTTTCCGTCATCGAACTTCCGGAATCGTCCGCCACTGTGCAGCTGGCGGCGGAAGCTCTGGGAACGGAGCCGGATGAAATCGCAAAGACATTATCTTTTCTGATCGATGACCAGCCCATCCTGATTGTAATGGCCGGCCTCGGCCGCGTTGACAACCACAAGTACAAGGAGACCTTTCACAAGAAAGCGGCCATGATTCCCCCGGACAAGGTGGAGGAATATATCGGCCACGCCCCAGGCGGCGTCTGCCCCTTCGCCGTGAAGCCCGGTGTGAAAGTCTATCTGGACGAATCCCTGAAGCGGCACAGTGTCGTCTACCCGGCGGCTGGAAGTTCCAACAGCGCTGTCAAGATGACGATTGAAGAACTGGAACGCTACTCCGGGTTCGAGTCCTGGGTGGATGTTACAAAGCCAATGGAATAAGCCTCATGCATCCCACTGATATTTCTTCAGATCCACATGGTTTTCATCTTTGAGTTCCACCCCTTCATCGGCCAGAAAGTCCGCCTGTTCAGCCCAGCCCGGAGCCAGACGGCCGGCAGCATTTACAACCCGATAGCAGGGGTAGTCGCCATAATACTCTGCGCAGCTTAGGATTTTCCCGACAAGCCGCGAATTCTTCGGCCGCCCGATGAGACGGGCAATCTGTCCGTAGGTAGCGACACGGCCCTCTGGAATTTCAGAAACTACAGACAGGACTTCATAGGCCAATTCTTCCGACAGGACAGAGGCACCTTTCTTCTTTTCTTTCTCACCCAGGCGGGTGAATTCATCGAAGGTCATATACATCCTTCCGCAGTAAAAGTCCGCCAAATTCTGCCAACGCCGGCCGCCGTCCTGGGCCTATAGCCCGCCGCGCGCCAAAAGTCCGCCACAGCCGGCCGCCGCCCTGGGCCCATAGCCCGCCGCGCGCCAAAAGTCCGCCACAGCCGGCTACCGCCCTGGGCCTATAGGTCAACGCGCTACAAAAGTCCGCCACAGCGGGCCACCGTCCTGGGCCCATAGGTCAAAGCGCGCCAAAAGTCTGCCAACGCCGGCCGCTGCCCTCGGCGCAGCCTACTTTCTCGTTACTGTCACGGTACAAGTCCTGTTCTGTTCATCAATACTGTCCACATGCGCCGTATACCCAGTGTCTACGGTCTCCCTGCCGGAAGCGTCATACCAGGCGAAGCCCGGTGCTGAGCCGTCCACCGTATCGCCCGCATGATAGAATCCGTTCCCATTGTTCACAAGGCGGATGAGCTTTCGGCCTTTGCCGGTCGAATCGTAGTCCGGGCTGAAGCCGTCGTAGAGCAGGTAGTCCGTCCCGTCGTCGTAGGTCCCTATTTCGGAATCTACGTGGTAGATGCGGACGCCGCCTTCGTCAAAAAGGCCATCAAAGTTGGCGCGCGGCGTGATGTAGTCGACCGTGAAGTATTCGCTGAAAAGTCCGCAGGATTCGGCGCTGGGCAGCAGGAGGACGGAGGGGTCCGTGCTGTCGTCCGAGAGGACGAAGGTCTGGCTGCCGCCTTTGGCCCAGTCATAGCACTGGATATCATTTTTGCTGTACCAGCCCACCATGAGCTTGGAGTAGGGGCAGAAGTCCCCTTCGGATTCGTCCATGCGCTCAAGGCCTGCATCGCCGGTGGTCGCCTCGAAGTCTTCGTCTTTTCCGTATTCATAATAATCGGAAAGCCCCATGCAGTGCCCGTATTCGTGGGCAAGGGTGCCGAGATAATAATCAAGGGTTTCCGCATAGGGCTGCTCGTCATTTATGACATAGTGCCAGAGCTTTTCCCCGTCGAGAGAAAGTTGGTCGGACTCCCAGGTGGCCGTGCAGCCGTACCAGAATTCGGCGTCTCCGCCTGTCGGGATGGACATGGAGAGGGCGTCAAGGTAGCCGTCATTGTCCGCGTCATATTTTCTGTAGTCAATTGTATCGTCCAGCCCCGTCAGGACTTCAGTTACGAATTTCGCGAAATTCTGGTCCGCATTCTCGTAGTCCGCTATATTGCCCGAAAGGGTGTAGTGGTACACATCCCCGTTCATGTGCAAGGCCCCGTATGAAGCGTTCAGAAAATATTGGGTCAGGCAGACGTAGGGGTAGAGGTCTGCTGTCCCGGTGCCGAAGAGGTCGCGCTCCAGCTCTTCATCTGAAATGCGGTCGGACCTGTATTTCACATCCTGAAAGTCGCAGACAATGACCAGGGCCCGGGCCTCTCCACGCGGCTGCAGCGTTATGGGATCAACCTGCCGGATGGGGTTATCCGCTGTCTGCGCCGGAACTGCTGCGGCCAGAGCCAGCAGCAGAAGGACCGCAGTGAGCGCAAGGGTTTGTATTATTCTCTTTCCATATCTACTCAAAATGCACCTCCGCCTTCCGGAACGGCCAGCAACATCCGGGAAACGAAGTTCATATGCTGCCGGTAAAAATGTGTCGCAGCCCTCGCGGAACTCGTAAACTGCAACAAGCAGGATACTACAGAAAGCCCCCTGCCGCCAACAATTTGCTTCAGGACGACATCTTTTTTTACGACTTTTGTTCCAAAATTTACGAGAAAGTTACATTTTCGGCAGTTTTCGACAAAAACCGACCGGACAATAGCCCAATTATGTATAAATAGCCCAAAAACTTCTTGTGCTAAATTGTTTAATTGCCTAAAATAAATGCATTTTCCGCCAACAGGCAGGCGGAGCGGGTTTTGAAAGAGGGTGTGTTTTTTGGTTTTCACGAATGACAACTGCGTCGGCTGCAACAAGTGCATTCGGTCGTGTCCGTCCATTGCGGCCAATGTGGCGGAGGACGGGAAGATCCGCGTGGACGAGGACATGTGTATCGCGTGCGGGTCCTGCTTCGATCACTGCGAACACAACGCAAGAGATTATTATGATGATACGGAAAAATTCCTTGCGGACCTGGCGGCCGGGAAGAAATACGACGTCATCGTGGCACCGGCCTTTATTGCCAACTATCCGAAGGTATACAAGAAGGTCTTCGGCTATCTCAAGTCTTTGGGCGTTGCCCATGTCTATCCGGTTTCCTTCGGCGCGGACATCACGACCTGGTCCTATATCAAGTATATCAAGGAGACCGGGAAGACAGGCATGATCAGCCAGCCCTGCCCTGCTATTATTAATTATGTTGAAAAATATATTCCCGAGTTGATTCCGAAGATGTTCCCCCTGCACAGCCCCATGATGGACGAGGCCATCTATCTGAAGAAGTACGTGAAGGTGCCGGAGGAATTGGTCTTCCTGTCCCCCTGCATCGCCAAGTTCGGAGAGATCAATGACAAGAACTGCGGCGGCTACGTCAAGTACAATGTGACATTCAAGAAACTCATGGAAGCCATTGCCGGCAAGTACCAGAGCGCTAAGGAAGCGGATGAGGAGTCAGCTTATCCTTACGGCCTGGGTTCCCGCTACCCGAAACCGGGCGGACTCAGAGAGTGCGTCGAATTCTTCCTGGGCCCCCAGGTCTCTGTCATGCAGGTCGAGGGCGAGGTCGAAGCATATAAGTTCCTCCGCGAGTATGCGAAGCGCAAGGGCGACATGCCTTTCATGGTCGACATCCTGAACTGCCAGAAGGGCTGTGTCCGCGGCACCGGTACCGATGAGACCATAGACGACATGGATGTGGAACTGGCCATCAACGAGATGAAGAAGCGGGTTGTCAACGAACCCGAGAAAAAGACCTTCGGAAAGAAGAAGGACGGCTGGCATTATCCCTGGAACAGCGCCCTTTCCCTTGAGGACCGGTGGAAGTACTATGATGAGCAGTTTGCTGATCTCGACCTCAAGGACTTCATGAGGGCCTATGATGACAAGCATGTCGACATCAAGACCCCGTCTCCCAAAGAAGAGGACGAGATTTTCAAGAGCATGCTGAAAATGACGGACGCCGACCGCCACATCAACTGCTCCTCCTGTGGCTATCCGTCCTGCAAGGAGATGGCCCGGGCTATTTACAACGGAGTCAACAAAAAAGAAAACTGCATCTATTACGCCAAGGCCATGGCCGAGGAAGAGAAGGCCCAGGTGGAGGAGCTGCATCAGCAGGGCTTACAGGAGCAGGATGTTCACCGGCAGAAGCTGAACGACATCATCGAGCGCTTCGGCCACCTCAATATCGGCGTCTCCCAGCTTGCTGACGCCAACGAGATGACGGCGAACGACGCGACGAATATCACCCAGGTCGTCTCCGACATCAGCGAGGAGTGCAAGGGAATCGAAGAGGACATGACCGTTTTCTCGGAGTTCCTTGAGGTCTATGATGAGAGTAATGAAAACATCGTCAGTATCGCGGACCAGACGAACCTGCTGTCACTAAACGCATCTATAGAAGCGGCCCGCGCGGGCGATGCCGGCCGCGGCTTTGCCGTTGTGGCCAGCGAGATCCGGAACCTGTCCGAGAACACGAAGAGCCTGATTGAAGAGAACAAGAAGCAGGCCTCCGACACGGTGCCGAAGATCCAGTCCTCCATCGACTCCATCAAGACCCTGCTCGAGCATATAGAGACCATGAGCGAGAAGCTTTCAAACATTGCTGCCACGACCGAGGAGATTTCCGCCCAGAGCCAGGATATTCAGGAGATGTCCGCGGAGATCCAGGATGCGGTGAACAACTTATGACGAACGAAGAACGCATGAAAAAGGGCTACCTCTGGCTGGATACGGGCGAGTCCATGGACCTGCAGATTCACCAGCGGAGCCTGATCTATGACTTCAACCACACGCGGCCGGACGATGTGGAAAAGCGGAAGGAGCTCCTGGAAAAGATCTTCGGTCATCTCGGGGAGGACGTCTGGATAGAACCGCCGCTTTCCGCCTCCTTCGGCTGCACGGATACGATCGGCGACCGGACCTACATCAATTCAAATCTGAACCTCGTTGACGATCTGGGTATTACAATAGGTTCCGATGTCCTGATCGGGCCGAATGTGACGCTCATAAATACCGGGCACCCGCTGCATCATGATCTGCGGAAGCACGGGGAGATGTATTCTTTCCCGGTCGTCATAGAAGACGGGGTCTGGCTGGGAGCCGGCGTCACGGTCTGCCCGGGCGTCACGATCGGGGAAAATTCCGTCATCGGGGCGGGCTCCGTCGTCCTTCACGATGTTCCGCCCAACACCTTTGCGGCCGGCGTTCCCTGCAAGGTCATCCGGGAAATCGGAGAGCATGACAAGGAATATTATTATCATGACCGCCGCGTCTCTGACGGCCCTGGCATGCCGGAGTCGGATTTACCGGGAATGCAGGCTTGAAGATGGATTTGAACAGAAAGGCTGTGACAATGCATCTTGCATTTTCACAGCCTTGACTATGTTATTGCAGTTTTGCCGAGATGGGTTTCGATCGTTCCTATTCGGATGGCTTCTCAGGTTTTCATGTCTGCAGAGATTTTCTATGAACAATTCAGTTGGAAAAACAGCATACTTCCATCTTCCCGGACTATTTGAGTTCTACGACTTCTACAAGGTCTTTTTGCCCCTTTTCCGGGAGCATCGTGAATACTTCTACGACTGGTGTGCCATAGGCTCCATCTACGGGGCACCCGGAGACTGCCTCTGGGGTGGAGGCCGCATGGGCTATGGGGAAGCAAGGCCAGCGGATGTGAAAAGCCAGATGAAAGAGTATGATATCTCCGCCCGTCTGACTTTCTCAAATTCCCTGCTGCGGCCCGAGCATCTCGCTGATTCGGAGTGCAACCGCCTCTGCCGCCTGTTTGAAAGCCAGAAGAACGGGATTATCATCACATCAGATCTGCTGCTGGACTTTATCCGCAAGAATTATCCTTCTTTTTATTTTGTCTCCTCCACGACGAAAGTGCTGACCGCTTTTTCTGATTTCCGAAAAGAGCTTGATCGGCGTGAATTTTCTTATGTCGTACCGGACTTTCGCCTGAACAGGCGGTTTGAAGACCTGAAAGCGCTGACGTCGGAAGAAAAAGACAAGACAGAATTCCTTGTGAATGAATGCTGTTCCTTCGCGTGCCCCGACCGCAAGGCCTGCTATGAAGCCGTCAGCCGGCTGGCCTTGGGGGAGGATGGCTCTGCAGAAAACGAAGCAGTGCCCGGCCAACTCGAGAGGGGAAGAGGCCAGGCGAGAACATCGCTCAACGAAAGCGGAAGATTCCATGGAAGTGTGTCAAACTTAGGCCGTGAGCCTTTCAGATGTACCTCTCCCGACGCCGCTGAAGGCTACCGCTTCTCGCGAGCCATGAAGAATCCGGCCTTCATCTCCTGCGAGGACATCCGGAATATCTATCTGCCCATGGGTTTCAGCCAGTTCAAGATAGAAGGCCGCAGTCTGGGCAGCGCCCTGCTTCTTGAATTCATTCTCTATTACATGACAAGGCCGGAGTACCAGCTGGTTGTGAGAGAGGAAATTTATCTCACGAATGAACTTGATTTGTTCTGAGGCGGCGGCGCATCCCACCACCACCGGGCAAAGGGAGAAATTTTCTCCAAAATCCTGCAATTTTCTCCTTCCCGGCAGCAGCGCCATGCTCCCGGCGCCGGGCAAAGGGAGAAATTTTCTCCAAAATCCTGCAATTTTCTCCTTCCTGCAGCAGCGCCACGCTCCCGGCGCCGGGCAAAGGGAGAAATCTTCTCCAAAATCCTGCAATCTTCTCTTTCCTGCAGCAGCGCCACGCTCCCGGCGCCGGGCAAAGGGAGAAATCTTCTCCAAAATCCTGCAATTTTCTCCTTCCTGCAGCAGTGCCACGCTCCCGGCGCCGCCAGGAAAGAGAAGATTTGCGCAGAAGCCTTGAAAATTCTCCTTCTGAACTTGCCATCACCGGCTACGGCTCTGCAGAAAGGAGAAGTTCTGAGTAGAAATCTTGAATCTTCTCGTTCCGGCCGACGGTGCCAAAAAACAATATAAATAGAGCGTGGCAAAATGCATACTGCATTTTCCACGCTCCAGTTTTGTATATACATACGTCCTGTTACAGCGCAAGATCCACGTGCGCTATCGTTCCGGCGGCCCCTGTTGACTCTTTCAGGTAGATGCCGGTTTTGCGGATCTGCCCGTTTAAATTATTATTCTCATCCTTGAGCGAAAACTCCGTGTCCGCATTGCCGAGGTAGATAGCCCCGACGTCGGCAGATTTCAGGTCCAGCAGGGTGTCGGTCCCGTCCTCGTTGTGTTTCCAGACCTTGAGTTTCGAAAAGACGGAGTCGCCCTCGTCAATCCACCCGTTGCCGTCTTCGTCGTATTCGGCGAGGTCCTTGAAGCCGTCGCCGGACTTGGTCCCGAAGAGCTCGCTGCCGTCATTGATGACGCCGTCTCCGTTCTTGTCGAGGGCCAGAAAACCGGAGCCCTGGGAGGCATAAGAGATCTTGTCCTTTTTCCCGTCGCCATCGAGGTCGAAATAGAATTTCTGGTCGCTGACGGATGTGACGTCGTCGCCGACATTGATGATCAGGGGGTCCGTCTTGATATATTCCTTTGTCTCCAGCGAATCGTAGTGGGCCATGAAGGACCGGGACATACCGACTTCCACATTGAAAGAAAGGCTGCGCCCGTCTGCGGTCTGGGCATACCCCGTCGTTGCAAAGGCCGTCTGCTCGGACTCAGCTACGAAGGAATGGCTGGCCGTAATCTTTTGCCATACGCTGGAGGAAGGAATTGCAGTCCCCCCATCATTTCCGGCCGCTTCTTCCGCAGGCGCCTGAGCTGCCCCGGCAACATGGAATGTGCCCGCCATCTCTATGCTCTGCGCTTCATGATGCTGGGACTTCCAGGCAGCCTTCAGGCCCAGGATATCTTCAGCCGGCTTCTTCTCGCGCACTTTCCCGTCGCCTTTGTATTCTTTTCCGTTCAAAGCCGCAAGAATCTTCTTGATGAGCTGAATCTCATAGTCCTCTTCCTCGGGGATCTCAAACTGGTTCTCTTCCGTCTTGTTGGCACGAATGGCTTCGGTCAGGTTTTTCAGGGCATTGGCCTGATTCTGTTTTTCCTGCTTCTCCTGGCCTTTTGCCTGATTTTCCTGGTACTCGACCATAGCGTCCTGGACGTTTCCACTTTGGGATTTTGAGGATAATGTAAGAATTGCCGCAGCGGCATCGTCGCTCTTAGGAGCATCCATCGTGAGTTTCGTCGTTTCCGCATAGGAAAAGGCGCGATGCGAGGAAGCCATTGCTACCGCAGAAGAATTGATTTTCATGACCGGACTCCTTTCCGATTGAGAATGCGGAAATCCTTTTCCCGCTTTTCATACTTTATATCGGAAGAAGTCACATGAATAATAACCCGCAGGGCGTGCCGGCAAGCTAAATTTTGCAGCCCGCTGCCGGGGTCCCGGCCGAAAATGGCTTTGGGAGGAGAAGATTTGAAGTTTTTGGCAAGAATTCTCTTTTTTCGGGAGTCGGAAGGATGAAAGGCAAGCTGGGGAGGAGAAGAACCGGGAATTCCTGACAAATATTCTCCTTTCTCCCGGCGCCGGGAATGTGAAGCGCGAGCGGAAGAGAGAAGATTGCAGGATTTTGAAGAAGAATTCTCCTTTTGCCCGGTTCTGGAAGCGTGGCGCTGTGGCAGGAAAGAGAAGATTGCAGGATTTTGAAGAAGAATTCTCCTTTTGCCCGGCGCCGGGAACGTGGCACGCCGGCAGGAAAGAGAAGTTTGCAGGATTATGGCGAAGAATTCTCCTTTTGCCCGGCGCCGGAAGCGTGGCACGCCGGCGGGAAAGAGAAGGTTGCAGGATTTTGGAGAAGAATTCTCCTTTCGCCTGGTGCCGGAAGTCTTGCGCTGCATCCGAAAAGAGAAAATTTCAAAAATATGTAGTAAAAGTTACAAAAGTGTGATATAGTACATTTCAGTTCAGAAGTCATGAATCAATTCAAAGGCGTTTGCGCGCATGCACAGACGGCGCATCTCAAACATCAGGCCATTTCGGCAGAGCTTTCAGGAGTCATTGTTTTCAATTAGTTGAGTTCGCTTTTTCTGGCACAAGACATTATAGGAAGCACCGGAACAAGCGGGGGCCCATGGACAGTTTGCAAAGGGGGAATTTGATGGGACGTGTTGAAATTGAAGAAGAATTGAAAAACCGACTGCGGGAAAAGGCAACCATCGAAAAGGAACTGGTCCCGCTCCGGAAAGAACAGCGGAAGTTGGCAATCTACCGCTGCGGTACCGTGGACAAGTGGTATGTGTTGGAGGACGGCGAGCGGACATACCTGCCGAAATCCCAGCGGCAGGAGGCAGAGCGTCTGGCTCGGGCAACCTGGCTCAGAACCCGCCTCGCGGAAGCGGAGGCCGGGATTGCTGCCTGCCAGAAGTATCTGAAGAGTTTCCACGGGGAAGACCGGCGCCTGGAGAAAATTCTGGGACAGGGAGAATTCTGCGCCCTGATCGGGCATCCGGAATACAACGATGCCCTATGGCAGAAGGCAGAGTGCAGGAAGAATGACAAGCATCCCGAAACCCTGCAAATTAAGCAGGGAGAAGGGAACTCCGTGCGGTCGAAATCAGAAGCTTTGATTGCGATGGCTCTGGAGAAATATGGTATTTCCTACCGCTATGAAAATCCGGTGAGTACGCCGAAAGGGGCATTCTATCCGGATTTCACCATACGTCATCCTAAAAATCACAGAACTTATCTCTGGGAACACTTCGGCCTGATGGATAATGCGGACTATGCGACACAGGTCTCAGATAAACTGCACATCTATATGGACTGCGGCTATACTCCGGGGGAGAACCTGCTGATGACCTTTGAGTCCGGCGGACATCCCCTGACGCCGCATACGATTGAGGAAGTCATAGCCCGGAATCTTTTACGGAAATGAGCTCTTGCCCGTCTGCGACAGTGAAGGTGGCGTGGAGCTGTCTGCGGAAGCCGGAGGTAGTACAGGGCCCCTTGCGGAAATGAGAGACCAGCCGGCACGTCTGGGCAAATGAGAGAATTTTGTTACAACAAACTTGATTTTTCTCTCGGGAGGGGCGCCTTTCGAGGGCCCGAGTAGGGATGAAGGAGAAAAATCTGCCAATATTTTGTGAAAAATCTCCTCTGCCTGGGCGCGAGTCGCCCGGCGGAGGAGATTTTTTGCGCTTTTGTGGGTGGAAGTTCTCCTTTTGCAAGGAGCGCGGCAGCCTGCTGTGGGGCGAAAAGGAGAGGAGAGCAAGAAAATAGCCGGGAATTCTCTCTTTCGCCGGAATCGCCGTCGGCTCCCGGCGGCCGAAGGGAGAAGAAAGCAAGAAAATAGCCGGGAATTCTCTCTTTCACCGGAATCGCCGTCGGCTCCCGGCGGCGAAAGAGAGAAGAAAGCAGGAAAAATGGCAAAAAATCTCCCCCGCCGCCCCAAGAAAGAAAATTCATGAGGCGGCGAGGGAGAAGATTTCACGCATTCTTTGCATTTGTATACAAGCGGACAGATCACGCATTCTTCAGCTTCGAGTACGATCGGATATACTTCGTATGCTCATATACCTGCAGCAGCACGGACAGGGGATCGCCCTTGTTTGCTGCATGGGAGAGCATGGCCGCGAGGCAGTTCTTCTCGGCCACCATGAAGGCAGCCTCTGCTTCCGAGCGGCTGTCGCCGAGGCAGACAGCGCCTTTGTTTTTGATCAGGACAGCAGGGACCCTCTTCAGCTCGGCGAAGATGAGCTTCTGGTCTGCGTTCTCCGGCAGACAGCGGAGCCTTGTGCCGAAGAGCTGGGCTGCGTCGTCGATGAAGATTTCAATGTCCCGGCCGGCTTCGGAGGCCAGTTTCATGACGGGGGTCTTGACGAAGACATTCGTTCCGTTCTTTCCGGTGTGATAGGAAATCATGCCGCAGTCAGCTGCCTCGTCCGGTGTATAGATGGCCGGAGCGGGAGCCCCTGTGATTTCCGCATAGCGGCTACGGGCCAGATCTTCCAAAGCAAAGGCCGAGCGGAAGGCGGAATCCTGGTCGCGGCCGAAACAGACAGCCCCGTGGCTCTTCATCAGAATGGCGTGGCTGCCGAGGAAGGCCTGTTCAGCGGCTGCAATATTGTTGGCAAGAGTCTTCGTCCCGTTGATGCCGTAGACAGCGCAGGGGACAACAGAACCCAGCATCCGGGCCTTTTCCTCCGGGACATCCGTAATATTCTCACTCAGTATGGAAAGAGCTGTCGCGTAAGCCTGATGGGTGTGGATGACGAAATTGATCTCCGGATGCAGGCGGTAGATGGCGGCATGGACGCCGACTTCAGATGAAGGACGGATGTCGCCGATATAGGAAAGATTATCTATACGGACCGGAACGATGTCCTCCGGCCGGATGCTGTCGTAGCCCTTGCCGGAAGGGGTGATGGCGAATTCCTCGTCAGAAATTCGGGCACTGATATTTCCCCAGGTCCGGGCCACCAGGCCTTTTTCCACCAGCTCCAGACCGGATTCTATGATCTCTTCTCTTGCTCTTGAAAGCTCCATATGGCACCCCTCTCAAACAGGTTCTTTCGGCAGCAGGCGGCATTTTGAAACACAGATTGCCGCTTGCAGGACGCATGTCCCGCAGGCTGATTTACATGCCGCTCAGCCCCGAAGGCCGTGGTGTCGTGTCGTGTTTGTACTAAAAAACCTGATTTCAAAAGTATTATACAGACTGGCCTCAAAATTACAAGGAATTCCTTGCGCAGTGTGCTAGAATTACAGGCAGTTAGCGGCAGCTTTACGCAGAATTTACATGCTGCGTTTTGCACGGCACAGA
The DNA here is from genome assembly GCA_036343235.1 of Lachnospiraceae bacterium. Lineage (GTDB taxonomy): Bacteria > Bacillota > Clostridia > Lachnospirales > Lachnospiraceae > RUG306. The sequence continues at coordinate 40,876 of JAZASQ010000006.1, forward strand.
GTATGGACAAGCGGTCTGGTTTTTCTGTGACAGGACGTTTTTCTGCCTGCGCTATAAGACAGAGCGTGGTTTTGTGTGGGATATAGATCAGAGGAGAAAATATAATGACGAACGATTTCGCACCGGAAATTCCGGATATATATCCAAGACCCCAGCTTTTCCGGCCGGACTATAAGCTTCTGGACGGGGAGTGGAGCCTGAACGGACGGCCCATCCGGGTGCCCTTCCCGCCGGAGGCTCCTATGTCCGGCTTCGAGGGCAAGGCCGGAGAGGTACTTCATTATGAAAAAGATTTCATGGTGCCTTCCGAATGGAAGGGGAATCGGATTCTCCTCCACTTCGGGGCCGTGGATCAGATTGCAAAGGTGACATTGAATGACGTCTTCCTCGGCAGGCACACGGGCGGATATCTGGGCTTTACATTTGATATCACGGACCATGTGCGTTTTGCAGAGGACAAAAGTTCTGCAGGCAGGGCAGCCGGCATCGGGGCAAACGGAACTGCAGATGCTGTGTCAGGGAAGAGTGCCTTTGCAGGAGGCTTGACAAACAGTGCTGCAAAAGACGGCGGAAATGCAAAATTGGCTGAAAGCGTAAACAGCAGGGTTGCTTCAAAAAACGCCACCTACGAAAATGTAAAACGAATATCCGGTCAGTCGCCTGCAGTGCAGCCCGGCCTCAA
>JAZASQ010000007.1:0-39200 GCA_036343235.1 Lachnospiraceae bacterium
CACGAGCCGTCATTATTCATCTGCTTTTCCGCCATGACGTCTCCTTGTGTGTGCGTACTGCTCAGAAAAAACTGCCGGTAAAATCAATCAGACGGACTTGACAAAGATGTCCATGTATTCGGCCATCTCGGCCTGCATCTTCTCCATGGCGCCGGAGAGGATGCGCAGGACTTCGGAGTCCTCGAGGTCCAGAATCTCGCAGATCTCCTTGCGGGAGAGATTCTCGTAGTAGAACATGAGAACGACCTTCTTTTCTGCCTGGGACAGCTGCTGCATGGAGGCGCCGAGGCGGGCGGCGAGTTCCTTCCTGTCGATCGGGAAGGGCTGCGAGCCGCCCTCTTCCAGGTAGGAGAAGGAAGAGGCCGAGGATAATGTAAAAGCTGTCTCCGCTTCAATGAGCTGGGGCAGGGTCATTTCGAGAGCGTTTGCCACATCCTTGTCTGTGGCGGGCTGACCGGATTCTTCCAGAGACTTTCTGGTCCTGTCAATCTGTTTCTTCGTATCGATGATGAGCTTCCGCGCATCTTCGGTCTTCATGACGGCGTCAATGATGGACTTGCGGATGCGGGCGCCGGCGAAATCCTCGAAGCGGCCGGTCCCGTCGTACTTATAGATGGCATCGATAAGCCCGGGCAGGCCCTCTTCCACAAGGTCGTGGCCGGCTGCGGCAGCGCCCAGGTAGGCGGACAGGCGGGAGGCGATATTGACGGAGAGGTAAACATACTCCTTCGTCAAAGCGTCCCGGTTTTCGGCTGTCGGAGCAGATCTATATGCCTCCCACAGCTTCGCTTTTCTGTTTGCCGCCGCTTCTGCGCTGATGATAGTAGTGTACAAAGTCGTATCCTTCAAAAAAATAGGGATTGTCCGGCTCCGCCGGGCAATCTCTATTATAACTTAGATAGGCCTTATGATTCAATACGAAAACTTCTCCCCGCCCCGGACCTCAATGCCGTCTTCCTCGGAGACGTAGAGATTGTCGCCTATATAGAGGCCGCGCAGGGACGAGATGCCGGCAAAGGTATTGTCCGTCTGATAGAGAAGGTCGAAGCCCCTCGTCTCCTCGTTCCATTGATAGAAGACATAAGACGTCGTCCACTCGGAGTAGTCATCGTCCGTGGCCGAGTAGCCGAAGCCGATGAGGTTTTTGTCCGCAAAAGCCAGAACAGCCCGATGGTCGTAGGTGTAGAGGTCAGAATACTTCTTCGGGATGACCGTGGTGCCGATGACAGTCGGATTCGCAGGGTCACTCACATCAAACATCGTAAGCTTCACGCCCTTCTGCTCGCCAGTCTTGGGGTCCGTTTCATAGCCGAGCCCCACGAGGCGGCCGTCTCCCCAGGGATGCATGTAGTCCGAAAAGCCCGTGATCTTGAGGTATCCCAGAAGCTGCGGGTTGTCGGGATTTGACACATCGACCGCAAACAGGGGGTCCGTCTGCCGGTAGGTGACGAAGTAGGCCATATTTCCAACATAGCGGGCGGAATAGATGGTCTCGCCGGGCGCGAGCCCTGTGAGAGCGCCCCGCCGCCGCATGGCGGAATCATAGACGTAGAGCCCGTTTGACGAATCTCCATTATTATAATTGTATGTCGTCGTCAGGACGAAGAGATTGTCGTCGATGAGGCGGAAGGCGAAGTCGTTCGTGACTGTCCCGGATACCGTCGCCGCCCCGGCCGCATCGATTTTCCCGTCCTTTAAGTTGAAGCGGGCTATATTCGTGGCGTCCACATTGCCAGACGTGTCGCCGCCATAGATGAAAATCGCATCGTCTGTGACGTACTGGGACATGTAATTATTGAGGATCATGCAGGAATCAATGGGCTCGAGCGTCTTGCCGGAGGGGTCAAACGTTGCGATGATGGACTGATTCAGGCCCGAGGCCGGCAGGTATATGGAATCCGCCCCGATCATTTCCCCGTCAATCTGCGGCCAGGCTACGTTTTCGTCCTCGACCCAGTTGTTGGCGAAGACGACCAGCTTGCCGTCGGACGTGATTCTCGATGATGAATAATATCCATCGATACAGTGTACGTCCGTCAGCCTTGCACTTTCAGGGTCTGTGAGGTCGTACGTGAAGATGGTCAGGAGCTTCGTCTGCAGATCCGGCACGCCCTTGTAGGTGTCCGTCGCGAGGTCGTCCGTATAGGCCGTCGCGTTCGGGTTCAGGCCATACTTATAGAGATTGCCGAAGACAATGAGCTTGCCGTCCCGGACATACATCTCATTGATGCTGACGGAGCAGCTTTCGATGACATCCGCCACCTTCTTGGGAACAGTGACACCGGCCGTCCCTTCCTTTGAGCCGCTTCCTTCGGTGTCGCTGTCCTTTGTATCCCCTGCCTCTTCAGCAGCAGCGGATGCAGCTTCTGTGCTGTCAGTCCCCGCGGTCTTCCGCACCGCAGCAATCGTGTCGTTTGTCACATTGATATCATTGCAGCGGGTCAGGGCCGTCCCATCGGCCTTTGTGACCTTTATCGATTCGCCGATGACCCGGTAGATGTACTTTCCGTTTGTCTTTGAAATATCGGCTTCATCGACGCCTTCAACGACTGTATTTGTAGAAGAATAATCCGCTTCCGAGTCTCCCATGGCCGAGGACTGGTTGTCGGTCATACTTGCTTTCGACCCGCTCGAGGACTCCTGGATTGCATTGCTGTCCTTGGAATCGGCTGCAGCAGCATCACTTACGCTCTCCGTCGCAATGGCGTCATCCGCAATATAGGACTGCTGTTCCTTCAGCTGCGTGCTGATATAGCTGGTGTAAGCCCTGTCCGTTTTTGCAACGACATACATGGTCCCGGCGTCGTGACGCTCGATGGCCGCTGTCGTGGACTCTGCTTTCGAATCTGTCATGTCCTCTGCTGCGGCATTGGTCGCTGCCACCTCTTCTAGGCTGGTTCCCGCCTTTTTCAGAGTCTTCTCGAAATGGTCGTAGGTCAGCCAGGAAGAAAGGCCCACAAGCAGGACTGCCGCAGCCGCTGTTGCCAGACCCCGCATCCTGCGCTTTTTCCGGAGCTTCTCTGCCTCAGCCCTGTCGGTAAAAGCCTTCGCCGCCTTGACGGAATCCGTCCGGTCGTTGCCGGAAACCCGAAAGGCTTTCCCGCCTTCGGAAACGTCTGTCGCCGAGCCCTTCTCCTCATTTGTGACCCGGGAAGGTCCTGCGGAAGCCTTTGTCTCTTCGCTCCGCTCCGTTTCCCGCTCGCTCCGCCGGCCCCTGGCGTCAAGCCTGAGCTGCATGATCTCCGGCTCCAGCATGTCGGGGACGTCGACTTTCTCTGCCGCTTTTTTCAGTTCTTCTTCTATGTCTTTCATGGCTTTCTCCTGTAGGTAGCCGCTCGTCCGTTTCGCTGAATGAGGGGTCATTCCCCGAGCTTCCGCCGCAATTTCCTCAGCGCCCTGTTCTCCCTCGAGCGTACTGTCGTGGCCCGCATATCCAGCATATCCGCAATTTCCCTCGTTTTGAAACCGGCAATCACATGGAGCAGAATAATATTCCGATCCGTCTCATCGAGCCCTGAAAGGAGGGACAGTGCCTCTTCCGGAGATTCGATACCGCTTGTTTTCAGCGCTTCATCCACCTTGCGGGAACCTTCTCCGGGCACGCTGTAATCCAGAGAGCCCGGTTCTTCAGAATAATATGCACGCCGCCGTTTGCACTTGGCGGAAAGGATGCGGTATATCCAGATGGAAAAGGCTTCCGGCACCCTGAGCGCCCCTATACCCTCCCAGGCATCCACGACGGTGTCCGCAACGGCGTCCTCCGCATCGGCCGAGCGCCCCAGGAGGAAATATGCATATCTATACATAGCTTTGTACATATCTCCATAGAGACTCACGAAGGCGTCCGCATCGCCGTCAATCGCTTTTCGAACTGTCTGAACATCAATTTCCATGGCATCCTCCCCGGGGATATCACAGGTTTCATGTATATAGTGTCAGATTACCATTCTTTTGTTGCAGAGAAAACCAGAAAATTTCACCCGAAATTTTCGTAAAATTTCTCTCCGAAAATCTGAAAACTTCTTGCCCACGTCCGCCCACTTGCCTATAATCAGGACATAAGCGGCAGAAATCTGCCGCAGCGTTTTCGAATGGAGGTCCGCCTATGGCCCGAACGAAGAAAATTCCCCTGTCACAGCAGCTGTTTCCGGCGAGTGCGAAAATTCTGCCTGCCGGACTGCGCGACGGAATTGACCGGATCGGGGACAAGGCGGACCGCTTCAGCAAGTGGGTCACCGTCGCCGCCCTGCTTGCCGTCTTTACGGCAAGCGTCATCAAGGGTCTCAGGAGCGACGTGGAATACCACTAGTGGTAAGCTTACAATCAAAGGAGGAAAACACCATGAAGAAGTATGAATGCACCATGTGCGGCTACATCTATGACCCCGAAAAGGGCGATCCGGACAACGGCATCGCTCCCGGCACGGCCTTCGAGGACCTGCCCGATGACTGGACCTGCCCCCTCTGCGGAGTAGGCAAGGAAGACTTCAAGCCGGTTGACTGAGATTTGAAACGGAGCCGTCCGCAGCAATGCGGACGGTTTTCTTGTGCATGCAGCATTGGCTCTTGCAATGCAGGAGCAACTGCCCTATACTATGGGCGTTTCGAAAACAAAAGCAGACTAGAGTGCGGAGCGTTTATAGTGCCGGCGGACTGAGGGAGTTGCCCGCCGGACGAAATGGAAATAGCCGAACCCGATGAAATGAAAGGCTTTTCCTGCGGTTCCGCACGTCGCATCCCGCTGCTGCAGATGCCTGCGGTTTATTTTATTTATGAATAATAAACCTCCATACGCACCTTGCAGTATCACGAGATCTACAAAGGTACGAATGGAGGTTTTTTCATGCACGAAATCAAAAATGTAAGGGTTATCACCCTGGCAGCCATGTTGACGGCAGTTGCTGTCATTCTCGGTTTCTTCAAGATTCCCATCACAAGCATTATAGAAATCCGCTTTCAGTCCATCCCGGTCAAGCTGGCCGGCATGCTGATGGGGCCCTTCGTCGGCGGGACGGTCGGCATCCTCACGGATGTCCTCTCCTACCTGGTCCGGCCCACAGGGGCTTTCTTCCCGGGCTTTACCATCACATCTCTGGCGAGCGGCGTCATCTTCGCTCTCTTCCTCTATAAGAAGCCTTTCTCTATGCTTCGGGTGGCACTGGCAGAACTTACGACCGGCCTTTTGTGCAGCATGCTGCTCAACACCCTCTGGCTTTCAATTCTATATAAGACACCATATCTCACGACCTTCATCGCAAGGCTTCCGAAAGAACTTGTCATGCTTCCGATCAACATCCTGATCATCTGCCTTGTCAGCAAGGCCGTTCACGGGGTGGCGGAGCGCTTCCTGGAGCCTGTCCGTCAGCACGAATAATTCCAACGGAAAAAGGAGCCGCGTTTGCAGCTCCTTTTTGTTTTACATTATTACTTTTTGAATTTCATGAGCGGTTTTTCTTCAGGCTCTCCGAGTTCTCTCCTGACCAGGGCATTTACGCCCCACCCGGCACCAAGGATGGTCCAGAAGACAGGTCCTGTACAGATGGTGGAGTCGTTGGCCAGAACGACGATCAGGTAGGCCAGGACGCCGGTTGAAATGCCAAAGCCCATGCGGGCCAGGACCAGCTTGTCTTTGAGCTCCGCCTCGGTAAGGGTTCCCGTATAGGCATCCTTAAAGACCGCCTTCCGGTAGAGCCGGGCGGACTGGAACAGGTACCAGAAGAAGAAGACCACGGCTGCCGCGAAGGCGATGAAGCCGTTCTCAATCCACAGCTGCAGGTAATAGCAGTGGGGCTTAACATCGAAAAGAGCCTTGTCCGGACCGACCCAGTAGGATTTGTTGATATACTCCCACTGGGGATAGGCCAGGACAAAACAGTCAGCTCCGGTCCCGATGATCATGTGGTGCCTGAGCAGGGGAATGGAGCGGTTGTAGATGTGGCCGCGGCCGGAAAACATACGGTCAGGGAAGACGTTGGCCACTTCCACATCCTCACCTGTCGGCATCTTGATGCCCTTCAAGGCCGAGTTCACGAAATAGTAGTCGCCCTCTTCCGTGCCCTTGATGAAGGAGAAATGGCAGTCCGCTCCGGCATTGCTGGGGATGTTGACGTAAACATAATAGCCGGTTTGCGAATCCCCGCTCAGACCGAAGGAGATGTCCTTCCAATCCGAATCCGTGCAGGCGTAGGTCTGATCGTACTCGCTTGTGCACTTCAGGTTCAGGGCCTGGCCCTCTCCGTCCTTGGCATCAAACGTGACAATACCGGAAGCGGTATCCAGGGAATACGAAAAGACAAGGGTCCGGCCGTCCTTAAAGGAAATTTTTACATTATTATCGCCCGTGAAAATGCCGTCCTCGGGGATGGGAATGTTCTCGTCCCAGTTGGGAATAGTTCCGACGAGAATGGTGCTGACCTGCTTTTTCAGGGAGCTGCTGGTCTCAAGGACCGCCACGCCGCCTCCGACCAAAACAGCCAGGACGACAAGGCCGATGATGAAGGTCTTCCGCCTGCGGGAAAGGAGGACGAGGGCTGCGATGACCAGGGCGCCGAGGATGCCGACGAAGCCGGACAGGGCCCCGTGGAAGGAGACATAGACGGCCAGGACACAGAGGGCCGCGTTTAAAAGTTTCCGCCAGAGCTTCTCTTCCACGAAGATCAGGGCGATGAAAATCGGCACCAGCACGCCCGTATACATGGAGAAGAAGTCGACATTGTAAATCGTGCCGTAGGCCTGACGCTCGCCGGCGACAACGCTGATGGTGTCCAGCTTGTCCCAGAAGGACATGGGCGCGATCAGGCGCTTGCCGAAATCCGTCGCGAAGAGGTCGAGGCCGAGGCCTTGGAAGGTCGCGAGGGCCAGTTCCACTAGGACGAAATATTCAGAGCCCCGCAGGAAGTACCTGAGGTGGTCGACCGAAACGATACAGGTATAGGTATAATAAGCGATGACGAGATACCCGAGCAGGGCGAGGGCCGACTCGAACATCTCATAGGAACCCGCGAACGAAAACAGGGGGCTCTTTCCGAAAATTGCGGAGACAAGAACCATGACTCCGTAGATGCCCGCAGGAATCATAAATCGGCCGACAGGTAATTCTTCATAATAATAGTTCGCCCGCACAAGCAGGAGAATGATACAGATGCAGGCCAGCACGACCACAGCCCACTGCTTGTAAAACAAAAATACGTCCGCCGTGCCGCCCCCGTTCGGATACCAATCATAGTCCCCGAGATGGTTGTCGTAGGTGTAGATCCGCATCAGGAAGGGAATCAGGCCCACAGCCAGGATGGACGGAATCAGGTACTTGACGGACAGCTTAGGCTGCCTCGATTTTGTTGCCAGTTTCATGAATGATATTCTCCAATTATCACATAAGTATTTCCGGCTGCACTGAACGCGGGCAGGACACTGCCCCGTCCGGCCGCTGGACCGCGCTCTATTCTAGCACATTTGTTGACAGCGCGGGGGAAATGTTCCTTTTCCTGTTTCACGGAAAAGGCGTCAGGGAAGCCTGACCTTCTGCCTGCCTTCAGTTCTGGAAGTTAATGTGCTGGCCCTCTACAAGGTCATACGCCTTGAGCTCTGCCCCGTCCAGGTTCTCCCGGTGCATGTCTACCGCGTTGATCTGACTGTTCTCGTAGGTCGTGTAGTAGTAGATGCCCTTGTCCTGGTTGCAGCAGGAAGAATAGATGGTGATCTCATACTTGTCCCCGCCCAGATGACAGAGGCCCCGCTGCTGCTCAACGGAACCCAGAATGTGGAAGAACTGGGAAACAGAAGCCGACTCGTCGTCAGCTGACTTCGAATTCATGCGGGTGAAGGCCACCTTGGCAAAGCGGGAAGCGCTGGAGAGGTCGCCGGGCAGGCCCATACCGCCCATGCCTCTTGAATAGGCGTGAAGATCCAGCCCGTCCGCGAAGCGGCACTCGCCCTGGTCCGCCGTCAGATTCCTATAATTTGCCAGCATGGTCATCTGGATATCAAAGGTGGGATTGTTCGTCATGACGCCGACCGGGTCATCATAGATGTGAAGACCCGTCTTTGTCTGCTCCACAACAATCTGCTTCTCCTTGTCCCCGATCATCCAGTGCAGGGGGTTGGGAGGCAGCTCCGGGGCAAAGGCCGCATTTGTGATGTTCACGTCGGAAAGCTTTTCTCTGGCCTCATCCGTTGTCTTACACGAGGATAATATATAAGGAATCAGTTCGAACGAAGCGATATTCGTCTTCCCATCGACAGGATCCCGGAAGTCGCAGTTGTCCGGGAAATTGAGGCCCGCCATGCCGAGTCCCGCCTCGTTGATACCGTCATAGAACAGGGGATAGCCGCCCGCCACATAGGCCATGCCGATCATGGCGTAGTGGTCTGCATTATTACAGCCACACCTGAAAGCAAACGGAAACTTTCGCGGCACTACAGTCACCTGCTCGTGGTAGCTGTACTCAAGGTCCAGATTCCGGCCGAAATAATGGTCCTTCGTGAAATAGGTAGCTGCAGTGCACATAAGAAATCTCCTTTCAAAAGCGATTCAACAATACCTCAATGATACGAGTCCGATTCACCAATATGTGAATCAGAACAGCCTGTATACAACACTCATTGTTGGATAATAAGCTTCACGCTGATTTTATCTGCTCAATCAACATCTCTGTCAGCACCTTATAATCCAGGTATTGTATACCATACTCCCCTTTATGAATCATCGCTGCCAGATTGCTATGATAGAAGACATCCATAGCCTGCTCATAGGATATATTTTCCTGCTCCGCCAAATATCCTATGATACGCTCATCAAGGTTTTCTTGATAAACATTTTCCAGTACTTCCTCATCCATATTGTAAACCACCGTTAAATCGTATAACTCTCCCGGTATGTTAAAAGCAAATTTATAGCTCCCATTTGATATATGGAAACAATACCCTTTGACTGCCCCAGGTAACCGGCCTTTCTGCGAGCCCACCGTTCCGCCTGCTCTTTTACTGACGTGACATAAAACCCTCTCCCAAAATCCAACGCATGATACGAATGACTAATATCCGGGCTGGGTACAGCCACAGAAGAACCATGATATACTATCATACCTGAATTCCTCTTAATTTTAGATAACCCTTTAAATCATCCACCAGATAGCCCATCCCCTGAGTGTGCAATATTTCATAATTAGGTACCAAATACCCATCAATGCAATTAGAATCTCTCAGCAGTTGATAAACTGCCTCAGGGCTCTTGGACCACTTATGGGCACATGCATGGATGAGATAGACCACGAAGGGCATCTGTTCTTGATTCATATTTTTCACGCTTTCCTATGTTTCTGAGACAGTACTCTTTTCGGTACGATTGCCTCTTGAAGAAGCATTATCTTGTGAAAAGTCCATGGCAGAATCCTCATTTTTCAATTTCGCGCTTCCTTGCTACTTCGCCAGCATATTACCACAGTTGCCATGTCAAACATGAGGATAATATAAAAGGAATCAGTTCGAACGAAGCGATATTCGTCTTCCCATCGGCAGGGTCCCGGAAGTCGCAGTTGTCCGGGAAATTGAGGCCTGCCATGCCGAGCCCCGCCTCATTGATACCACATAAGAAATCTCCTTTCAAAGCTGATCCAACGAACTTTCGGATTCTTCTGACATGCGTTCATTGTCCGACGCATATATAAATTCTAGCACATTTCATCATGTCCTACCTCTCCCTCCGGATCTTCCCGCCTTCGACCCGGTAGACGTGATCGCAGCCTTCGATGGTGGTCAGTCGGTGGGCGATGATGATCATGGTCTTGGTGCCATGGAGGTGGTTGATAGAGTCCATGATGGCGGCCTCGGTCTCATTGTCGAGGGCTGAAGTGGCTTCGTCGAAGATCAGGACCGAAGGGTTTGTGTACAGGGCCCGGGCAATTCCAATCCGCTGGCGCTGACCGCCGGAAATCCGCACGCCTCTTTCTCCAAGCTCAGTGTCAAGGCCGTCCGGCAGGCTCTTCACGAAGTCCTCCATAGAAGCCTCCCGGAGAGCCGCCCAAACGTCTTTGTCATCAATATCTTCCCGCTTTTCTCCGAATGCCACATTTTCCCTAATGGTCCCGTCCAGCATGAAGATCATCTGGGGAATGTAGCCGATCTGGGCCAGCCAGGCCTGGCTGTCGGTTCGGATATCCGTACCGTCAATAGCCACCCGGCCGGAGGCCGGCCGCAAAAGCCCCAGGATGATATCCACCAAGGTCGTCTTCCCTGCCCCGGAAGCTCCGACAATGCCGACGGATTCGCCCGGTGTCACGGTCATGTCCGCATGATCCAGCACATTCTTCTCCGTATTCGGATAGTGGTAGACGATGTCCTCTACTGTAATCGCTTTCGAGAGCCGGGGAAAGGCAGAAGCGTATGAATCACTTGAAGCATTTCCATTTGTAGAATCAGCGGAAGCCGCGCCTGCAGCAGGTTTCATTTCAACACTAGCTGCAGTACTGCTCTCCGCCTCGGTCTTTGCCTTCAAGTTCCCTGCAGCAAGCGATACTTCATCACTACCGGAGATGGTCTTCAGGTTCTCAAGCAGCTTGTCCAGCATGGGCTCCGTATAAGAGATGGAGGTCAGGGCCGCAGAAATCCGGTTCACGGAAGGCAGAAGGCGGACCGCTGCCATGGCAACGGCTGACAGCATGGGAACGACCGTATTGAGATCCGCCCCTTTGTAGATCATGAGGGCAACAATAATGAAAAAGGCCCCCATGGAAATGGCCTCCAGCATGAAACGGGGGATGACACCCAGAACGGCTCTCTGCCGCAGAGAATTGACATAGGTTGTCCCGGCCTTGTCGTAGTTCTCCTGAAAATACTCTTCCTTCCGCTGGACCTTGAGTTCCTTGATGCCCTGGATGGACTGCATGAGCCAGGAATTCATGGCTGCTGACGACTTTTGAGTATTCTTGCCAGCCCGGTTCAGAATGGGCTTCAGGATATAATTAATGACCAGCATCAGAACGATGAGCAGAGCGGCAATGCAGATTGTGATCACCGGAGCAATAATGAAAGTCACAATGACAAGCGCAATCGATACAATGAGCTCCGTAAACATTTCAAGCAGCTGAGTCAACAGAGCAAATACCTGCGATGTATCGTTGGATATTATCCGTATTACCTCTCCGGAATTGACCAACAAAAAGTCTTCATAAGGACGTCGAATGAAATTTGCAAGAATCTGCCGCTGCATGGCAAACATGTTTCCGTAAACAAAGCGGTATTGAATATTATTTTCGAAAAGGAGAAAAACGTTTTTGATGATATAGAGGGCCGCCATGATGACCGCCAGCACAACGAGGAAAGTCCGGGGGGAATGGAGGTCGAATATGCGGCAGACCAGCTGCACATAGGGCTTCTGCATCGTTTTCTCCGGCTCCATGACTGCGTTCATAAATGGCACAATCAGGGACACCGACATGGTCTCAAACACGGCCCCGATCAGCATCAGAACGCCGAGTTCAAAAATCCGCAGCTTCTGGTGGCGGGAAAGGATGCTTCTGAATTTTTTGATGATACGTATTACGGACATATTTTGATTTATGAATAATGTAGATCGTCGTAGTCAGTTTTGGATTTTTTTATTGCTGTACCCATTCATCCATGCCAGCCTCATCTATCAGTCCACTTGCATTCTTTATGCGGCATCCATGCCGTCAATCTTTTTGCATCTTCTAAAGTCTCAATCTTTGTGTAAAGTTCATCAATATGTAGCTTGATCTGCTCTTCCGTAAGTTGACCATAATCAATTTTGAACAGTTCTTTACATATCTCATCTGAAAAACGAAATTTAAGAACTTTGGCAGGGACCCCACCGACAATGGCATATGGAGGTACATCCTTGGAAACCACTGCCCCCGCCGCAACAACAGCTCCCTGTCCTATCGTAACTCCGGACAAAATCACAGCATTCTGGCCAATCCAGACATCATCACCAATGATGATGTCCCCTTTCGTTGTGGCCTCCGAAAAATCATTTTTTACAACATGTGCCTTAAAGGGAAATGAGGAAATATGATCCACATAATGATCTCCTCCGGGAATAAATGTCACATTGCCGGCAATTGAGCAAAAATGGCCAATATTCAGATGCCCATCAGGAGAAAATGTCAAGACGTTTAATCCGCCATACGTGTATTTCCCCACATTAACCAGATCCTGGTTAAAGTCATTCAATACAGAAGTCCCATGCTGATGATGGATGTTCACCCATGACTTTGCTCTTTTATATTGCTAACCCGTTCGCGTATTAGACCAAACATACTATCCTCATATATTTCCTGTATCAACTAAAGCCCTTTTTAAGGCCTCTAAATAAGCGTATCCATTATGCTCGTCAGGTTCCAGATAACATCCTTCTCCCCATTCATTCCAGGCATTCAAAAATAAATACTCTGAGTGAAAAAAATCCCGGGTTCGAATCAACTGCTTCGATAAATAGCGATAAAATTTTTGAGGGGAAGCTCCTTTCAAATACGTACAATCAACTCCCCTTCGAGGACTATCATCGGAATCAACCACCCCTCCCGGAAAATTATTTATCCCTCCATAAGGCCCCTGTCTTAAAATTGCCCTCCAAACTTCATCATATGAATATGCTCTATGAGAATCTTTTGAAAAATACCGACGATATCGGTTCTGCACAAATGCCTTTACATGAAAAAGAAAATCATTATCATAGCATCCACCGCCATATTGAATATTACCATCAAGCAAATCCTTCAGCGAGGAAGGATATCGCCCATTCACAGCAGAAATAAAAATACCCGGAAACCCGGCACGTTTTGCAAGCTTATCCCATAGCAGGAACATCTCTTTCGCGCAAGGAATTTGATTCACAAAGTAAATGGCAAAAAATGGTTTCCCGTCAATTTTTATATACCTCTCATCTTCAAAAAAGGGTAATAAATAATCAAAATGCTCCTTCCAACAGGCTTCATCGCCATAATCCTGTTCTAGAAGGATTCCTGTTTTTCCTTTTCCTTCCCGCTCTTCGGAAACCCACGTAGTCCCTCCGGAAACGGCCGCAGCGGACCATGTCCTTATCCATGGACTGTTTGCCCAGAAAAAACAATATCTTTGATTAATGTCACTCCATTTCAATAAATTTTCAGCCGGTTTTTCCAAAACCTTCTTTCCGTCTTTGAAATAATAATGAAAATAGCAAAAACCATAAACCCCATATTTATTGGCTAGTTCCGTTTGCCACTCTACTGTCTGTTTATCTAAAATATTATAGTAGTTATTATTAAGTGGAACTCTAGGCTGAACCTGTCCTGGAAATAAAGGTCGTGCCCTTTTTACATTGGTCCATTCCGTAAAGCCCTTACCCCACCATTCATTATTTTCCGGAATTTCATGAAATTGTGGAAGATAATATGCTAAAACTTTTGTTTTATTTTTCATAAGCACCTCAAAACATAATCGGATAAGATATCAGGCTGCTTACTTTTGAAGCGCCTTTCTCTGCAATATTCAGATGTTCCTCAGTTCGTCATTCAGAATTTGATACCGTCTCCCACAGTCCGGACAAACATACAAATCATCCTGTTTCTGTAACACCTGTCCGCATTCACAAGTCCACCCGATCTGCTTTGCCGGTACCCCTGCCATCAGAGCATGCGGTTTTACATTTGACGTTACAACTGCCCCGGCCGCTATCGTACAGTACTCGCCCAACTCATGGCCGCACACAATCGTTGCATTTGCCCCGATTGTCGCATCATGATGCACCAGCGTCTTCTTGTACCCGGCTTGGCCTTTCGGATATTGGGCTCTCGGCGTCAGATCATTCGTAAAAACCATTGAAGGCCCACAGAAAACATGATCCTCCAAGACAACACCCTCATAAACGGACACATTATTCTGTATCTTTACGCCATTTCCGATAACGGCATTGTTACTGACATTGACATTCTGCCCTAGAGAACAATTTTCTCCAATACGAGCTCCTGACTGGATATGACAGAAATGCCAGATCTTCGTTCCACTGCCGATATGGACGTTGTCATCGATATACGAAGATTCGTGTACAAAATAATTATTTCCCATCATTGCACTCCAAAAATTCCGAAGTCCTTAATATCTGACACGTCACATACACGCACTCTTGCCATAAGTCATATCTCCACTCCAAACACCTCAGTCCAATGCGCAGCACAAATCAGACGAAAGCAGGTGTTATCCCCCATCCTGGTCTTGTCTACATGGGTATCATACCAGTGGAGAACTCTTTCTTTGTCCACGAGAGAGGAAAGTCGATTACAGGACTTCTCAATTTCGGCGCGAAAAAAATCCTGATTATCCCGGAGCCATTGATCTTCCGGCGTCACGAATCCAAGTTTTGAATAACGATTGTAAATCTCTTCCGGCAGGACATCTTTCAGCCCTTCGCGGAGAACATTTTTCGTTTTTCCATCCCGGATTTTCTGTTCGATTGGTACCGAATAGATAAACTCGGCTAAGTCTTTGTCAAGAAAAGGAACCCGTGATTCAATTGAAAAGGCCATGGAATCTCTATCCTCATAGTGAAGCAGCGACTGCATGCCGTTCGTCATTGAGGCAAAAATATATTGCTGTGGACGCCGTTTATTGTACAGACGATACCCAGCTTTCAAATATTTATTATCGTAAAACGAAGCATCGTACGGCAGTCCGGATTGTTTTCTTCTATAAATTCTGTTTAATGAATAGCGAACTGAATCCGGTAGCAACAGAGAAGTCACGGTTGAAAGCATCGTATCCCGGATATTAACATCTTCTGTTCCTGCACGTAGCTCTTTAAAACATTGAATTTCATGCCGGAGTTGTTTGAATTTTCCCCCCTTCAAAAGCTGTATAAACAGCACCTTATAGAAAGGTGTGTATCCGGCAAGCTGCTCATCCGCCCCCTGTCCATCTAGCATTACCGTCAGCCCATGCTGTTTTGCCTCTCGGAAGACACACCATTGGGCATAGATGGATGTCCCCCCGAAAGGCTCATCCATATGCCAGATGATATCATCCAGTTCGTCAAAAACATGATCCATATCCGGGAACACCTGGTAAGGTGTCACCCCGGTATGCCTAACGACTGCGTCAATGTACTCCCGCTCATCGTATCTTTTATCATCAAAGCAGGACGAAACCGTACACCGACCTTCATTCTGCTGTTCTTTCAGTATCTCGTGTGCTGCGCAGACAATAGCTGAGCTGTCAAGCCCGCCGGACAGACAGGATCCGACCGGCACATCAGCCCGCAGTCGAAAGCGGACAGATTGGAAAAAGGCATCCCGAAATCGCTGGTAATTTTCCTCCGCAGCATATTTATTCAGGTTCACATCACGGAGGTCATAATATTTTTCGATTGTCAGCCCAAAGTCCAAGCAATCGAAAATGAGGTTACACCCCCCTGGCAACTGAAAGATGTCCGAAAAAAACGTGCTTTCATCTGCTTCAACTATCCCTGCCGCAAGAAATGCCTTCAGCCTGTCAATGTTGGCCTTCACTTCCCCTTGCTGAACAGCAAGAATTTCCTTGATCTCAGAGCCAAAGATCAGGGAATTCTTTACCTTTTGATAATAAAAAGGCTTTACGCCAAACCGATCCCGTGAACAAAAAAGACTCTGTTTCTCATCATCGTAGATGGCAAAGGCCCACATACCGTTGAAATGCTCTACACAGGTTTTTCCCCATTTATCGTAAGCGGCAAGAATCACCTCTGTATCTGTATCGGTCTTAAAAGAATACCCACAATCTATCAGATCTCGCCGAATCTCCAGATAATTATAAATCTCTCCATTAAAAGTAATCCACCGATTTCCCATCTGCATCGGCTGCAGTCCGTTTTCCGACAAATCCAGAATTGCCAGCCGCCTGTGGCCAAGCCCAACGCGATTCCGAAAAATTCGAATCCCCGACCCGTCCGGGCCACGGTGCCGAATGGTATCCAGCATTTGAGATACATACTGCGGAATTGCCGCATTATCTTTTTTTGAAATATAACCTGCAATACCGCACATTCTGCTGCTTATAACCTCCAAAAGCGCATTCCGGACGCCTTCAGCTCGTCCATCCGATACAGACTCTTGACATCGACAAGAACTTTCTCATCATCCGGCAGTTCCGGCCTGAACAACTTTTTCAGTTGCATGACAGACATATTGCGGAATTCATGATGTCCCACAGCAACGATTACGCAATCGGCCTTCGGAAGCTCACTAAATGGTACCAAGTCGACGTCATATTCCTGCTTCGCCACTGCCGAATCTGCCCAGTCATCAGCTACAATAGGTGAAATATCATATTCCTTCAGGCGACGGATAATATCCACCACCTTGCTGTTCCGTGTATCCGGACAGTTTTCCTTAAAGGTAATGCCCAGAATGACAACTGTGGCCTTCTTCGGCGCCTGGCCGGCTTCGATCATCTGCTTAATGGCCGCATCTGCCACATAACCGCCCATGGAATCATTGACCTTCCGACCGTTCAGAATGATCTGGCTGTGGTAGCCCAGCATTTCTGCACAGCTGGTCAGATAATAGGGATCCACCCCGATACAGTGACCGCCGACAAGCCCGGGTTTGAAGCCAAGTGCGTTCCACTTGGAATTCATGCCAAACAGGACTTCATTGGTATCGATACCCAGCTTGTCACAGATGATGGCAATCTCATTCATGAAAGCGATGTTGATATCCCGCTGGCTGTTCTCAACAACCTTGACTGCTTCCGCCGTCTTGATGTTGGAAACAGGCACGGTACCGGCCTTGATCACGATATCATAGACCTTCTGGATCTCACGGGCAGCTTCCTCATCCATACCGGAAACCACTTTTCGGATAGTCGTCAGGGTATGAACACCATCTCCGGGATTGATCCGCTCGGGAGAATAGCCGATCTTCCAATCCACGCCGCATTTCAGCCCGGATTCTTTTTCTATGATCGGAATGCAGATATCTTCCGTCACGCCGGGATATACCGTTGATTCAAAGACGACAATAGTCCCAGGCGTCAGATTCTGACCGACAGTGCGGGAAGCCCCCTCTACCGGACGTAGATCCGGCGTCGTATCCTTATTGACCGGGGTAGGCACTGCCACGATGATGAATTTAGCTTCCTTCAGTTTTGTTGCATCCGAAGTGAATTCGACTGTTGTATCCTTGATCGCCGGACCGACTTCCCGGGTGGCATCTATTCCGTTCGCATATTCATTGACACGTTTCTCATTGATATCGAAACCGATGACCTGGATATGCTTTGCAAACTCAACCGCAATCGGCATTCCTACGTATCCGAGACCGACAAGCGCCAGCTTTTCCTTCCCGGAGATCAGTCTGTCATAAATTGTATTGAACTCCATCTTTCATTTTCCTTCCGACAGTGTATTGTGACCCCAAACAATTACCCGGTATTCACCTGCTATTCACAAATTCCATGACAGTGGAAACAACCTCTGCAATCTCTGCCTCCGTCTTATACGGATCCAGCGGGAGGCTCAGAACCCTGTTGCAAAGTTCTTCTGTGACCGGACAGGTGGCATTTGCACTATCCGTTCCCTGGAAGGCAAGCTGGATATGCATCGGCTTGGGATAATATACCATAGAAGGGATTGCTTTCACTTTCAGGGCATCCTGCAGGGCCTGCCGTCCATCTGTACCATAATCAGCAGGCAGCTGAATTGTATACTGAGCCCACGATGACGTATTACCATCCGGAACCAGCGGCAGCACCAGTCCTTTCTCTTCCGCCCCTGCCTTCATAAACTTTTCTGTATAAAGTGAAGCCGCCTTATTCACGGCATCGAACTCATTCTCCTTAAATGCCACAAGTTTAATGCGAAGGATAGCTGCCTGAAGCGTATCCAACCGGCTGTTCATGCCGATGCGGACATTATCATATTTAGAACTTCCCTTACCATGCACCGCATAAGAACGTAGAAGCTGATTCCAGTCATCACTATCCGTAAAAATAGCGCCTCCGTCTCCATAGCAGCCAACCGGCTTGGCCGGGAAGAAGGAAGTAGTTGAGATATCGCCGAACGAGCAGGCTCTTTTTTCATTAAAGAGTCCGCCAAAGCCCTGGGCCCCGTCCTCAAGAAGCAGAATCTGTTCCTGTTTGCAGATGTCCTGAATTTCCGTAAAGTCGGCAGGAAGACCAAATAAATCCACAGCAATAACTGCCTTCGGTCTGTATTTCCCGTCTGCCTTGATAGTCCGGACCGCCTGCCCCAGCTGAACCGGATTCATATTATAAGTCCTACGGTCGATATCCACAAAGATTGGCGTTGCTCCGACCGCGCTTACTACTTCACCGGAGGAAAAATAGGTAAAATCAGGAACAAATACCGCATCTCCGGGTCCGATCCCCCACGCCATCAGGGCAAGCTGCAGGGCATCCGTTCCGTTCGCACATGTGAGGCAATGCTTCACACCCACATATGCGGCCAGTTCCTGCTCCAGTGCCTTTACCGGCTCACCGCCTATGAAAGAGGCCTTACCGCAGACGTCCTGCATGGCGGCATCCATCTGATCTTTCAGGACCTGATACTGTTTCTTTAGATTGCGATATTCCATCTTTTTTAAAAAGTTCCCTTCATATCAATGCTGGCGAAGTCTTTCAGCGGGAGCTTCACCGGCATCCCGGTCTTCATACTCTTATAGATAGCCAGGATCATTTCAAGGGCATTTCTGCCGGCCACAGCATCCACATAAGGCTTGCGGTGATTTTGGATACTGTCGATCACATCAGCATAAAGGCTCGTGTGCCCATTCCCGTAGACATTGGATGTGGCTTCCTGCAGGCCTTTATTCTGCAGGTCCGCCTCTGTCTCATCCAGGAAGTCCCATACATCAAGATTGTTCGTTGACTTTCCGCCGATCTTCACAGTTCCTGTTTCACCAAAGAGATATAAGGTCTCTTCTAGGTTCTTCGGATAGACGTTTGTCGTCCCTTCAATCGTAGCAATAGCCCCGTTCTTGAACTGTACTACCGCCATCCCGACGTCTTCAGCCTCCAGATAATGGTGCTGCTGTTGTCTTGTCACTCCGTAGACCGATTCAACGTCGTCACCCATCATCCAACGGAGAAGGTCAATGCCATGAATGCACTGGTTCATCAGGCAGCCGCCGTCATCCTGCCAGGTGCCGCGCCAGGGAGCCTGTTCATAATATTCTTTGTTCCGGTTCCAGCGGACATGGATGGAACCATGAGAAAGTTTTCCGAATCGGCCGGCCTCCAGAGCCGCCCTTGTCTTCTGAACAGCAATATTGAAGCGGTTCTGATGGCAGGCAGAAACAACAACGCCCTTTTCCTCCGACCGGCGGATGATCTCATCAGCATCCTGCATGCTCATCGCCATCGGCTTCTCAATGATGACATTGATCCCGTGATCAATACAATATAAGGCAATCTCTGCATGAAGGCCAGACGGCGTTGCAATAGCAATGAGATCCAGATTCGGATGTTCTGCTATCATCTGCTTATAATCCGTATACCTTGCTATAGCTGCCGCATTTTCCGGAGCCTGCTTTGCAAATAGAGTATCTATGTTCTCCGGCGCAATATCACACGCCGCTACAAAGTCCAGTTTATTATTATTTACTGCCTTTACATGATTCACGGCTATCCGGCCACAGCCGATCAATGCATATTTCATCGTTCTCTCCAAAGATCCTACTGACCTGTTGACTCTAATATTTTATTCCGCCAATTGAAGCAATGCCTGCCTCAACTTCCGGCTTTCCGTTTCCCAGGATAATTCTTCCTTTACGGCAACCGCATTGGCCCTGCACTGTTTCCTGAATTCTGGATCATTCTTCAGCTTTTCAATACAAGCGCACACTTCATCCAGGTTTTCCGGATCACAGGTCAGGCCGATGTGGTATCGATTCACCATCTTTTCAATCTCCGGAAAGTTTGATGCAATTACCGGGGTGCCAGCCTGAATGCTCTCCAAAAGCTTATTCGGAAGGCTGAAATAATAACTCCGATTTATCGCCTGAATCGTCACCATTTCAGCATCTGCCGCTGCAATATATTCCCACAATTCTTTCTGAGGAACAGCCTCATGGTAGGCCAGTCGATCGCGCGCGTCCGATTCTCGGAGGCTCCGTTTCAACTCCTCAATGGCGGAATCAGTCCCATAGCCAATAATCACACCGCAAATATCAGGCATTCGCTTTACTGCTTCGATAAAAACTCGAAGCCCCCTGCCCGACATGATTGCCCCGTGATACATGATGATAAAATTCTTATTCCCGCAATCTCCGAATTTCTGTTCCAGTTCAAGTCTGGCACTTATCCTCTCTTCCTCAGAAACCTCTGGTGCCATAAGGGGAACATTACGAATTACCAAAGGCCGTTCCTTCAGCTTATAATCCTTTTGGACGGCATCGGCAATTGAATCGTTGACAAAAATTGATACGTCTGCACACTTTATTACATTTTTTTCAAGCAAGCCATTTACTGTTTTGACAATCCCAGACTTATTTACAAGCTGCCCCATGAGATATTCATGTGCATCGTAAACGACTTTCGCCTTCTTATGATCTTTCCTATAGCGATTTGACAGTAGTCCTATATAAACCCCAAGCATGTTGTGTCCGCTGATGATGTCCGGTTCTAATCTTGCAGCTGCCTTTGCCCAGCATACTCCAGCTACAAGCTGATTGATTTTCTTGGGGAAATGTTTCCATTTGACAGGTTTTGTTGTCTCTCCGACAAACTTATAACCACTTGCATCCCCGTTTTCACTATCATTCGGCTCAAGAACAGTTACATCCCAGCCAAGATCCAAAGCAGCAGCAACTTCTCTGCGGTCACGATTTGCATAGGCCCAATTATGAACATAGGTTATTTTCAAAAACTTTATTTTGGATTTCAAAATCCCTTCTCCCTGCATCTCTATTTATCATCAAGGGCAGACTATATATTTTTACCGTTTTATAAATTTGCATACAGCTCCAAAAGTTTTTTTTCGTCATTCTCCCAATTCATCGCCTCTAAAATTGCGTGCTTGCCTTCTCTCGAATAATTCTGATAAGTCACCTCATCACTTGTAAGCTCACATATTGCAGAAGAAATCTCGTCAGAGCTTTTCACATCAACCGCTATTCCGAATGGATATTTCTCCAGCACCTTTTCCCAGTATGGAGCCTTTGACATAACTACCGGAATTCCTAAAGCCATGTATTCATACATCTTGGTTGGAAGATTATCACATTTAAAATACTGCCCGTTGTCATTCAATAAGCACAGACCTACAGAGCATTTTTTCAGCTCTTCCATTGCTTCCGCATGACGCATACGACCCAGATAATGAACACACTCATATTCGGGCATTATCTTGAGCTCATCAAGATCTTCCCCGGACATTTCTCCTATCAGGACAAGTTCCTTTCCTGACCTGGAAACGCCGCGCACCATTTCAAAAAGACCGCGGTCCCGGGAAATACTCCCAACATATGCGACCCTGTTTTTCCGTTGATCCAAGGGTAAATCGGTATCGGAAACAAGCTTTTTTGTCGGACAATTACCAATGATCACTTTCGGGATAGGAATGTTTGAAAAATAGTTCTTCCCCTCAAAGGTACAAGGTACAATCATGCCTGACAGCTTCTGTAAAATTCGCTCTTCATATTTTTTATAGGTTTTTGAAACGATATGCCTGCTCCAGCCAGGAAGATAAGGTTTTTCTTTGATTTGTTCGGTAGTAAATTCATGGCTGTCAAATATTACTTTCTTACCATTCTTCCTAAGTTTCTCAGCTATTCGCAATAGTTCCGGATCATGCAAATGGTAAATCTCTGCATCTACCCTCATCGCTTCTTCAAAAGCCAGATCCGCAATTCGTGTCATTCGATCAAAGCGATTCCTGGGAGAAAGACGCAAAGACAGAATCTGTACCCCGTCAATCACCTCATCTTCTTTTTGATCGTTCACGA
Source organism: Lachnospiraceae bacterium (assembly GCA_036343235.1). Lineage (GTDB taxonomy): Bacteria > Bacillota > Clostridia > Lachnospirales > Lachnospiraceae > RUG306. The sequence continues at coordinate 21,932 of JAZASQ010000007.1, forward strand.
TGAGCGTTACATCATAGCCGGATGCAGCCAGTGAACGGCATTCTTTTTCAAATATCCGAACATCATATCTGGGATGAACTGTTGAAATATGACAGACTTTCATGACTCAACCCCTATAGTGCTCATAAACCTGCAGCAGACTTTTTTCTATCTGCTTCATCGAATTTGCATACTCAAAATCCGCCAGATATCTGTCTTCTGCGTTTTTTGAGAGATTCTCTAATTGAATCGGCGAATTCATAAGCGAAAGAACGACTTTTGTAAAGCTATCTATCTTCCCTTCCTCATAGTGAAGTCCGCAGTCATACTGTTCGAAATATTCCTTCGCGACCCCATTCGTAGATGTCAAAATAGGCAATGAATAGGAAAAATACTGGCCCACTTTATTTCCCCAGGCATTTTCCATGGTTCTGTTCGCATATGGCATGAGGCCTATTTTTGAAATCGACATAACGGTTGACATATAGTCTTCGTCCAAATAGCCAAGGAAAAAGACATAATCCATATCCCCGGCCTTTTCCCTCAGACGCGCTTCGTCATCCCCGCGGCCGCCGATCAAAATCCGGAATTCAGGATGCAGCTCATGAATTTTCCTGGCGGAATCAAGGACCGTATCCATATCCAGGGACACCTTTGAAAGAGAAGTAAAGAGACAGGCGTTCCAGGTCTCCTTCGTCACTCCCTTCTCCCCCAGTTCCTGAAGAATCCGTTTCCGGGTCTCTGTCTCCGGCACATACTTTTCACGGCCGATATAAATGACCGCATCCAGGTCTGTTGCTTCCCGTCCGGCATAATCAAGGCCAAATTGCAGTGCACTCGGACTCATGGCAAATATGGCATCCGCTGAACGGAACATATTCCCGGCCTGCCTCCGGAGTGGAACCAGCGCCATTTTGGCCAGGGGCTGCAATTTCTGCGGGAATGCGCTTAAAAATACATCCGGCCATTCATCCCGCATGTCAACTACGACAGGTACCTGCTCTTTTTTCCCGTATTTTTCCAATACAGCGCAGGTTTCAACTGTCGGGGTGGCCGCAAAAATGAGATCCGGTTTTTCAAATTTCCAATTGGAAATGATTCGCCTTAACAAAGACGCCTGCTCAATCGTATATAAGTAACGATTGACAGAAACATTTTTCTTGTAGGTTGTCGGAACATGCAGCATCACAGCCCGTTCATTATCTCTCACCCTGCGAAATACTGTCTTTGGAAAATCCTGCTCCTTTGTCACATGGTTAAATGCAGTACCAAAATATGTCACCTGATGCCCTTGCTCTGCCAGATATTCGGCAATCTGAACTGACCGCTCAGCATCATCGCCACCAAATGGATTCCCCTCAAGCATCCGGGCAATCCAAATCTGAAGTTTCCTCTTCATCGCGTAAATTCAATCTCCATACAAATGACCTTCAAATCCCATTTCGATATTCCGGGAAAAAGCCTGATTCAATCAGCTTGTCACTATGGCTTTCGACTCCCGCCATTTCGCAGAGCTCAGCATACCTTTCTGCGTCATACACCTTTTTCCCGATATGAAAGCGGTTCAATTCTCCTCTATAAAAAGCCCTTTTAAAGCGAAACAGGCTGTCCTCTCCGGAACCGACTCCACCGCCAAGATACAGAGTCTTATAGCCGTTGGCATTTCCCCAAAGGGCTGCCCGATAAAGAAGCAGATTCGTAGGTGCCAGACTGCTGTATTCCCTCAAACTGCCTGACAGATGATAATTCATTCTTCCATTGGCAGCGAGTATTATGGAAGCTGCAATTATTTTTTCATCCTTTACTGCAAAAAAGACCTGGGCATTGTATGGCAGATCGTTCAAAAGCGATTCGTAGAATTCGGGTTCAAAATAATAATATGGTTCCGCATCATCCTTGGCCATCGTAAGGTCGTAAATTTTTCTGAACTCTTCGTAAATCTGAGGAAAGCGGCCATTATATATTTGAACGTCATTTTTTATGGCCTTCCGAATGACATTGCGGTTTTTGCTTGTAATGTTGTTCCAAATCACTTCCGGCGAGCTCAAATCCATGTGAACGACTTCGCCAAGTTCCCGAATCGAGTAAAACTCCTGCAGCCCTTCATGGTTCTGCACCATGGGATGAAAGCGGACAAACTCGGAAACAATCGCATTCTCTCTGCAGGATTGCTCATACTCCGAAATCAGTTCCTCGAGCGGCAACTCATCCGGATTTTCAATAAGCCAACCCCCGTACCCGTAGGGCGTAGAAAAATCAAAAAATGTGCCATGCTCAAGTTTTTCGCTGAAATGCATGTCATCCGCGATATCCCGCTTCATGACGACATTGATTCCACGCAAGCCCTCTTTGCCTTCATAGTAGAATAACAGAGGCTCTCCATCCCCATGAATCTGAAAGGCGCGTACGTAACCGCTCAGCCAATACACATCATAGGAAGCAAAAGATTTCACTACAGAATCCCACTGTAATGAATCTTGCAAAGTAAAAATCTGAATTGACATATATAATAAGGAAACAATCTGCAGCAGATGCCTGCCGCAAACCTACAAGGCGCCATTTTTCCCGGCGCGCTCTTCATTAAACCATGTCTCAACGGAATCCGTATCGACAGCAACACCTGCAGAGCGAAATACCTTACCTGCAGTCTTCAATACGATTCGCAAGTCCTGTATAAAAGTGATGTGCTGCACATATTCCACATCATATTTCAGGCGTTCATCCCAACCTATACCGTTACGGCCATTGATCTGAGCCATCCCGGTCAACCCCGGAAGGACGTCATGCCGGTGTATTTCTTCACTATTATAATAAGGAAGATACTCGATCAGCCAGGGTCTCGGCCCCACAATCGCCATATCCCCCTCCGCAATGTTGATAAGCTCGGGGAGTTCGTCGATACTGGTGCTTCTGAGCTTCTCCCCGAAAGGCGTCAGGCGGTCAGCGTCGGAAAGGGGCTTGCCGGAGGCGTCTTTCGCATCTGTCATCGTCCGGAATTTATATAATTTGAAAATCTTGCCGTCCTTGCCGGGGCGAGCCTGCTCGAAGAGCACCGGCGAGCCCAGGCTGCGCTTCACAAGGAGGGCGGTCACACCGAGGACCGGCGAAAGTACCACCAGGGCCAGAGAGGACAGGTAACAGTCCAAAGGCCGCTTCACATGGGCTTCATAGAAACCTGCCGGTTTGTGGTAGTTTTTGTAATAGGGCCTCTGGGTGTCCCCAGCCCGCCGCTTCTTGCCCCGGGCTGCCAGAACCCCGGCCACAACAGCTGAAGTTCCGAGGATGCCCAAAGCGAATTTCTCTACATTATTCATATTTCAAGATTCCCATATATTCCCTGCTTGTCCGGGGGAATTTTTCTATCCGGGCAGGGGATTGCAATCGTTCGCCCGGACCAGCTTCATTTCATCCCCTATCCCCGAAAATCTCTCCGCTCTTAATGAGGGTCCCGTCCGGAACAATAGTCCCCTTCAGGACGATGCCGCCGCAGTCGACCCGGGTGTAGGCGCCGAGCGCGGCCCCGGAATTGATGACAGTGCCGGTATCAATAATGGAAAAGTCGCCGACCTCCGCCTCAAGGATGCTGCACCGGGGAAAGGCCACGACCCCGTCGCCCAGTTGGGCGTTTGGTGAAATATTGGCGCTCGGGGAAATAAGGCTCGGCAGGAGGAAGTTCAATTCCCGCAGCCGCGTCACCAGGCGCTCCCGGACCGCATTGTCCCCGATGGCCACGAAAGCACACGGATAATTGTGCCTTGCCTTCGCAAGATCCTCCATAGTACCGAGGACATCAGGTCCTTGGGCCCGGTCGTCAAGAAAGCTGATCCGCTTGAAAATCCGAAGCGACCGGGCAATCTCGGCGCAGTCGTGCCCGTGCACACCGGCACCCAGGATCAGAAGGTTCATCTCCACCTGCCGCCGGTCGGCCTCGGGGTCGTAGCCCAGGATCTCAATCCGCCGGGCAATGGCCTCAGACTCGGAGTCCCCGTACACAGTCCCGTATAGAACCTTCCCCGCCGCATTCTTTCCTTTGCGGTAACGGGCCTCCCATTTTCCGTTTTTTCGCTGATAAACGAGTCTGGCCAAACTTCCGCTCCCTCTAAGTCCGATTTCAACGCATACAGTATAGACTCCCTGCCCGCATTTGACAAGAATTTTTTGGCGTTATTTCATTTTCATGAATAATATTTGGTGTCTTTTTGGCGCAGCAAAGCAAAAAAATATCGGCCGCCTAAAGATGCCGCGGCCGATACAAATTACTCAAACATCCTGTGGATTACTTCTATTATAATATCCTGCTCCTCAGATGTCATTTTGTTGTCACTTGGCAGGCAGAGACCGCGGGCAAAAATGTCGGCGCCGGCATCGGCGGCAAGGCCTTCGTCTATGTAGGCGTTACTCTGGCCCCGGCCGTTCCCCCGGGCAGTGACGAAGGGGTTCATGCGGTAGATGGGCTGCATATGCATGGGCTTCCAGATGGGGCGGCCTTCGGCATTGATGGAGGCGATGGCCTCGAGAATCTCCGTGGGACAGGACTTGCCGGGCTCGGAGATGTAGAGGGGTTCCTTCTCGCCCCGCACGGTCCGGCACATATGGTCCGCATCAATAATGAGGCAGGACAGCCAGAAGTTCGGGACGGAGTTCTCCGCATCATAGGGATTCATATGGACGAAAGGCAGGTCAGAAAGGCCGGCCCTGTAGCGCTCGTAGATGGCCTTCTTCTGTCCTATGTGCCCGCTGAGATGGGGGACCTGGCCGCGGACGACCCCGGCGATTACATTAGACATGCGGTAATTGTACCCGAGCTCCTCGTGCTGGTACCAGGGCGCCGCCTCCCGGCTCTGGGTCGACCACTTGCGGACCCGGTCGGCGTCGGCCTTCGAATCCGTCAGGAACATGCCCCCGCTCGAGCCCGTGATGATCTTGTTGCCGTTGAAAGAGATACAGGAATAATCCCCGAAAGACCCTGTTTCCTGCCCCTTATATAAGGCGCCTAAGGATTCGGCAGCATCCTCCACGATAAGCGCCCCATGGGCGTCCGCAATGCGGCGGATCTCATCGATCTTCCCGGGTGTCCCATAGAGGTGGGCAATGACGATGAGCTTCACGTCCGGATAGAGTTCGAAAGCCTTCTCGAGGGCCGCGGGGTCCATGTTCCAGGTGTCGTACTCCGTGTCGATGAAGACAGCCTCCCCGTCCTCGTAGGCAACAGGATTCACAGTCGCGTCAAAAGTCATGTCGGAGCAGAAGACCCGGTGGCCGGCCAGGGTGCCGGCTGTCGGCCTGGCCTGTCCGTATAGACGCTCCCCGGCCAGCTTCACAGCCAGGTGCAGGGCAGCTGTCCCGGCCGACAGGGCCACGGCGTACCTCACGCCGACAAATTCCGCAATCTCTTTTTCTATGGCGTCGATATTGGCCCCGACTGTAGACATCCAGTTCGTCTCGTAGGCCTCGGTCATATAGGCAAGCTCCTCCCCGTGCATGGTGGGCGAAGAGAGCCAGACTTTCTTTTCAAAGTGTTTGATGGTGCCTAAATCTTTCATTTTCTATTTCCTCTCACCCGTGGTATTCCCCGTCGTACTTCAGCAGGGTGACATCCCGGACGCCGGGAAGGGTTTTAATGTGCTCGACGAATGTGGTGTCCCGGCCCGAGGCGATCTGGATCGTGAGCTCGGTCAGGGTGTCGGACTTCGGTTTGTCATTTATTCTTTTCCAGTCGTCTTCGTCGGAGCGGGAGCGGTCGTAATTTTCTGTCCCGCTGTCCCTGACAGTCTCTGTCCCGTTCTCAGAGACACCCGCGATTCCACTGTCCCGGGTACCGGTTGTCCCGCTTGCTGATGCACCTGATCCACTGTCCCGCAGGGTGCGGCAGGTCTTGCTCCGGACCTTCGGCTTCATGGTTTTCGAGAGCTCGCGCATGATCCGGTCACCGGTGTCGGAGCCGGTGTAGTGAACCACGAGGATGTAGGCGTCCCGGACAGATTTTTTCGAGGAAAAGGCCCAGACCACAAGGAGCATAACAAGGAAGGCAGCCGCAGCCAGGATATACATGCCGGCACCGGCCGTGATGCCTGAGGTAATCGCCCAGAAAAGATACATGAGGTCCAGGGGCTCCTTGATGGCAGTCCGGTAGCGGACGATAGAAAGGGCGCCGACCATACCGAGGGAGATAACGATGTTTGTAGAGATGGCCAGGGTCACCATAGCCGTCAGCACCGTCATGCCCACGAGGGTGATGGCGAAGTTCTTGCTGTAGACGACGCCCTTATAGAAGTGCTTGTACACCTCATAGATCAGGAAGCCCAGCAGCAGAGCCACCAGGAGATCGATGACGATGGTTTCGATCGTGTTTGCCGAGATAGCCTGGTTGAATTGGTCGGAATTCAGGACCGACTTTTTAATCACATCTTTTACGCTCATTTACTTCTCTCTCCTCACTCCGCCGCCGCGCGGCCCAGCATTTCAGCCCGCTTCTGCAGACACATGACATACTTTGAAGCCGCAACCCGGGCGGCGTCGCTGGTCGGAAGCAGGTCCCGGACTACGTCCGGCAGGTACTCGGTGAATTTCACTTCGAGAATACACATGCCCGGAGCTACCACCTCGTATACGGGTGTATCCATGTCGAAAAGGTCGCCGGTCCAGGCGCCCGCCCGGACATGCTCGTCAAAGGTGACCCGCACGTCCCCGTAGGGGAACACGAAGGGGACCCGGTCATAATCCACCAGCACTACCGGGTGCATGCCATTTGTCACTGTTTCAATATAAAAATCCTTACAGACCTGCTCATTCCGGGTTAAAAGAATGGATGCATTTCCGTTGAACACAGAGTCCAATTCTTTTTGGGACAGACCGGCTCCTGTTTTCCTTATATACTGTCCCACCTTCTCCTTCCGCTCCAGCCTTATGACATCCTCTTTCCCGTCATAGATCCGGATCCGGTACTTGGAACGTTCATTGACCCCGGCCAGCTTGTCGTAAAGCGCTGTTCCATAGAAGTCGTCGAAATAGAGACTGCGAATAGTGTATCCGCTTGGCCCGGCGTGCTTATCGTAGGAAATAATCGGCTTCCACCGGTCCTGCAGGGCCTTTTCCTCGGACTCGGAGATCAGAAATTTCAGTTCGTGCCGAAAGGCCATACTTCATTCTCCTTCCAGCCGTACTGTCCCGTCAGCAGCCACAAAGAACGTAAGCACACCGGGATAAGTCACGCCCTCATTGTCTATGTAGGTATCGAAAGTCCCTTGCGCATTCCCGTCCACATCCTCTGCGTCCACCTTGATGAAATACTGTCCCGGGGCAAGAGTCCCCTGCCAGTCGAACTCGCTCGTATAAATGCCCTCCTGGCGGATAAGGGGCGCGTCCATGCTGGCCTTTTGAGAAAGAGCAAATGTATAAGAAATGTTCTGGGCCTGCAGGTCGTAGGATGTCTCCCAGGCGAAATGCCAGGAGGTCCCGTTATTTACGGGCTTCCCTGTAAAGAAAGGCATGGGCTTCTGCAGGGAGTCGAGATAAGCCTGATAGTACTGACCCACAGCCGCCTTTTCCGCCGCCAGCATCTGGTCGTATTGGTCACTGGTCAAAAGTTCATGCTCAACGTCCGGCTCTGAGTAAGCAAAGGACTTGGCAACAGTCGAATAGAAATCGATCATGGCCGGCAGCTTCTCGTCCAGATACTGCTTCATGGCTGTCACTTTTTCATCGAGCTCTTTCTGAATATCCTCATCCTTCAGCATGCGTTGAAAGAGGACATTTCCCCAGTAATTCGAGACGCCCCGCTGCCAGGCAGGGTCATATGCCATGCCACGGATTGTCTTGTCGACGCCGTCGAACGCCCCATCACAATCCCAACTGATGAAATAAAACGTATTCCCGTTGAGCGGGCTATACAGAAGGCAGTTTCTGGACTGGGTATCGATATTGCCCATGAGGATATTGAAGGCCAGAAAAGTCAGGACATTGTCCTCGTCGAACCACTTGTCCATAACGTCCTGTATGGGCACCGTAATGTCATTCACATCTGTGAGCATGGCGATAAGCTTCGTATGGTCATCGTCCCCCTTGATTTCCAGGTGGGACTCGAATTTCGACTTATCGTACTTGTCATCGCTCTTCAGGGCAATGTCGTCCTCGTAACGGTAGAACTCGAAATAATTGACCTTGTAGAGCTGCCCGTTCTGATCCAGGCCATGGGCCTTGAGAAAGGTCTTATTGGGCTGCTCCACCTGGGTATAGAAGCCGTAGTCATGAAAGGTCCCGTCCCCGCCGATTGTCAGGTCACGAACATAGAGATGCACGAATTGGGTCTGTAGAGACACCGTGTGGTCCATCCCCTTCAGGAGGTCGAAGCAGAGCTTGTTGCGGAAACGGCTGGAATCAGAGACGTGCTTATTCAGATTTATGATCCGCTGTCCGTTCCACGTCCCGGCCTTTTTATTGAGCTTGATCTTGTAGTTCTTCTGCTCCTGCTCGGCCGAGCTCTGGCCACGGATACTGACGGTCCCGTTCGGGGCGGAAAGGCCGTAACCCAGTTCCCCGCTGACGGGCCCCTGCTCGTCTCCGACTTGCAGGAGGCAGTTCACGCTGTAACGGCCCACCCCCATGCGCTCATAGTCAGAGTCCCGAAGGCCGCTGACTTCTGACCAGGTGTGGTTCGTATTGTCGGATTCTTCGCCGGGCGTGGCTGTAAGGTAGAAGGTGATGACAGACGTCGGATCCTCGCCGGCGTAGACATTCATATTGTCGCGGAAATCCTGCGTGTCGGCATCGTCCGCAAATTCCACTTCTTCATGTTCTCTGGCCTCATCGTCTCCACCGCTTTCATCGAGAAGGGTGGCCACATCGTTGGAACCGCAGGCAGTCAAACTGAATGCGAGCGCACCGCACAAAATCATTTTCCAAATTTTATGTTTTACATTATTCATGCATCTGACTCGCTTTCATCAGGTACTTCTCCCTCCCAAACCGGGAATTTCCGCCGGTAGGCCGCCTCACGCCGCTCCGCGATCCGCGTCATGGGGCCCCTGTGGACGGCAGCCACGATGGGCTGATTCACAAGGACATGCTCCATGAGTGTCCCCAGATAGCGGTAAAGAAGTATCAATGATACTAATGTAAAGCCTGCGCTCCCCGCGATAAACCCTACTCCGTAAGCCCGTATTCCAAAGGGCATGGCAAGAATCGTTCCGGCAACGCTGCCAATGGCAAATACGGCAGTGGAAATCAGAGCGCCTTTATTATCCGAAAAATAGAGCTGGATCAGCATGAGGCAGTTGCCCATGGCATAGAATCCGTATCCCAGGCAGAGGACCCGGTAGATGCCCAGCATGTCTTCCGTAAAGCCGAGCGGCAGATAGGGCAGAGCTAAGCTGCCGAGCACAATGAAGATGACCGTCACGAAGAACTGCTTAATGAAGGCATTTGCCAGTTCCTCCGTCAGGGTCCTCTTCATTTCCTCCCCCGCCTGTTCAATATCAGACAGAGAGCCGCTCTTATTGAAGAGGCTGAAGTAGGTCCGGTACTTAGGGTAAAAGTTGACTTCCACGCTCGTCACAAAATTGATGGTCGTGATCAGAATGGAAAGAAAGGCAATCAGGGCCGGAATATCGTAGACCGGCGCCTCGTAAAAAAGGCCCTTCACCTGATGCTGCAGGGGTGAGCGCCACATGATAATGAGGTGGCCGAAGACCCCGATTCCGGTGAACAGGCCCACAAGGCAAAGGCCCGGGTACTTGTCCATCCAGGCAAGAAAACCAAAGCTCGACGCATTCCCCATGGGAAAGTAACGCAGCATCAGGCGGAAATAGAGAACGGCCATGATGCTATAGGCAATGACCGCCGTTCCTAAGAGGCAGGGCACGGCAGGAAAATTCGTAAACGCGACAAGGAGCCAGCCTATGAAAAGGGCCACGCCTACGGAAATCGCAAATGTCACAAGGATGCCCCTGTAGTCCTTGATGGCTGTCAGATAGTTCATCTCCATCCAGACTACGACCATGACGGAGAAGAAAATAATGTTCAAAAAGACCAGGCCGGGCGTGATACCGGCGAAACAGAGGAAGGTCCCGTACAGGGCCCATCCGATTACAAGCTGGACGGAGACAGACCCCCAAAAAGACGGCAGGACTTTGTCCTTCTTTTCCATATAGAGCATATCGGAAATGAAGCGGGTCGTGACAAGGGAAAACACATCGGTCAATAATAATGAAGCCAGAAGGCCGTACGTGACCATGGCGTTCACAAGACCGATGTCCTCCCTGCCGGCCCCTGAGAGACTGCCGAGCAGGCGGATGCCAAGAAGAAGGACAATACCGAGGATCATAGGGCCCGTACAGACAATACCCGCATAACCGTAAGCCGTGAGGGCGGCCAGGAGACCCTTCTTCTTAAAAACCTTTTTCAGTTCAAAACCGATGCCTGCCATTACTGCTCCAAAACAGAAAAATCTGTAACCGTTTCAAATCCGCCTGTCATTACTTCTCCAGGACCTCTTTATATAACTCCCTGTAGGCTTCCATGCTGCGTTCAATCGTATAGAACTCTTCCGCCCGCTTCCGTCCGTTCTCTCCCATGGCCTTCCGGGTCCAGGGTTCTTCGCAGAGACGGATGAGGGCGTCCGCCAAAAGGCGGGGATGCATGGGCGGCACAATGAGGCCGGCCGGGCCGAGCCCGTCGTCGAGGCCGTCTATTAATTCCCGGCAGCAGCCCACGTCCGTCGTGACAGCAGGCCTGCCTGCCGCAAAAGATTCAAGCACCGACAGGGGCTGTCCTTCCGAGATACTTGAAAGCACCGTGAAGTCAAATTTCGGAAAATACTCCGTCACGGGTACAGGCCCCGTAAACGTGATATCGGGAAGACCCAGCTGGTCAATCAGGGTGTGGCACTCATTATTATACTCTTTGTCGTCCACATCGCCGAGAATCCACAGGCGGGCGTTCGGCACCGCCTCCTTGGCCTCCGCGAAGGCATAGATCAGGGTCTTTACGTCCTTGATCTTCGCAATCCGGATGACGGCCCCTATATCTATGTAGGTGCTTTCCATCTTCGGCCCGATATCGCAGAAATTCTCATGGTGGATGCCGTTGGCGATGACGGAGAGTTTTTCCTTCGGACAGCCCAGATCTGCCTGGATGGCATTGGCCCCGGCGAAAAGCGCTGTGACCTTCGTGGCCTTTTCGTAGGCGACAGCGGAGAGACTGTAAAAGAAGCGGATCCAGTGCTGACGGAAGGCCGGCAGGACCCAGTTGGCCCGGATCAGCTCCTCCTCCCGCTCCCGGGAGTAGATGCCGTGCTCCGTCACAATGAAGGGCTTCCCGGTCACATGGGCGGCCAGGGAACCTAAGAGACCTGCATAGCCGGTGGATGCCGTATGGTAGATGTCAGCTTCCGGCACATTCTGCGTCAAAAGGTACATGGCCGGCAGCATCATTGAGCGGACATTGTAGAAAAAGTCCGTAAAAGCCACATAAGGGTACTCCTTCCGGCAGACCTCTATGAGTTCATCAAGGAAGTGGCCGCTCATAAGCAGACTTACGGGGTCCGTCCGCCCGGACTGGAAAAAGTCGAAAAGGACGTCCCAATCGGGATTCCCCGCTGCAAAGAGCTGCTCCAACGCCTCGTTTTCGTCCGCTGAAAGCTTTATATTTCGCCGCTGCCGCCGCAGGTGCTGCTTCAGGGCGGAATCGAGAAATACTTCCCTTACTTCAACAATGTTCGCCGGCAGTTCGTACTTGAACTTCCCCCGGTCCGCCTCCTTGGCCCCTATGCACCAGAGGACGAACTCCGTGTCCGGCATGGCCTTTATGTAATTGTTCGCCCAGCTGGAGACACCCCCGAATACGTACGGGTATGAGCCCTCCAGGATCATGCAGACTCTCATTATTCTTTCTCTATACTAATATGAAACTCCGACTGTGTTGCGTGCACGAGGTAAAGGCCATCGCTGACAGAGCTGATTCCGCATTCTTTGCTGAATACTCTCGCCCCGTCCGTGTTTATGCGAAGAAGAAAGGAAGCGTCCCCGGCGAAATTTCCAAGGGAAACGGTGAGTCCGTCCGTAGTTTCTTCCGTTTTTAAGGTAAGATTCGTGTACTCAGCGGTCGCCGTTCCCATGAAACTGCCCGTGACATTTCGGATGCCCGGGGCCGAAGCCTTGATGAAATCGAGATACTTCTCGAAGGATTCGGCCATTGTCTCCCAACCTTTGTCCGCCCCCCGGTCCGGGTCAAGCGTGTCGTCCGGGTGCAGGAAATGGGACTGGACGTACTGGAAGTTGAGCTCCGAAACCTCCGTCAGCATGGCATAGTCATCTATGATGGTGCCGGACGTGATCCGGGGTGTATCGATGAAGCCGAAATCCTTGTCAATCCCGAATTCCTGCACATAAGCCGGCTCCTCGGAGGAACCGAGGAAAGACGATGCCATGACAGAGACCTCCGGCAGGGTGCCCCGGATGGCCCCTCTTCCGCTGGGAGAAAGGATATTGGAAGGCGGGACATAGACACGAAAATCATTATCCGGGAAAAGCTTTTTCGAGAAAAAGTCAAGCTCCATCAAAGATGCCTGCATGGCATCCATTGTCGGCCAGAGATTATAAGAGCCGAACTGCATATCGTCATCAGTCCCCTCCAGACAGAGTGGCTGGTGGTTGTAGCCGTGGAAGCCCAGCTCACCGCCGTTATTTAAGAGCATGTTCCCGTAGTTTACGAACTGGCTCGTGGAGGCATTGCTGGGAAAGGGCCCGTCTGTGTCATCTGAATAGTCTTCTATTATTAATCCTGTATGGACAATCCCGTAATCCTTCTCCCACTTCATGACCCGGGGCCACCAGACTGTGGAATAGAAGGTTCCGGTATCCAGGCCGTAGTCGCGCTGAATGTAGGTCGAATCCCCGCCCGGCACCGGCGACGGGAAGTCGTCAAGGTAGTAGGCTGAAGCGTTAATGACCGGGTATAGGCAGATATCTCCCAGGCGGGAGTAAGCGTAAGCCAAAAAACCACGGTTATATTTCTCCGCCGTGACGTTGAAATTGATGAATACGAGACGGCCCTTCCCATTCTCCTTTTCCCAGATCAGGGGCACCCTGCCGTCCTCTGAGGAGACAGAGACCCTGCAGTCCCCGTCTAAAGCCACAAGAAGGGAGGTCATGAGGTCGTCCGGATTGTCAGCGAGATGATAGGTTCGTTTCTCTTCCGCCCCAATCATGCTGTCCGGAGCCAGGGAAAAACCTGTGATTCCGACATAGGACTCGCCCCCGTCCATGATGCCGAAACCGTGGGCGGCACTGAGGAAGGCAGCGTCCGGGTTCGGCGTCATCGTGTTCATGAGCTGGCCGCCTTCTGAAACCCAGAGCATGACGGCCCCCATATTCTGCCCGATCTGCCCCCAGTCCGGAAGGGCCAGGACCAGCTTTTTATAATTGGGCAGGCGGCTGTAGTCGAATGTGGCGGCATCAGCCTCCACGTAGCCTGCTTTCATGCCGGAAAGGACAAACTCTATGGCATCCGCCGAATTCATGGAATCTCCGTTGGCCCGGTCTACAATCACCAGGGTGTCGGGTTCCGCAGCGACTTTTTCCGAATATTCAAGGGTTTCCGGCGTTTTCAGGCCGGACACATTCCGGAGCCTTATACCGCCCCGCTCAATAAGCACCACAACCGAAAGCAGGGTCATTGCAATTATGGGGACGAGCACCTTCGTGACGTGGAGGGAATTTTCATGCTTCTTCATACTTCACTGTCTCCCTCCGGGGCAGAGGCATTCTCTGCCTGCCCCTCGTCTGTTCCGTTCGAGGCTCCATCAGCTGTCCCGTCTGTGGCGGCCTCTTCCGCTGCAACGTCCTTCCGGTCTTCCCAGAAATCGATCCAGTCGTGGTCGTCCCGAGTGAAGTAGGCGTTGCTGGCCTCGGCCCGCCGAATAACTTCCTGCATGAGATTGCTGTCCCCAATCGCCTGGGCGTAGTCCCCATAGCTCCGGTAGAAAGGCATGTAGTCCGGCCATTCCCTCAGGGCTTTCTCCAACTCTTCCACCACTCCGTCCAGTTTCCCCATGCGGATGCGGTTTTCGACCCAGTCCCGATGATAGTGGCGGCGGCCCGGATACAGGTCCAGAAGCTCCGCCAGGACCGTATCCAGCTTTTCTTCATATGTATATAGCACGCGGCCGAAAACGAGACCGCTCCCTATATATTGTGAAAGTTCGTTCCGAAGGGAGCGAAGGATATCCGGATTCTTCTGGTCACTATACGCAGCGTCAAGGTCCGCAATCCGGCCCTCATAGCCCGATTGAATGCTGGCCATGGCCGTTGTCGCATAGTGGGACACTTCCGTGTCATCCGTCCGACTGGCCCGCTCCAGGAGGGATACATTATTCTCAGGATGACGGTTTAGGACGTCAACAATCAGGCGGCGCTTAACCGGGGAATCGTCCACAACAATGGCCTCCTCCAGGGGCACCGTAATGTCCTCATTGGACCTGTCCTCGACATCTATATGCTTGTATCGGGCCTCCGTCACGTCAAAGCCCTCAAGCCCGATCTCCATGGAGACCCGGTCTTTTCTCTCAGCCCAGAGTTCCTGCGCGGTCATCACAAGGCCTGCATAGGGCACGAGCCACAATATGGCCGGGGACAGCATTTTCAGCTTCCTGTGGTTCCGGATCAGAAGGATCTGTAAGATAAGGGCCGGGACAAGCCAGATAAGGAGGGCAATGACAAAGGCTATCATGTATTTCCCCCTGTCCCGGGTGTCCCACCTTCAGAGCTTTCTGTCCCGGACTCCTCCCTTTCCGCCTGCGCGGGTGTCCCGCCTTCGGTCACTTTCTCATAAGCGATACCAGCCTCTTCAAACCGGGGCGCTATGAAACTGAAGTCCTGCTCCCGGGTCTGGGACAGTACCACCATGAGCTGCCCGGCTTCACCAAGACCCATGACATCGTTACTGCGGATGAGGCCTTCGACCTTTTCTGCCAAGGCCATATCAAACTCAGAAAGAATATGCAGGAGGACAAAGTCCGCCTGGCGGTTGCGGCGCATCTCCTGCCGGGCCGAAAGGACCTGAGAGAAGACCTCCGGGCGGAGAACGCGCGTGCCTTCGATGTAGTCGGACTCTGCCTTCGTCTGCTCGAAAGTAATGGCCCGCTCAATAGAAGAAGATACCAGGTCCGTGACGATGGAGAACTTGTTGGAAAACTCCATGTTCATCTGACCCGGGGCCTGCTCTACAGCCACCATGCCCCAGAGATTGTCCCGGTCATAGAGGGGCATAGCAAAGGCAGGCTCTCCCTCCTTCATGGCCCGGTTGACAAAAAGTTTCCTGTCCTGGAGACTGCTGTACAACTCCTCATGGCCCGTGAAATCGAGAGACCGGGCCAGGCGCGTCTGCTCTCTCTTTGAGCAGATGGCCAGTCTCGCGAAGTGGCTGTTGGCCTGCAATGTATATATGGCAATCGTATCGTTATCCAGGATATCCTCCATTGCCCCGACAGCTTCAAGCAGAATCCGGTCAGGCAGCATGGAATTTAATTTCTGTACAACAGAATAAATCCGTCCGTAACTGTTCCGGTAGCCGATGATCTGCTCGCTGAAGGCCTCCCGGCTTTTCAGAACGTCACCGTAGAGCCCGCTCAGGAAAGTATACTTCTGCTCGAGGATGGCATATTCAGCTTTCACATCCTCGGTCTGCTCTTTTCGGTGATCTGTCGTGTAACCGCACACCGCCCCCATGAGGAAGTATGTCGCGAAGGGAATCCAGTTCTGGATATTGAAAAATAATACTTCTGCCGTGGAATAGGAAAGGCTCTCTGTCAGGTAGGCAATGCAGGAGGTAAGGGCTGTGAGGATTCCGGCATAGAAGCCGTTCATGGTCCCCATCAGGACGATGCCTAGGAAGCGGAAGTCCAGGAACTGCAGGAGGACATTCCCTTTCACGGCCCGGTCCAGAAGCTCCGCCACAATAGTGACGACTATGATCTCTATTAAAATTCGAATCCGGTCCCCGAGCTTTGTATTATTCCTGTCCCGGACCTCTTTTTCCTGTTCCTTTCCCTCGGCTTCGATGCCGGCCCGAAGCTCCGCCAGGTCCTCAGAGAGGACGTGGGCGGGATACCAGTAATACTCCTTCCGCACCTCGTCCGTGGGCCGGACCACAGGCAGGGCCTCGCTGCCCATTCCATAGGAAATTTCCGGCTGATGATGAAGGCCTTCGCAGATGCTTTCGGCCAGGTCCCCGTAGGTCATTTCATTGGCCCCGGTCAGCTCCATCGTGTGGCAGGGCTCGTCAATGGGGGCGTCCAGCATGCGGGCGATGAGTGTCCCCAGGTCCTCGTCGCAGAGAAAGTCGGCTTCCGTGTCCTCGGAAGCCGGCAGGTTCAGGTGTCCCTTGTCCGCTTCTTCTATCCAGGTCCGCAAAGTACAGGGGCGGGTGATGCTGTAGATATAGGGAAGCTTCAGAATTTCGACCCGCATGTCGGAAAGGGCGCTCTGCTCCCGGCAGAGGCTCTCGCAGGCCACCCTCCGCATCTGCCGCAGAGTGCGGACGGGCAGGGGCTCTTCGTAGCTCCGGCCGAATGGGATGCCCTGTCCCTCGTCGGAAAGGGGCTCGTTCCCCGTGACATAATAGAAGTGGGGCACCCGGCGCGTGGCGCAGGCGGAAAGCACGTGGGACAGTTCGTCTTCCTCCTGCCCCATTCCCTCAGCCCCGTTCAGGCCGGCCGAGAAGAAAAACACGGAGTCGAACTCATAGGCCCCGAAGACGCTTGTCAGGTCCTCGAAGCCCCCGCGGCCCGGATAAACCGTGATGGCCTTCCCCGTCCAGGGGACGTCCCTCTCCTGCGTGAAGACGACCGCATGCACGCCCGCCCCCAGGCGGTCGAAGAAGGCCTGGGACAGCATATTCACATTTCCGGTAAAAAGTATATCCATAGCCAAATTCCATGAGAGCCCGCCGGCGACGGGCCTGCCGCCCAGCGCTCAAAGCCATGCACGTGACGGGTATTATATTATTCATGCAGCGAAAATAATATAATAGCACAAAATAACGAAAAGTTTCCGAAAACCGCGAAAGTTCAAGATTTCGTTGAATTTCGTTCTACATAGTGCTAGAATAGGGATATGTTTCCTGAAATCGTATATTCTTGCGAAGGCGGCGCTATATGGAAGGAACGGAAGGGCAGAAGAAGCAGAAGACCGGACATCTGGTCGGAAAGATTGTCGCGATCTTCCTGATTGCCGTAGCCGCCGTCTGCAGTGTCCTGAATTTCATGGGCATTCACCGCAACCGGCAGACCTACTAC
>JAZASQ010000008.1:0-32882 GCA_036343235.1 Lachnospiraceae bacterium
AATCTATCCTGCTTTTCTCTTTCCCCCTGCCGCCACGCTACCCGGCTGCCGCTGGAAAAGAGAATTTTCTGCTATTCTATCTTGCTTTTCTCTTTCCCCCTGCCGCCACGCTACCCGGCTGCGACCGGAAAAGAGAATTTTCTGCTATTCTATCTTGCTTTTCTCCTTCCCCCTGCCGCCACGCTCCCCGGCTGCCGCTGAAAAAGAGAATTTTCTGCTATTCTATCTTGCTTTTCTCTTTCCCCACTCCGCCACGCTCCCCGGCTGCCGCTGGAAAAGAGAATTTTCTGCTATTCTATCTTGCTTTTCTCTTTCCCCACTTCGCCGTGCTCCCCGGCTGCCGCTGGAAAAGAGAATTTTCTTCTATTCTATCTTGCTTTTCTCCTTCCAGCCATCCTACAGCACATCTTCCATGGCGGTCATATAGGGTTTCATGCCCATAGCATCATAGAAGGCGCGGGCATTGGGGTTGCACTCCCAGACGTGGAGGGTCAGGCGGTAGTAGCCCTGCTCTTTGGCATAGGCTTTCACGTAGTCGTAGAGGGCCCGACCGGCACCGGTCTTTCGGATATTCTCATCCACGCAGAGGTCGTCGATATAGAGTTCCTTCCGGTTCACTTGAGCACTGCCTGTATGCTGCTCGATCTGGCACATGCAGTAGCCGATCACCAGGCCGTCCCGCTCGCAGACAAATGTAATGCGCCCCGGGTCAGAAAGCACATCCCCCAAAGTCTCTTGCGTATACTTCGTCTTCCCGTCTATGAAGAGGTCCGGCCGGCCGACCGCGTGCACGTGATTTACCTGCACGAGGAGCTCCAGCATCCGGGCTGCATCTTTTTTCTCCGCTTTTCTGATGATATTTTCTCCCATTTTTACCGCCTCCATAAGTTCAAACTTGGACTTCTTTGTGGTATCTTATATTGACAGCGATTGTAATCTCCGGGCATCGAAATTGCAAGTTGAAAGCCCTCTGCATTTATATTATTTATGAAACAAAGGAGTGATCACCATATCCGCGATAAGTATTGCCGGTGCCACAGCCGTCCTGAAGAAGGGCGGGGGCCGCTATTTGAAGGCTGGCGGCGCCTGGATTTTTGACAATGAAATAGAGACGGTCCGGGGCAGCTTTGACGATGGGGACATCATCTCTGTCGAGGACTTCGACGGCTTTCCCATGGGCAAGGGCTTCATAAATTCCCATTCAAAAATTCGGGTCCGCATGCTGACCCGGGACCGGACAGCTGTCCTGGATGAGGACTTCTTCGAGGCCCGGGTCCGGGAAGCCTGGGAATACCGGAAGAAGGTCATGCCTGACGTATCCTCCTGCCGGGTCATCTTCTCGGAGGCAGACCGCCTGCCGGGCCTGGTTGTGGACAAGTACGAGGACGTCCTGGTCGTTGAGGCCGACGCCCTCGGCATCAAGCGCCTGCTGCCTGTCATCCTCATGAAACTCCTGAAGGTCCTTGAAGCGGACGGCATCATCATCCGGGGCGTCTATGAGCGGTCGGATGCGCCCGTAGTCCGCAAGGAAGGCATGGAGCCTGTGACCGGCTTCATCGGCGAGCCCTTTGACACGAAGGTTCCCATTACTGAGAACGGAGTGAAATATATAGTTGACGTGGCAGAGGGCCAGAAAACAGGCTTTTTCCTGGACCAGAAGCTGAACCGGGCCGCTGTTGCCCGGCTTGCAAACGGGGCGGAAGTTCTTGACTGCTTCACCCATACGGGCTCCTTCGGTCTCAACGCGGCCATGGGCGGGGCCAGGCACGTCACCTCTGTTGACATCTCGGACAAGGCTCTGGCCCAGGCCCGGGAAAACGCTGCCCTGAACGGCTTCTCCGACCGAATTGACTACGTGGAAGCCGATGTCATGGACTACCTGACCCGCCTGCAGGCGGAAGGCAAGACCTACGACCTCGTCATTCTCGACCCTCCCGCCTTCACGAAGAGCCGGGATGCTGTGAAGAGCGCTACAAAGGGCTACCGGAGGCTCAATACCGAA
Source organism: Lachnospiraceae bacterium (assembly GCA_036343235.1). Classification (GTDB taxonomy): domain Bacteria; phylum Bacillota; class Clostridia; order Lachnospirales; family Lachnospiraceae; genus RUG306. The sequence goes on from JAZASQ010000008.1 coordinate 2,003, forward strand.
GGCCTGAAGCTCGTTAAGGACGGGGGCATTCTCGCCACCTGCTCCTGCTCCCACTTCATGAATCCGGCCCTTTTCACGAAGACCCTGAAAGAGGCTGCCCATGCGGCCGGTAAGCGGATCCGCCAGATCGAGTTCCGCACCCAGGCCCCTGACCACCCCTTCCTGTGGGCGGCTGACGAGTCCCTGTATCTCAAGTTCCTGATCCTGGAAGTCCGCCCCTGGCAGCAGTACTGAGACCTTAGAAAGGCCGGCATGCAGTTTACATCCCTTTCCTACCTGTATCTCTTCTTCCCGGTGACCCTGGTCCTCTACTATGTCTTCTACCGGCATATGGCAAAGAAGGGCCGGTGCCTCATCGGGAATATTATTCTGACCCTGTTCAGCCTGGTCTTCTACGCCGCAGCAGGAATCCGGGATATATGGATCCTTCTGGTCTTCGTCGTCGGAGTATATTGTCTGGGGAGGCTTGTTTCATGGACGCGGAAGAAAGAGGCGGCAAAGAAGTTCCGCTGGTCGCCCCTTGTACTGGCCCTTTCGATTACAGCTGTCCTCTGCCTCCTCATCTACTGCAAGTACCGGCCCTTCCTCGCTGAGATCGGCATACCCCTGGGCGGGGCAGCGGAAACGAAGTCCCTGCTCGGGGTTTCCTTCATTGTATTCTCCGCCATCTCCTACCTCATCGATATCTACCGGGGAGATGCCACTCCCGGGAGCCTGTCTGACGAGGCGTTTTACATTACTTTCTTTCCGAAAGTAGTCTCCGGCCCGATTGTGCAGTGGAAGCACTTTCAGCCCCAAATGGCCTTTCGGTCCATGGATACGGACCGCTTCGTATCCGGCATCAACCGCATTGTCATCGGCCTGGCCAAGAAGGTCATCCTGGCGGACACGTTCGGGACCTACATTAGTAATATTTCGGACCAGACAGCCATTGACGCCCCTTCGGCCTGGCTCTGCTGGCTCCTCTACGCCCTGGAAATCTACTACGACTTCGCCGGCTACTCGGACATCGCCATCGGCACGGCCGCCCTTTTCGGCTTCGACTTCAGGGACAACTTCAACTTCCCCTACCGGTCCCTTTCCGTCTCGGAGTTCTGGCGCCGCTGGCACATCTCCCTCGGCACCTGGTTCAAGGAGTACATCTACTTCCCCCTGGGCGGCAACCGCAGGGGCAAAGGCCGGACCCTCTTCAATCTCGGCGTTGTCTTCGCCCTGACCGGCATCTGGCACGGGGCCGGCTGGGCCTATATCCTCTGGGGGGCCATCCACGGCTTCTTCGTCATCATAGAGCGTCTCCTCCGGGACACGAAGTTCTATAAGGCCATCCCCGCCTGGTTCAGGTGGCTCTTCACATTCCTCGTAACAGCCAGCGCCTGGGAGCTCTTCCGCTTCGGCTCTGTAGAAGAGGCCGGCCGCTGGTTCGCCCTGATGTTCGGGCAGGTTCCTTACACGGCCATCACCTACACGTGGCAGTACTACTTCGACGAGCGCATCATTTCCCTTGCCCTCATCGCCTTCCTGGGGGCGACCCTGCTCGGGGACAGGCGGGTCCTTTCGTTCTATGAGAATAATATAAAAAAGACAGCCTTCTACGTCCTTCAGGAAGTCCTGATCATCGCCCTTTTCGTCCTGTCCATGATCTTCATCGTGAACTCGACCTACAGCCCCTTCATCTACTTCCAATTCTGAGAGCGGGCAGCAGAAGTTTCATCTACCTCCAGTTCTGAGAGCGGGCAGCAAAAATTTCACACCGGACGGCTCTGTTTCCGGGCATCCGGGCTTTTGAAGAAAAGAAAAGCACATGCAGCACAGACGCATTAATATTATTATCATACTAATATTTGCCCTTCTGATTGCCGTGCCCCTGGCCTGCACGAACACGAAAAAAGGCTATATCTCCGACTTCGACAACCGGGCACTGGCAGAGGACCCCTTCACGGCCAGGAAGGTGGGGGGCGGTTTTGCGGGGGCTACCGAGGACTACCTCATGGACCGCATCGGCTTCCGCCGGCCCATGATCGATGCCTATGTGACCATCAATGACAAGGTCTGGGGAATCCTGGCCCACCCCATGTACATGTACGGGCGGGACAAGAGCGAAATTTTCTTCACTGACGACACCTTCGAATACGATGACTATGAATTCCTGGACCGCTTCGCGGATCTCACCGCGGAGCTGCAGGACTACTGCAGGGAGCGCAATATCCCCTTTGTCTTCCAGTATGAGCCGGACAAGTCCGCCATCCGGACGGACCTCCTGCCCAAGGGCCTCAACTACGACTCGTCCTGGGTCGATTACTTTTTCAGGGACCTCGACAAGCGGGGCGTCACCTATGTGAACACTACGGATATTCTGAAAGAGCTCGACGCTTCCGGCGCAGACGTCTACAACCACAAATACGACGCCGGCCATTTCAATGACAACGCGGCCTTTTATAGCGTAAACGCAGCCCTAGAGGCCCTGCAGGCCCAGGACCCGGCTGTCCATGTAAACGACCCTTCCGAATTCGGCTTCGAGACCACTGTCGAGCACAAGCTCAAGCAGTCGGACTACGTGATTGATGAGACCGTCCCGAAAAACGGCTACCACGGGGAGTGGATGACAGACGTCTCCTCTGACTACCAGGGAACCATGTACGTGAGTCCCAAATGGCCGGCCATCGAGTCCTACACGAATTCCGTCCGGACCGCGGAAGGGGCTCCGACCGCCCTGGTCTTCGGCGGTAGCCACATCGCATACGAATACAAGTACCTGCAGAACAGCTTCAGCCGGTATTCGAGAATCTGCAATTATTATAATGTGTTAAACTACGACTATTACATAGAGAAGTTTCAGCCCGATGTCGTGATCTTCGAAGTCTCCCAGCGGACAATAAACGAGGACTATTTCCCCCTGGATGAGCGGGATACTCTGAGAGCAGAAATTGAAGCCTTTGAGGAGGAGAGAAAATGATATTCTTCGGCTTGCTTGACACTTACCTGATGATCTATATTCTGGCGGCCATTGTACCGGCGATAGTCCTGCTGGTCATGGTCTACCGGAAAGACAAGGTCGAACCGGAACCCCTGGGACTCATCCTGGCCCTGATCGGCTTCGGCATCCTGGCAGCCCTGGTTTCCATCATTCTTGAAACCATTGCCCAGAAGCTCCTTCCGGTCTTCATCAAGCCGGACAACCCCTACTACACGATCTTCTTCGCCTTCCTGGCTGTGGCTGTCATCGAGGAGGGGACGAAATTCTTCTTCCTCTACAAGCGAACCTGGCGGGACTGGAACTTCAACTACAGCTTCGACGGCATCGTGTATGCGGTCTCCGTGTCCCTGGGCTTCGCGGCCTTTGAGAACGTGGGCTACGTCTTCAACTACGGCCTCACCGTGGCGCCGACCCGGGCGGTGCTCGCCATCCCCGGCCACATGTCCTTCGCCATCTTCATGGGCCTCTTCTACGGCAAAGCCAAGAACGCCTATGACCGGGGCAATTCCGGCCTGACCGTCTTTTTCAATATCCTGGCCTACATCACAGCAGTCTTCTGCCACGGGGTCTACGACTCCTGCGCCATGATCGGAACCGACGAGTCCCAGGCCATCTTCCTGGTGTTCGTTGTTGTCATGTTTATAATAGCGTTCACTACCATTCAGGTGGAATCCAAACGCGACCACAGGGTTTAAGGGACGGAAGCGCGGCGCGCGAAAGAGGCCAGGGGCAAAAATGCAGGAAGTTCTGCAAATGGCATCTCTTGCAGGCCCCGATGAGGGCAATATCCGGATGCTTTCCGCAAACGGCATCCCTTGCAGGCTCCGATGAGGGCAATATCCGGATGCTTTCCGCAAACGGCATCCCTTGAAAGCCTCGGCAAGGGCAAATTTTAGAGGTTCTCAGCAAATAGCATCCCTGACAAAATATCATGAAACATTACAAAAACTACATTTTTGACCTGTACAACACTCTCATCGATATGCGCACGGATGAGGAAAAACCTGCCCTCTGGCGCCAGATGGCGGCCCTGTACGCGGCCAACGGAGCGGACTACACAGGTCCTGCTTTTAAGAAGAGATACAAGGAAATGGTAGCCGAGGAAGAGGCCGCTCTGGCCACAGAGAGAGGCGTCCGTTATCCGGAGATCAAGCTGGAGAAGGTCTTTACAAGGCTTCTAACTGAGGCTCCGAAGAGACACGATGTCTTCGAGCCCAATGAAAGCGGCCAGGCCAAGAAGATTGATACCGAAAAATTCGCCGAATACATGGCCCTGACCTTCCGCACCCTGTCCCGGGGCCACATGAAGCCCTTCCCTCACACGATTGCAACGCTCAAAGCCCTGAAGAAGCAGGGCTGCGGGGTCTTCCTTTTGAGCAACGCCCAGCGGACCTTCACCCAGAGCGAGCTGGAGCTGACCGGCCTTCTCCCCCTCTTCGACCAGATCTACATCTCCTCGGATGCCGGCGTGCGGAAGCCGGAGCCCGTCTTCATGATGAAGCTTCTGACCGAGCACTCCCTGAATCCGGACGACTTCGTCATGGTTGGGGACGACTTCACCTGCGATGCCGGCGTGGCCGCAGAATGCGGCGTTCACGCCATTGTCCTCAATTCCTGGCATCTGGAGAAGGCGGAGCTTTCGAAGCGGCTCAAGGCCGCCCGGACCGGAGAAGCCCTCTCTCCTGCTGCCCGGGCCTTCCTCACAAAGAATCCGCCGGACATCATCGAGAGCGGGGATATTGCGGAACTGTTGGGCTAGAAAGCAAGATAGCCGGGGCGCACACGCGATGCGTGTGCGCCCCGGCTTTTTTTGCGGACTTTTGTCCTGGAACAAGATATATGCCCATGAACTGCCGGGCATGTGGTGGACTTTTGGCTTGAAACAAGCTATAAGCCCACGCTTCCGGGAAGCTCAGTTGCCGGCTGCGTACCAGCTGATACCCTCGTCCTTCCAGCCGATGGCCTTCAGACGGGCCTGCTCGGCAGGATTGATGGTGTAATTGTGTTCTCCGTTTGTCGAGTTCGGGTTATAAGCCCGGTAGACAGGAGTCGTGCCGCCGGAGTAGAAGGAGATGCCCTCGTATTTCCATCCTGCCTTTACCAGCGCATCGCGCTCGGATGCGTAGATTGTGAAGAAGTGCATGCCGCCGTCGTGGGAATTGTAGAGGCGGTATACAGGGGTATCGGAGGTTGCCACGGTCTTGTAACCCACACCCTCAAGGCGCCAGCCGGTTTTTACGAGAAGATTCATCTCTGTCTCGCTGGTCGTGTAGAAATGCTCGCCTCTATTCTTGTCATACAGGCGGAAGACATTCTTCGTTGCAGCTGTTTCCACGAAGCCCTCCGGCTTCGCAGTGGATACGATGAACTCGGAGAAGCCGTCCGGGTTAGCGAAGGAAAGCACGCCGCTCGCCACTCTTCCGGAGTAGAAACGGACGGAGCCGTCATCCAGCTTGTGGGTGACGTAGAGTAATGAACCCTCACCGGCAAAGGAGGTCGGGATGGGGATATTTACTGTGACTACTGCAGCAACCGGAACCTTTGCGTTCGTGCTGATAGTCCGGGAGTCTGAGCCTGCGCTTACAACGATGTCGTATTTCGGCGTGATCTCGTAGGAAATCTTCGCAGTGTCCGCTGCCTTAACAGCCACTTCGATGCGGGGCTTTGCAGTGACAGTCACCTTTTCGTTCGCATGGGCCGAGATGAAGCTCTGCACTTCAGGCAAAGACTCGGCGGCCTTTGCAGCGGCGTTTACAGAAGACAGCCAGCCGGTGCCGGTCACAAGCTGAGGAGCGGTATTGCTTCCGGAAGTTCCGGTATTCGCGGCAGTGTTCAGGGCAGCGACAGCGGCAGAAGCCTCAGCGGATGCCCCGGCAGGAGCGGTGATGGTGGTTGTAGCTGCGTCAGTATTTGCAACTACAGAGCCGGTGCCGGTGCTATTGCTGCCGGTACCGGTGCTTGCAGTGTTGCCGGTGCTTGAACTTGTATTATTTCCGGTATTGGTGCCTGTATTGCTGCCGGTATTCGTGGGCGTGGTCGGTGTGCTCGGCGTTGTAGGATTCGTAGGCGTCGAAGGCGTTGACGGGTTCGTCGGATTCGTAGGTGTTGTTGGGTTCGTCGGCTGCGAAGGCGTTGCAGGCGTCTTTACCGGGATGGACTCTTTGACTACTGCGCCGCAGACAGAGCAGGTGTGCTCGCGCTCGCCGGTTGCGGTCTCTGTGGGCTCCTTGGTGGTGGTCCAGGCACCGAAAGTGTGGTTTTCCGTCAGCTTGTGGCTGGCATCTCTGGAACAGGTCTTGTAGTGGGTCTTCCCGTCCTTGGCATCAGTCCAGGTTGCACTCCAGTCATGGCCAAGGGCTGCTACAGTCCTCTTTTCCTTTGTATTGCAGAAAGAGCAGGTACGCGTCTCCTCTCCAGCTGTTTCGCAGGTCGGATCTTTTGTCTGGGACCAGTCGGACCATCTATGCTGGCCGACAGCTGCAACTTCCCGGGTTTCCTTCTGATGACAGACAGAGCATTCTCTCTCTTCCTCGCCTGGAGCACATGTAGGTGCCTTTGTCTGCTTCCACTCGCTCCATGTATGATTTCCGGTAGCGCGAATGGATTCTGTCTTTGTTGCATGGCAGTCCTTACAGGTGAATTTCATTACACCGGCGGTACCACACGTGGCCGGAGTCTCCTGTACTCCGGTTCCCCAGTCATGGACAGCGGTTTCTACATGCGATTGGTCATTGCTGCAGATTCTCTTGTGTGTTTTGCCGTCGCCGGTATCTGTCCAAGCACCATAGTTGTGACCGAGGGCTGCAATGGATTCTGTTTTGGTCGCACCGCAGACGTTGCATGTACTGGTCTTATGACCATCGGTTGTACAAGTAGCCGGAGTGGTTGTCTCTGGGCCAAAAGCATGGTCTCCATTCTCGATATGACTAGCATTGTTGAGGCAGGTTCTCTGGTGCTTTCCATTGCCGAGATCCTTCCACTCGCCATATACGTGGCCAAGGGCAGGGATTTCTACAGTTTTGGAGTAGCCGCAGGTTGTGCAGGTTACTTTCTTGGAACCTTTCTCAGTGCAGGTAGCTTCTTTTGTGACTTCCTCTTTGTCCCAGACATGGTCCCTTGTCTCTTTTACATTCGGATCTTGGTCGGAAACTCTAGTGTGGGTATCCGCTCCGTCAGATGTCCAGGTTTGATATGTGTAATCCCCTACGGTTACTTTGCAAGTGTCAAAATAGATTGCATTTTCAGCGGAGGCGGCAGTTATCGTCGCTGTACCGCCGGCCTTATGCCCGGTAACGGTACCGTCTGCTGAAACTGTAGCAACGGATTCATCGGAGCTGGTCCAAGTTACGGCCTTATTTGTGGCGTTTCCAGGTTCAATGGTGAAATTGAGCTTAGAACTTCCGTTAACCGAAACGGTAAGTGTTTTCTCGGTCAGTTTTACAGCGGTAACCGGGACGACCGGATCGGTCACGGTTACTTCGCAGATCGCAGTCTTTGTCGGATCTCCATTGGCAGTGGCCGTTATAGTCGTCGTGCCGGCTGCGACGGGGGTTACATTTCCGTTCTCATCGACCGTTGCTACGGCGGTGTCAGAAGATGTCCAGTTTACAGTCTTAGTGGTGGCTTCAGTGGGCTCAACAGTGGCGGTGAGCTGCTGGCTGGTACCAAGAGTCAGGGACAGCGTGGAATGGTCAAGGGTGATTCCGGTGACGGCAACGGTGGGGGTGTAGGCGGTTTCGGAGACGTTTAATTCGCCCGCCGTGTAGATTGCCTTAGTGTTGTCGTCAAAAACATAATAGGCGGTTCCACCTTTATAATATGAGGATGCTCCTTCAGGATAATTCGGATAAGTAACATTATATCCTCCATCGGTTTTCGTAACGCCAGGAAGGAACTCACCCCAGTTGATGATATCCCCATCATCTCTATCACACCAGGTAGGGTCGGCGTGGTAACCCACTCCATCAATTCGAATGATGTTCCACATATGGCCTTCTGCTTTATCAGTCGTGCTCACTTTTCCAGTGATGGTAAAGGCCGTAACATCAGAACTAAAACTACTGTTATCTATAAGGAACTTAAAGGATTTGGCATAGCCCTCGCAAACAACATTTGTATCAGGATTGCCGTCAAAAACGTAGATGATTTCCCATGGATTATTTTCTGTATGGACATAGTCATCATCCTGGGCGGCAGCAACCTTGTTATAAGTGTTTAATGAGGCAATGGTTGAAATGTACGATTTCAGCTTGGCATAGTCGTCCAGAGATGCCGCCGCATCAACAATTTCCCTCACTTTTGTCTTTGCCGTGCCAATTGCCTTGATTTTCTCTGTATCGATTTTCTCAGGATAATATTTTTTGTCCGCAGCATCAACTACTGCATAAGAAACAGCTGCGTTCATTGTAAATGTTATGCTTGATTGGGAAACATCTACAAAATCAGTGCCCTGCTTCCAAGCATATAAAGTTCCCATTGTACGGCCAAACCAGAAAAAGTATTCCGGATAATCCGCTGTCAATGCGGAAGTGACTTTTTTCTGATCGAAAGAAAACTTTTCCGCAAGTGCGTTTGAGATGGCCGTCTTATCTGTATCCTGATTATTGGTAAGTGTGACCCCCAATTCCGAAAAAGTGAATTGTGTGGCCGGAGCGGTTAATTCTGTATACGCTATCTCGACCGGAGTACTGCCATCCTGACTCGTACCATCAACAATTGCCTGAAAGTGAGCCAAGGTCTTGTCATATACTATCTTCTCATTTGCAGTTAAGGTGGACCGATAGGTCCGCTGAAGGGCACGACGGGGGCCACGGCCGGCAGCCGGTTTGCTCGGGCTCAGGTATTTCAGCAGAGCGGCGTCGCTGTCGAAATCAGAAGCTGACTCTTCTGTCACCTCTGTCGATTCAACTTCTTCTGCTTCCGCAACTGCGCTGACATCATCCGTTGAATCTGCTGCGTCATAGGTATCAGCTGCAGAGAGCGTCAGTCCCGGCACATAAGCAAGCACCAAGGCTGCTGTCAGTAAACCGACAAGAATCTTCTTCGTGGTCTTCATAGGGGTTCCTCTCTTCCCGGCAGCGGGTAGGCAGTCCGGGGACGATTGTACTCCGCTTCGCAGGTCAATTCGTTGGCGGGCACTGCGGGCGGGCGTTTACATACCTTGTCTATTGTATACCCCCCCGCTGGCCTATGCAACTACAAAATATACGCAATGTGGATACCTGCCGGACACAAGATGTGAAACAAAAAAGCTGCCCGGGAGAACCGGACAGCAAAAACAGCGGAGTTTTGTTCTAAATCAAGCTATAAACCCAAAGCCTGACGGGCATATAGGGGACAAATGCAAGAAATGAAACTATAGGCCCGCGGTTCTTGCTTTCAAGCCTTTTCTCGCCTGTGACTTAGGGGACAAATGCAAGATATGAAGCTATAGACCCGCGGTTCCTCCCGCCACAAGCCCACAATCCCACTTTCAAGCCTTTTCTCGCCTGCGGCTCAGGGGACAAATGCAAGAAAAGTAGCTATAGGCCCGCGGGTCTTGCGTTCAAGCCTTTTCTCGCCTGTGGCTTAGGGGACAAATGCAAGATATGAAGCTATAGGCCCAGAATCTATTAAAAACGGGGCCGAGCCGTACGCAATGCGTGCCGTCCCGGTCCCAAATAGTGAACAAATGCAAGAAAAGAAGCCATAGACCCAGGGCTCGCCGGGCAGGGGCGGACTTTTGTATTGAATTAAGCAATAGGCCTACAGATGGTCGGGCATGTGGCGGACTTTTGTCCTGAGTCCCGCCATAGGCCCACAGCTCGCCGGGCATGTGGCGGACTTTTGTCCTGAGTCCCACCATAGGCCCAAAGTTCCGCCCGCTATAGGCCCAAAGTTCCGCCTGCTATAGGCCCAAAGCCTTGGCCCACCGGTGCCCTACTCTCTCCCCTCCTGCCGCTTCTTGGCGGCATACATGGCGGAATCGGCCCGGCGCATGGTGTCTTCGAGGGTGTGGTCCTTGGCCGCATCATAGCGGGCGCCGCCGTAGGCGATGGAGATGCCGTCCGGGAGAACGCCGTCCGCATTGACCCGGCGCTCAATGGCTTCAAGCTTGTTGCAGGCCCTTTCCACTCCAGCATGACTGTAGTTCGGAATCAGTACCATGAACTCGTCGCCACCGTAGCGGTAGGCCGTCCCGATATCCTCAAAGGCTTCCTTAATGGAAGAGGCGGCGATACGGATCAGCTTGTCCCCTTCAATATGGCCGTAGGTGTCGTTCGTTCCTTTAAGGCGGTTTACGTCCAGGCTGACGACAGCAGCGGAAACCGGGCTTTCCTGCAGGCGGGTGAAGGCGTCATTGAAGGCCATACGGTTCGCAATGCCGGTCAGGCCGTCCACATAGGCCAGCTTGCTCTCGACTCTCGCTTCCTGAGCCTCCCTCCAGTACATGAAGAAGGAGTAGATTTCATAGGAGCCGACCGTGATCAGGAAAATCAAGGCAGAAAGACGGGTGTAGCCGGAATGATCCACGGAATTGAAGAAGCGGTCCAGAACCTGATCTGTCACGGCAGAGATGATCATCAGGGTCGTGCCGTAATAGAGAAGGACATCCAATAGGGTCAGCCGCTGCTTCCGGCTTACGAGCTTGTAGAGGCTGATGGCCAACATCACAATGATCATGACCACAAGGCCGATCGTCGATACGAGCACGCTCGTCTCAAATGGAAGGATCCTATAGAGATCCAGATTGTACATGATGACGCTGATGATGATATAGGGAACCGGCAGAAGCGCTTCAAACCATCTGAAGGGCCAGGACTTCTCCATATTTGCAGTGGCATACAGGATAAATGCCTGCAGCAGGAGACCCTGCATATTGATGTAAGACATGTAGTCCGCGGCAATCAGCTTGTAGGAATAACCGAAAATAAAGCCGGTCGTCTCGTTCTGGGCCAGCATCCAGATGGCCATGGTAAGGCCGGACATACCGAGACCGGAAAGAACGTGATTCTCCCCCATGCGGGCAAGTATTGTCTCGGAAAGAATGATATAGATCGAGGAAAGAACGCCGATGGCAATAATGGTAATCAGAGCCGGAATGAAACGGCTGCTGAAGATATCCATCATATCCCGGTAGCCGGAGTAGTAGATTTTCTCCGGCAGATTGGCCGCCTTCACGCAGTCCGCCACATGGAATGAAATCGTAAGTGTCTTTCCCGCGTCAGACGGAGGAATGAAGGCCATATTCCACCGGCGGCCGACGGTAAAACCCTTTTTGACGTCCCTTTCGGAAAAAGAGCTGATGGGGCGCCCGTCTGATTTCACTTCCCAGAACGTATTGTCTGTATGAAAAATGATGACCGGGTTTGCTTCCTTCTTTTCCGGCAGGGAAGGAATCGTATATGTGACTGTCTCGCCGGAGGCCGCCCGCCTGATATAGGGAAAGGAGGCTTCCTTTCCATCCACAAAAAGAGGTGCTTCAAGTGCAGGCATCGCATGCCTGTTCAAAAATGTCACAGTCAGAAAAAGGGCAAGAAAGGTCAGCGCCGCCAGAAAGATGGCGAGCCATGCCCTCTTTTTCCCGACAGGATGCTGGATTTCCTTCTGCACCATACCCATACTGTACTTCGTCCTTTCAGCAGGTCTCCGGTTCCGGATAGTCAACGCCGAAGGTCTCGACAGTGACTGTCTTCATGGTGACAGGCTCCAGGGGCCGGTCATTGTAATCCGTATCGACCTCTGCAATGGCGTTTACCACATCCATGCCCTCAATGACCTTACCAAAAGCGGCATAGTCCCCGTCGAGATGGGGAGCGTCCTTGTGCATGATAAAGAACTGGCTGCCGGCGGAATCGGGGAACATAGTCCGGGCCATGGAAAGGACGCCGGGCGTATGCTTTAAGTCATTCTTGAAGCCGTTGCTCGTGAACTCGCCCTTGATGGAGTAGCCGGGGCCGCCGGTCCCGTTTCCGTCCGGGTCTCCGCCCTGCAGCATGAAACCCTCGATGACCCGGTGGAAGCCGACGCCGTCGTAGAAGCCGTGGTTGATGAGGCTGATGAAATTGTTCACGGTATTGGGCGCAATGTCCGGATAGAGCTCGGCCTTCATGACGCGGCCGTCCTCAAGGGTGATGGTGACTATGGGGTTCTTCTGTTCTGCCATTTGTGGTTGCCTTTCATTATTCATATATGCCGTTTGTGCCGGTTGTAATACCGTTCAGCCTGATCATAATGCCGTTTGTGCCGGTTGTAATGCCGTTCGGCCCGATCATAATGCCGTTTGTGCCGGTTGTAATGCCGTTCGGCCCGATCATAACGCCGTTTGTGCCGGTTGTAATGCCGTTTACGACTGTTTCATCAATAGTAGTCGCAAGAAGCCTCCGGTGCAAGGAAATTTTTCAAAAAATTCACACACTCATGTGGAAAATGATCCCTATGGCGGCGGAGAGGAGGATGAAAATGATGGGATGCCACTTCTTCACCTTCGGGATATAGCGGGTCGCGACAAAGACGACGGCAGCCAGGATGAAGCAGCGGACGTCGATGACAGCGCTGCGCCAGTCGGAAATATTCTGAATCCGGAAGATGGAGATGAGAATAATGGAAACCCCCGCGGCAGCGATCAGGGCCACGGATGCAGCCCGAAGGCCGTACATGGCGGCATTCACATACTTATTGTCCCGGAACTGCTCCAGGAATTTCGCAATGATGAGAATAATGATGACCGGGGCCGTGATCAGGCCGATTGTGGCGATGACAGCTCCGATAACCCCGAGCAGGGCGTCAATGAAGGGCGTGGAGCCGGCCAGGGTCGAACCCGTTGTGTAGCCGACGTACGTCGCCATATTGATGCCGATGGGGCCGGGGGTGGATTCGGAGACCGCGATCATATTTGCAAGATCTGCGGACGTAAACCAGTCGGTCTTCTTCGAAATGTCCTGCAGGAAGGGAACCGTGGCCATGCCCCCGCCGATAGCGAAGAGACCGGTCTTGAAGAATTCCCAATAGAGGCGGGCATAGAGGACGAGTTCTTCCATCAGTCAGACTCCTTTCCGGACTTTTCAGCAGGCTTTGCTGCTGTATTCTTTCCGTCCTGCGCAGCGGCCTCTTTCTTCCGGGCCTTGAGAAGGACTCCGCAGACGCCGGCGGCAACGACCATGAGAATGGGCGAAGTGTTGAAGAAGACAGAGGCCAGGAAGATCAGGATGAACATGATGAGGGAGGGGACGTCAACGACAGCTGACTTCCACATCTTGATGACGGCGTTCAGAATCAGGACGCAGACGCAGACCCGGATGCCGGCCAGGGCGTCCTGCACAGGCTGCAGGGAGGCGAAGTTCCTGATCAGGGAGGCGATAATCGTGATGATGACGAGGGAAGGAAAGACAATGCCCAGGGAGGCAATGATGCCTCCGAGATTTCCCCGCAGCTTGCGGCCCGTGAATGTGGCGGTATTTACCGCGATGACACCGGGTGTGCACTGGCCGATGGCGAAGTAGTCCATGATCTCGGCCTCTGTCACCCAGTCCCGCTTCTCGCAGAGCTCTCTCGAGATGATGGGCAGCATGGCGTAGCCGCCGCCGAATGTCATGGCCCCCACCTTGGCGAAGGCCCAGAAGAGTTCGCCCAGGGACGGCTTCTTGTTCTCAGTTGTGGACATGTCGCATCCTTTCTGTTTCACAAATTTATTGTATGGGGCGCCGTTTGCAAAAAACTGCCTGTTTTGCGACCCGGGGCATCTAGAAAAGGGGTGCCGTTTGCAAAAAACTGCCTGTTCTGCGCCCCGTGTATCCGGAAAAGGGGTGCCATTTGCAAAGAACTGCCTGTTTTGCGCCTTGACCGTATCTCAGAACGTAAGTCCCAGGATTTCTATGATTGCTCCCCAGAAGACGCCCGTCGCGTAGGTCAGGGCGAGGAGTTTGAAGTTTGTGGCCATGTGACGGCGGTTCGTCCGGAAGAGGACGAGGAGGCCGACGCCGGCGCCGACAAGCAGGCCGGTCATCATCTGCCCTGCACTGATCAGGGAGTCGAGATACAGGGTCGTGATCAGGACAGAGGCGCCGCAGTTGGGAATGAGGCCGATGGCGCCGGAAATCAGGATTCCGAGGACCTGGTTCGACTGCAGGAAGGCCGCCACGGACTGCTCTCCGAAGGACTCGACAAGGACAGCGGCGACATAGGTGATGATGAATATGAATAATGTAATCTTCCCTGTGTGCTTCAGGGCCGAAACAACGGGCGAATGCCCCTCTTCCTCGCAGCCGCAGTGGTCGTTCTCGCAGAGCTCGTGGATGCGGTTTTCTTCATTCTCTTCTACAGCGGTTCCCCGGATGAAGGCCTTGCGCTTTCGGATCAGGCGGTAGATCCAGTCAATGGCAAAGCCGGAAACCATGCCCAGGAGGAACTTGGCCAGAAGAATCTTTCCGATCGTGGCTGCCGGAGCCTTGGCGGAAAGCAGGATGGGCAGCATCTCGTCCGAGGTGGACAGGAAGATAGCGATGAGGGTTCCTGCCGTGATCAGGCCGCCGGAATAGAGGCTGGCGGCAGCTGCTGAAAAGCCGCACTGGGGGACGACGCCTACAGCCGCCCCGACGAGGGGGGCGGCAGCAGAAAACCTTCCGAGAAGGTGGATGGACTTGTTCTCGGCCTTCTCCTCCAGCCACTCCATCACAAGGTAGGTGACGAAGAGGAAAGGCAGAAGCTTCACGGTATCGATAATCGTGTCCGGCAGGGCGGATACCAGAATATGGGCGAATTGTGTCATGAATCATTTCCTTCTATAATAATGGTAAAGAAATTTTTACATTAATTGAGGGCCAATCGGACCTTTTTGATTGTAGCAGACCTGTCAAACCGCCCCCAAAGATGGTATACTAATCATAAGTATGTTTGCAGGACAGTTTTGCAAGTATATCTGATGCGGCGGCCGCCTGCAAGGGACAATCCGCCGAATATGTCCTGCTCTATATTAGTCATGTGTCTACGGGAAGGCAAGGGAATGCCATGTATATAGCTGATTTTGAGGTCCTCGCTTTTTTCGTCCTTCTGTTCATCTCCATCTATATGCGCATCAAGTACGCCATGGAGACAGACCAGAACCGGGAGTTTCTGCGCCTCGTAATCTGCCTCAGCGCAGCGGACTTCAACGATGTCCTCGGGGCCTGGGCCATCAATTCCGGCTGGCCGGTATTCTTCCTTTACCTCTTCAATACGGCCTACTTCTTTTCCTGCACCCTGACAGCCTATATTTTCCTCTATTACTGCACTTCCTTCCATTATAAAGACCGGCAGAAGAAGGTCTCCGCCCTGAAATTCAATCAGTATATCTTCGCGGTCTATCTCGCCCTGCTCATTATCAATATTCCTGCCGGGTATTTCTTCTCGTTTGGCCCGGACGGGACCTATATCTCCGGCCCGGCATTTTCCCTGATTCTTCTCTTCGCGGCCTTCTACCTCTTTGAGAATGCCTTTCTCCTGATCCGCCACCGGACCGCCTATTCACGGCACCAGTTTGCAATCCTCATGCTGTTTACGATTCTGACCATTGTGCTTCCTGTCTGCCAGCTCCTTTTCTACCGGTCCTATCTCACGAATTTCTACTTCGGAACGGTCATGGTCTTCATGGTTCTTTTGTCTATGGAAACACCGGATGATCAGGAGCTCAAGGCCACGATTGAGAACCTCGACCGCCTGAAGGAGGAACTCGAGCAGATGGTGGACGAAGATACAAAGACCCTGCGGGAAACGGAGCGGCATCTCAAAAATCTGACGCTGCAGCTGACATACGCCATGACAAGCGCCATCGATGCCAAGGACTGCTATACGTCCGGTCATTCGGCCCGCGTCGCCTCCTACTCCCGCATGCTGGCCGACCGTCTGGGCATGGATGAACAGCGGAAAGAAGATATCTACGTCATGGGCCTTCTCCACGACGTCGGGAAAATCGGCGTTTCGAACAAGATTATTAATAAACCCGGAAAGCTGACAGACGAAGAGTACGGCATTATGAAGCAGCACCCGGTCATCGGCTACAAGATTCTTTCGAAGATCACCCTCCTGCCCGAGATTTCCACCGGGGCCCGCTGGCATCACGAGCGGCAGGACGGCCGGGGCTACCCTGACGGCCTGACAGCAGGAGAAATTCCCTACGAGGCCCAGATCATCGCTGTGGCGGACGCCTATGACGCCATGACCTCCTACCGGTCCTACAGGGGCGTCATGCCCCAGGAAGCGGTCCGGGAGCAGGTGGAGAATGGCAAGGGAACCCAGTTCAATCCCCGCATCGCTGACTGCATGCTGCAGCTCATAGACGAGGACACGGACTACCGCATGCACGAAATGCCCCGTAATGAGGAAGGCGCTCATGAGACTTAATATCTACAATACAAATTACGAGGCGGGCACCCTCGTCTTCATGATATTCATCTACGCCTACCTGCGGGTCAAGTATTACAACAAATCCGCGGTCAACGACGCCCTGCGCCGTCTGGTGGTGACGGAGATCATCGTGACAGCCCTGGACCTTTTAAGCTCCATGACCATGAGCTTTCTGCCTGTCCCGGTCTGGGTCAATGTCCTTGTAAACACGCTCTACTACATGACCCTGTTTACGACCAGTGCCATGGTTGTCATATATAATCTCGCCTTCATCAAGGGCCGGCCGACCTACCCGAGACTCCTCTTCGGAGTCAAGGTCGTCCTGTTTATCTTTCTCGTGCTGGCCCTTGTCAATGTGCCGACCGGGATCATCTGCCGCTTCCCCAAGGGCAGCTATGTCCATGGCCCCCTTTACTGGCTTGTATACATCGCCCCTTTGCTGGCCATCCTGGTTTCTATTATTCTCATCATCACCTATCGGCATGTCTTCAGCCGGGGGACGAAAGTTGTACTGCTGCTGATTCTCCTTTTTTCGGCAATCGGCCCCTTCATGCAGGCCTTCTTCTTCCCGGACATCCTGCTTGCGAATGTGTCGCCGGCCATCGGAATGATCCTGGCCCTCTTCACCGTTGTGTCCCCGAATTATAACGAGCTGGAAAAGAAGAAAGCCGAGCTGGAAGAAAAGAGGAATTCCCTGTCGCGGGAAGTCGCCGCAAAAACAACCGAGGTCATGAAAAAGGAAGAGCGAAGCGAGCTCTTGTCAAAACAGATCATCGCCTCCCTGGCCGAGACCATTGACGCGGTCACAACGGACAAACAGTACCACACGGAAAACGTGGCCTATCTCTCCTCCCTGATCGCCAAGGAAATGGGCCTGTCCCGGAACATGCAGTACCGGATTTACTGCATGGGCATCGTTCACGACATCGGCATCGTCGGCGTTGACGAAGACGTCGTCCTGAAGGAAGGAAAATATACGCCGGAAGAAATGGTGAAAATGCAGGAGCACACGGAAATCGGATACCGGATTCTCTCCCGCATAGAGGAAATGCCGGAAATCGCGGTCGGTGCCCACTACCACCACGAGCGCTATGACGGAACCGGCTACCCGGAGGGACTGAAGGGGGAGGAAATCCCGCTGGAAGCCCGCATCATCGGGGCCGCGGACGCCTATGACGGAATGACCGGGCAGCGCTCCTACAAGGATGCCCTGACGAAAGAAGAAGCTATAGCGGAGATTCAGAAGTGCTCAGGGACCCAGTTTGACCCCCGGGTGGCCAGGGCCCTCACCCTCCTGCTGAAACGCCATAAATACAAGCCCGGCGTCTCCGTTGAGGACGCCTTCCTGAAGGTGGCCGGGAAGGGCGGGACACTGAAATGAGAATAATATAAACCATTTACTTCGGACAGAGCCTGCACAGTGTTTACAGTCTCTGCCCTTGTTTTCTGCCCTTTGGCGGATGGGAGATCTGAATGCCTGAAAAACTGCTGGAGCCTTCTTATGGAAAAAATCTGGTCTGCCTGGCCGGTGACTGCCCCGAGAACTGCTGCATGGAGTGGGACATCGATATAGATGATGAGACGGCCGCCTACTACAGGACAGTGTCCGGAGAGTTCGGAGATGAGCTGAGGAAATGGATGCGGGTCGACGGAAAGCCGCTGGATAGTGCTTCCGCGGCGGAAGGAGAAGGGACCGGGGCCGAGCCCTGTGGCGAGGCCCCGCACACAGACGGCACGGACGGGCGGGATGCGCTGGACGACGCCGGCCTCTTTACCGGCACCTCCTGCACGACATTTGCCCTGAACGGGAAGAACTGTCCCTACCTGCAGGAGGACGGTCTCTGCCGCCTGCGTATCACTCTCGGATACGAGCACACATCGGAAACCTGCCGGGAACACCCCTTCAATACAGAAGAGTACGACGGTTTTGCCGAGCGGTCCCCGTCCGTTTCCTGTCCGGAAGCCGTGCGGCTCGTATTTGAGACACCGGTGAATGCTTCTGCTTCGGAAGGCGGTACGGACCAGCAGATCTTGTCGACAACCGGATCTGAACAGGACGCCGAAGACAGGCCGGCTGCAAAAAATCCTGCCGGAATATCCGGGCAAACCTATCCGGATGCCCCGACGGACAGCAGCGACGCAGTGCTGAACATGCTGGCAAAGACCAGAAATACCATCCTTTCGGCAAAGGCATTCGATGAGGCCGCTCCTCTGGACGTCCATATCCTGGACCTTCTGGACCGGACATATCTCCTGCAGCCTTCTATTAACGATGCAGCTCCCGAGTACGCTTTCAAATTCGATGAAGATATTTTTGTGCAGCTGCTGACCGGTTTCGAAGATTTCCGGACTATAGACGAAATGCCTCTGCTCGTCAGCCTGCAGGACCTCTGCCTCTTCATGCGGGAGAATCTTTCAATTCTCACTGACCGGTGGAAGAAGCAGCTGGAGGGAGTGCAGACGAAGGTCTTCGACTGCGGGTATTGTGACGATACCTTCGGTGCCTTCCTGGATGCCCACGCGGTCGAGCTTTCAAGACTTTTTGCCTACTATATCTACCGCTACTTCCTGAAGGCAGTCAACGACTGTGAAACGCCGGTCTGGAGCGCCTTCATCGCCTGCGGGGCCCTGGTGCCCGCCTTCCTTTCCTACGCCAACGGAGAGTCCCTGAAGAAGACTTCTGCCTGGTACTCGCGGGAAATCGAGCACGATTCGGACAATGCCGAGAAGATTCTTGCCTATTTCCGGGAGAATCTGAGTGAGAACTGGGAAGATTTCACCTGAGGTGCGGGCCGCGGGCCGGGTCTTTGGGCCTATAGCTTGGCTTAGGGCAAAAGTCCGTCAAACTTGCAATGGCCTTTGGGCGTATGGCTTGATTTTGAGCAAAAGTCCACCAAACTTGCAATGGCCTTTGGGCGTATGGCTTGATTTTGAGCAAAAGTCCACCAAACTTGCATCTGTTTGTGGGCTTACAGTATGTTTTGAGACAAAAGCCCACCACATGACTGATGAGCCTTGGGTCTATGGCTTGATTTAGAGCAATAGTCCGCCACCTGGCTTGCTGATCTTGGGCCTGTAGCTTGATTTAGAACAAAAGCCCACCACGTGCCGGGGGAGCTGTCGGGGGGACGGTTTGGCACAGGCCTTTTCATATACAAAAAGCCCCGCCGCGCGGCAGGGCTTTTATTAGTCATAGAAATGTTCAATCCTTCGCTTTCTCGGGTTCCATTCCGAGATACTTCCGCAGGGCCGGAATTGCGGCTTCCGCGTCGGCGTGGCCCAGCATGTAGAGGTCGCCGATCTTCTCGATGTCCGGGTCCATGCGGCCGACCCGGGGAGGGATGGAAGGCGCGATGCAGAAGACACGGCCTTTTTCCTCGAGACGCTCAAGACGGTCACATTCGCGGTTGTAGCGCTCATCGGAATTCCGGAGGGCCCGAAGCAGGTTCGGCCGGGCGGCATAGCGGCGGGACAGAAGCTCGTCGTAGACGGAATCCGTGGCACCGCTGGCGTCCTTGTGGAAGCCGCGCGACCGGGTGCGGACGACGACGACTTTTTCATAGCCCTGGTCCAGGGCCCACTGGTAGGGAATATTGCAGGAGCAGCCCCCGTCTAAGTAGCGGTGGCCGTCCAGATATACGGAAGCCGAGAGAATAGGCATCGTGGCTGAAGCCCGGATGGCCTTGTCCATATCCGAGACATTTTTCTTCTCCAGGTAGGCCGGCTTGCCGGTGGCGATATCCGTGGCCACGGCGACGAAACGACGGGAGGATGAATTAAAGGCCTTCCAGTCCAGGGCTTCGACATTTACTTTGTCGGAGAACATGTAGTCAAAGCCGAAGGGACTGCGGTTCCGAAGAAAGGCTTCTATGCCGAAGTAGCGGCGGTTGTAGCGGTTTGAAAGATTGAAGCGGGCAGACCGGCCAATCTGTCTCGTGATATAGCCGACCCCGTTCAGGGCTCCGGCGGAGACTCCGATGACAGTCTGCAGATTGATGCCGTGTTCCATCAGGCAATCCGTCACCCCGGATGTGTAGAGGCCGCGGAGGGCGCCGCCTTCAAGGACGAGGCAGCCGTCCGTGATGGGGCCTCTCGCCCGCCCGTGCTTGATTTCCCCTATGCGGGAGTAGGACTTGTATTCGACGTGGTCCTTGTAGAACTTCGCGCCGGCGAATGCGGCAACAGCGGCAACTGCAGCGTATTTCAATTCTTTCGATGCCATGGGAACCTCCTGTACAAAGGCTTTGAACGAAAAACAGGCAGCCGGCAGCTACACAGGACCGGTGTATGCTCTATTTCCCGTTTACATTATCATTTTTTCTTTTTATACGAAAGGGGAAAAACCTACAATGTTTTCACTTTGTAGGAATCTGGGGCTGTTTATGTTAGGATAATGAAACAGGTGCTGTTGCCTGTATCAGCAATTGTGCGTAATAGTTTTTAAGATGGGGACAAGTTATGGAGCAGAAGGTTGGTTACCGCGATGTACTGTCGCAGACGGAGTATGTGAAAATGATGTCGGCAGCACTAATTAATCGCTTTGGAGATTCGATAGATGCGATTGCTGCAACATGGATAACGTATGAACTTACAAAGAGTGCATCCTGGTCTGCACTTATTTATGCAGTGAATACATTGCCGACAGTGTTTATTACTCCGCTTGCGGGAGTCTGGGTAGAAGGCCGAAATAAGAAGAGAATCATGATTATTACAGATATCATCAGATGCTTGTGCGTCGGATTTGTTGCTACAGCTTTTTTGCTTGGATTTTTACAGGCATGGATGCTGATTATTACCAATCTGATAATATCCACCGTTGAGGCATTCAGAGGACCGGCCAATACTTCGCTTATTCCAAGAGTACTGGATGAAAAGGTATATTCATTTGGAATGTCACTTAGCAGTACCCTTAGTTCTATAGTACAGCTGATTGGAATGGGATGTGCTGCCGGAATAATTGCAGCAGTTGGAACTTCAGGAGCTTTATATATAGATATGGCTACATTTGTCCTGTCTGCACTTATAATTGCATTTGTTAATTCCGGGGAAAAAGATGCTGAAAAGACCAGGTTTAATGCAAGCGAATATTTTAAGAATCTTAAAGATGGATTTGGGTATGTTTCTAAAGACAGTGTGATGAGATTTTTTATGCTCTATACAATATTCCTGAATGTAATACTGGTTCCTCTGAACAGTTTACAGGCACCGATGGCTTCGGAAGTTCTGAATAGTGGGGCAGGAGCCTTGTCAGTACTCTCAATAGCTGTAACTGTTGGAATGCTGCTTGGTTCTGTGACATTCCCTTATATCTCTGCCAAAATATCTGACAGACTTTTATCTTTTATATGCGGTATTGGAACAGGATTATTCTATTTGATACTCATTGTTTTTAAACCCTTTTATACCAATCCGCTGATGGTATATACTGTACTTGCAATTGCAAGCATAATTCTGGGAATGTGTGTATCAGCAGGTACCAGTCTTATGAGTGTTATTTTTATGAAAAAAGTTGATCGTCAGTATATTGCCAGAGCGGCATCTATTTCAACCGCAGTAGGAGTTGCTGCAACACCGGTTGCATCATTCATAGTCAGTATAGGAGTTTCTTTTATCAGCACATCGACATTTTTTGTGACAGCAGGAATACTGGATATTGTTGTTATTTCAATTCTTGTACTTAATAAGGCTATGAAAACTGAGAATGAAGCCCTGGTACAAGTCGAAAATATGGAATAGATATGAGGAGACCAGCTATGGGAACATTTCGAACGATAGAAGTACATGAAGCGGTCGGGACCGTAAATGACCGCATTGCCGAGGACACCCGGCGGGAGATGAAGGAGCAGGGAACCTTCCTTGTCAACATGATGGCCTCCCCGGGAGCCGGCAAGACCTCGGTGCTTCTGAAGACCATAGAGGCACTGAAAAAGAATAATATAAAAATCGGGGTCATGGAGGCCGATATTGAGGCCGAAGTCGACGCCGAGACCATGGAAAAGGCCGGAGTTTCGACGATCCAGGTCCATACGGCCGGCCGCTGCGCCATGGACGCGAAGATGACGAGCGATACCCTGAAGGCTTTTGATACAAAAGGGCTTGATATTATTTTCCTTGAAAATATCGGAAACCTGGTATGCCCGGCCGAGGACGACACCGGAGCCCACCGGAATGTCTGCATTCTTTCCGTGCCGGAAGGGGACGACAAGCCTCTGAAGTACCCCCTGATGTTTGAAGTCTGCCAGGCTGTCATTATTAATAAAATCGACACAAAGGAGTATTTCCCCTTCGACGACGCGGCCGTAGTGGAGCGCATCCACGAGCGGAATCCTTTTGCGAAAATCTTCTTCGTCAGCGCAAAGACAGGAGAAGGCATTGATGCCTGGGCGAAGTGGCTTCGGGAAGAAATGAAAAAGGGAATTTAAGCACAGGACTGCATATGAACCTATGCGCTATCAGTACAGAGAAAGGACCGGAAACGGCTGAAAACATATGAACGAAGAGACAGTGAAGATTATAGATTTAAAGGAGAGCATCCTGGCGGACAATGACGCGGATGCAAATGTTCTTCGCGATGAACTGAAGAAAAAGGGGACCTTCTATCTCAATGTCATGTCCTCTCCCGGGTCCGGGAAAACCACGACAATACTTGCTCTGCTGAAGGAACTCCCGAAAGATATCCGCGTGGCCGTCATGGAGGCGGACATCGATTCGGACGTGGATGCGAAGACTATTGCGGCAGCGGGCTATGATTCCGTCCAGCTGCATACGGGCGGCATGTGCCACCTCGATGCGGATATGTCGAGGCAGGGCATGCGGGAGCTGCCCGGGGACTATGACCTTGTGATCCTTGAAAACGTGGGGAATCTCGTCTGCCCGGCGGAGTTTGATGCCGGTGCCTCGAAGAACCTCTGCATCCTGGCCTTGCCGGAGGGAGACGATAAGCCCCTCAAATACCCCCTTATGTTTGAAAAATCCGACTGCGTCGTCATCAACAAGATTGATGCGGCCCCAGTCTTCGACTTTGACATGGATGCGGCAACGGAAGCCATCCACAAGCGCCATGCCGGAATCCCGATTTTCCCCGTCTCCGCGAAGACGGGTGAAGGTATAGAACCGCTCGCTGCATGGCTCGCTGATGAGGTGCGGAGTTGGAAGCAGTGAGCTAAAGCCATATAGAACAGCAGCAAATACAGGAGGCGGGGCAGCACGCATTGCGTGCTGCCCCGCCTTCAACTTAGTGGACAAATGCAAAAAAAGAATCTATAGGCCCGCAGTTTCTCCTTTCAAGCCTTTTTCCTACTATGTCGTAGGGGACAGATGCAAGAAAAGCAGCCATAGGCCCGCAGCTTCTCCTTTCAAGCCTTTTTCTGGCCGCGACTTAGGGGATAAATGCAAGAAATGATGCCATAGGCCCGCAATTCCACTTTTCAAGCCTTTTTCTGGCCGCGACTTAGGGGATAAATGCAAGAAATGATGCCATAGGCCCGCAGTTCCTCCGTTCAAGCCTTTTTCCTGCTATGCCGTAGGGGACAAATGCAAGAAAAGGAACTATAGGCCCGCAGTTCCTCCTTTCAAGCCTTTTTTCGGCTTCGACCTAGGGGAGAAATGCAAGAGAAGGAGCCATAGGCCCAGGGACGGCAGGCTGTTTGACCAACCTGAGCACCTTATGTAACATAAAGCCCGTATATGTATGCGAAAAGGCCTGTGCCAAACCGTCCCCCGACGGCTCTCCCGGCACAGGCCCTTTCTCTATCCCTTTATCCCTCTTGCAAAAGGCTTCTCAGGCAATCTTTTCAATATTTCTTGTCGCAATGACATCAACGCCGGTGCCGGCGGTATCCTTCACCAGCACGTCCCCGATCTTCACGGGGGCCTCAGCACGGACTTCATTAATTTCCTTCATGACAAGGTCAATCTTTCCCTTGGGAATCGGGGAAGCCGTCTTCACCGAAACCCTGGGCTTGTCCCCGTCCGCTACAATGCAGGTCGACGTCACGGTCCGCACGGGATTGATGACCTCGGTCCTTGCATAGGCATCGCCCCTGGGGCAGGTATTTCCTGTAACGCTCTTCACAACGCCGTCCTCGAGCTCGACCGAAAGCTGGCAGCCCATGGGGCAGTTGATGCAGGTCAGTTCTTTCTTTTCTATCATATCTCTCACTCCAGTCCGCCGTTATATTTCTGTCATACATATATATCACGGAAATACAGCGGCTCTATATTATTCATGACGCCTCAAAAGCTCATTCCTGCTCAATCTTGATCGTAATGTCGGAAAGGTCCGGGTGCTTCTTCAGGTCGTCCTTCAGGAGAATGACCTGTTCCATCTCGCCGGGAGCGATGATGCGCTTGCCCACGTGGCGGACGCGCTCGTCGCCGTAGTAGATGGAAACGTAGGCGTTCTTGTATATAGCGCCGACCCGGAAGCGGACCGTCAGCTGGTCCGTCATGCGGTCCGTATCGATGGTGGAAGGCACCGTGTAGCGGACGCCGTCCGTCGCATGCAGCGTGATGGGATGGGCGGGCTTTTCTTCCCTGCAGCCGTCCGCGACGAAGGCAGCGGCGTTGGCCCCGGCCCGGGTCGCCTCCTCGGAAACGTAGTCTACGAGGTCGTGGACATGGAGGACATTGCCGCAGGCGAAGACGCCGGGGATATTGGTCTCCAGGGACTCATTTACTAAGGGTCCGTTCGTAATCCGGCTCATCTCGACGCCGGCCTTCTGGGAGAGCTCGTTCTCCGGAATCAGGCCGACAGACAGGAGCAGGGTATCGCAGGTGTAGCGCTCTTCCGTGCCGGGGATGGGCTTCCGGTCCGGGCCGACTTCTGCAATCGTGACAGCCTTGATATGCTCCTTGCCCTCGATGTCGACAACCGTGTGGGAGAGCTTCAGGGGAATTCCGAAGTCGTCAAGGCACTGGACAATGTTCCGCTTCAGGCCGCCGGAATAAGGCATTACTTCTGCAACGACCTTGACCTTGGCCCCTTCGAGGGTCATCCGGCGGGCCATGATGAGGCCTATATCACCGGAGCCGAGGATTACAACTTCCCGGCCGGGCATGTAGCCTTCAATGTTTACAAGGCGCTGGGCCGTTCCTGCGGAGAAGATGCCGGCAGGCCGGTAGCCGGGCGTGTTCAGAGCCCCTCTCGGCCGCTCCCGGCAGCCCATGGCAAGGATAACTGCCTTGGCAGGAATCCGGAACATGCCGTCTTCCTTGTTCATAGCTGTGACGGTCCGGTCCGGAGCAATGTCCATGACCATGGTGTTCAGCTTGTATTCGATGCCCAGATCCAGGACCTGCTGAATGAAGCGCCATGCGTACTCGGGGCCGGTCAGCTCTTCTTTAAATGTATGGAGGCCGAAGCCGTTGTGGATGCACTGGTTCAGGATGCCGCCCAGCTCCTTGTCCCGCTCGAGGATGAGGATGGAGTCGTTTCCGGCCTTCTTTGCTGCAACAGCTGCTGCAAGGCCTGCAGGACCGCCGCCGACGATAACTATGTCATAATCTTTCATATGATTGTTTCTCCTTATATGTCCGTCACGCGAATGCATAATTCATAATGCATAATTCATAATTGCTCCGCGATCCGTATGTATTCAATTCATAATCCACAATGCATAATTCAATTCATAATTCATAATGCATAATTGCAAGTTAAAAATTCATAATGCAAAATCTGTAGCAGAGCCAACAAATCATTATGCATTATGAATTATGCATTATGCATTTATCACTTTGCATTATGAATTATGCATTATGCATTTATACCTTCCCTTTCGTTCTTTCAAACACGATTCTGGACTCTCCGCCGGACTTCGTGATTTCATCAAGGGGAAGTCCCAACTCGCGGGAGAGAATTTCCATGACCTTGGGGCTGCAGAAGCCTGCCTGGCAGCGGCCCATGCCGGCCCGGGTCCGACGCTTTACGCCGTCAAGAGACCGGGCACCGAGGGGACGTCTGATCGCATCGATGATCTCGCCCTCTGTCACGGACTCGCAGCGGCAGATGATCTGCCCGTATGCAGGTTCCTTTTTGATGAGCTCGTTCCGTTCTTCAATGGAGAGCTTGGAAGGATTCAGGATGTCCTTTCTCGTGGCAATCCAGTTTTCCTTATTTTCAAGATGCATCATATCCCGCATCATATTGCCGATATACTCGCCGATGGCCGGGGAGCTTGTAAGGCCGGGGCTCTCGATGCCGGCGCAGTCAATGAAGGTCTCATCTTCTTCAACCGGACCGAGAACGAATTCATGATGGTCCTCATGGGCGCGGAGGCCGGCGAAGGCTGTGATGACCTGTCTCATGGGAAGAGACGGAACGCATCTCGTGGCCTTTTGGATCAGCTCGTCGATACCCTCCTGGGTCGTGTTCACGCCTTCCTTATTCTCAATATCCGTAGCCGTGGGCCCGACGATGACGTTGCCGTGGATGGTCGGCGCAACCAGGACGCCCTTGCCGTACTTCGTGGGCTGCTGGAAGATGGTCCGCTCAACGATGCCGCCGGCATTGCGGTCCAGGAGATTGTACTCGCCCTTTCTCGGAGTGATGTGGATCTTCTTCTTTGAAACCATATTGTGGAAGACATCGGCATAGACACCGGCTGCGTTTACGACATAGCGGGCCTTGTACTCGCCATTATTCGTGCGCAGCTTCCATACCCCCTCTTCCTTCTTCAGGTTCTCAACCCTCGTATTGAAGCGGAAGTCGACCCCGTTCACATTGGCGTTCTCCGCCATTGCGATATTGAGCTTGAAGGGGCAGATGATGCCGGCGGTCTTCGCGTAAAGGACGCAGACAGCGTCGGGTGTGAGATTGGGCTCGAGCTTTCTCGCCTCATCGCCGGAGAGGATTTCCATGTCCTTCACTCCGTTTTTCACGCCCCGGTCGTAAAGGGCCTGGATGCCGGCCTTTTCATTCTCATCGAGGCAGACAACGAAGGAACCGTTGCGGCGGAAGGGGATGTCCAGGTCCCGGCAGATGTCGTCCATCATAGCGTTTCCCCGGACGTTCATCTTCGCCATCATGGAACCGGGCTCCGCATCATATCCTGCATGAATAATAGCGGAATTCGCTTTGGATGTGCCCGAGCATACATCCTCTCCGGCCTCGAGAACACACACCTCAGCCTTGTAGCGGGACAGTTCCCGGGCAACGGCAGCCCCGGTAACGCCCGCACCGATGATCACCACATCATAAACCACAGCAGTTCTCCTTTCACAAACCACAAAAGGAGTCGGCAAAGAGACGCAATGCTTTTTGCGTTTCTTCAGCCGACTCCTTATCTCAGCTCAAATATTCAACTAAAAAGTACTATACACCCGCGCAACAGCCATTGCAAGAGGAAATAAACGATTTTCGAAAAAATAGTTTCCTCTAAAAGGCGCGATGCACGCAGGACGTACGCAATGCCTGCAAACTTCAGTTTTCAGGCAAGGCGGGGGAAAATATTAGTCATCCTCTTTTGCCCACCCTGACGCATATTTCACGGCCTTGTGCCAGCCCTTCATGTGGCGGGCCCGGTCTTCTGCGGACATCTCAGGCTTGAAGAC
Source organism: Lachnospiraceae bacterium (assembly GCA_036343235.1). Lineage (GTDB taxonomy): Bacteria > Bacillota > Clostridia > Lachnospirales > Lachnospiraceae > RUG306. The sequence continues at coordinate 29,886 of JAZASQ010000008.1, forward strand.
CGCGTCGATGTTCCAGTTGCTTATGACCTCGGCCTTATTCTTCCAGTAGCCGACCGCGAGCCCGGCCAGGTAGGAAGCCCCCATGGCCGTGGTTTCGACGCAGGAAGGGCGGTTGACCGGAACCCCGATGATATCGGCCTGGAACTGCATGAGGAAGTTGTTCTTCGAAGCGCCGCCGTCCACCTTCAGGGCTTTCAGGTCTACCCCGGAAGCCTCTTCCATGGCGGAAAGGACATCGGCCACCTGATAGTCAACCCCTTCAAGGGTGGCCCGGATCAGGTGGTACTTGTTGCAGCCCCGGGTCAGACCCACAATCGTGCCCCGGGCGTACTGGTCCCAATAGGGGGCGCCGAGACCCGTGAAGGCAGGAACAACGTAGCAGCCGTTCGTATCCTTGACTCTTGTCGCCATATATTCGGAATCCGCGGAGGAATCTATGATTCTAAGCTCGTCCCGAAGCCACTGAACGGAAGCCCCCGCCACGAAGACAGAGCCCTCGAGGGCGTAGTTTACTTTTCCGTCAATGCCCCAGGCGATGGTGGTGAGAAGCCCGTTCTTCGTGAAGACCGGCTTTTCGCCTGTATTCATGAGGAGGAAGCAGCCGGTGCCGTAGGTGTTCTTGGCTTCGCCTTCCGTGAAGCAGGTCTGGCCGAAAAGGGCTGCCTGCTGGTCGCCTGCTGCCCCGCCGATGGGGATGGGGCCGCCGAAGAACTTGGGGTCCGCCTCCCCGTAGACCGCTGATGACGGCATGGGGGTGGGCAGCATGGAGCGGGGAATCTCAAGTTCTCTTAAGATGTCGTCGTCCCAGTCCAGAGTATTGATGTTGAAGAGCATGGTCCGGGCGGCGTTGGAGTAGTCCGTCACATGGACCCGGCCTTCCGTCAGCTTCCATATGAGCCAGGTCTCAACCGTACCGAAAAGAAGCTGGCCGGCTTCCGCCTTTTCCCGGGCCCCGGGCACGTTTTCAAGGATCCAGCGGATCTTCGTCGCCGAGAAATAGGCATCGATGATGAGGCCGGTCTTGTCCCGGATCATGTCCGTGAGACCGCGCTCCTTCAGGCTGTCCGCGTACTCGCTTGTCCGGCGGCACTGCCAGACAATGGCATTGTAGACGGGTTCGCCGGTTTCCCGGTCCCATACGATGGTCGTCTCCCGCTGGTTCGTGATGCCGATGGCCGCAATGTCCGAGGCCTGGGCCCCGACCTTCCCCATGGCTTCTACGGCAACGCCCAGCTGGGTGGACCAGATTTCCTTGGGGTCGTGCTCGACCCAGCCCGGCTGCGGATAGATCTGCCGGAATTCCTTCTGGGCCACGGAGCACATATTGCCCTGCCGGTCGAAGAGGATGCAGCGGTTGCTTGTCGTGCCGGCATCCAGCGCCATTACATACTTTGCACTCATTATTTTTCCCCCTTATGAATAATATAACCCCCGCCCGGAGTCTGTTTCCGGGCAAATTATTTCGGCACGCACTGCGTGCTGCTTGTTTCCGGTATGTCTGCTAAATGGAACTATGGCCGCGATTCTTGCATTTGTACCCCAGATTCTTGCAAGACAGAGAGTGGTAAGGCAAGAAAATGGAACTTTGGCCGCGATTCTTGCATTTGTACCCCAGATTCTAGCAAGACAGAGAGTGGTAAGGCAAGAAAATGGAACTTTGGCCGCGATTCTTGCATTTGTACCCCAGATTCTAGCAAGACAAAGAGTGGCAAGACAAGAAAATGGAACTATAGCCGCGATTCTTGCATTTGTACCCCAGATTCTAGCAAGACAGAGAGTGGTAAGGCAAGAAAATGGAACTACGGACCTGATTCTTGCATTTGTCCCCCAGATTCTAGCAAGACAGAGAGTGGTAAGGCAAGAAAATGGAACTACGGACCTGATTCTTGCATTTGTCCCCCAGATTCTAGCAAGACAGAGAGTGGTAAGGCAAGAAAATGGAACTATGGCCGCAATTCTTGCATTTGTACCCCTGGTGCAGGCAAGACTGAAGGTAGTAAGGCAAGAAAATGGAACTACGGCCGCGATTCTTGCATTTGTACCCCTGGTTCAGGCTGAGCAGAGAGTGGCAAGGCGAGAAAATGGAACTATGGCCGCGTTTCTTGCATTTGTCCCCTATGAAAAGGAATCAAGCCTTCCATAAATCCCGGTTTGTTGTAGAGACCGCTGTCGCCCCGGCCTTAAGCGCCCTCATGCACTCTTCCCGGGTCCGCACAAGGCCGCCTGCAAGGACAGGCACCCGGGAGAGGCCGTCAATCTCCGTGATGATGTCCGGCGATACGACGCCGGGCATAATCTCGATGACGTCCGGCTGCACGTGCTCGTTCGCAAGTCGTTTGATATTGTTCACGGCCTTGGAGTCGATAACGAAGAAGCGGAGAACGGTGTTGAGACCGATTTCCCTTGCATGGGCCGAAATATTGGACCGCGTCGTAATGATGCCATCCGCTTCCGTGAAGCGCTTCACATAGTCCACCGCTGCCTCGTCCTTAACAGAGAGACCGGAGACCAGGTCGATGTGGACGAAGGCGCTCCGTCCGGCTTTTCGGATCTTTGTGACAATATCCGGAAGGGTGACGACGTCCCCGTACAGAACGAAAAGAATCCCGATGTCCGTCTCCGTCAGGGCCGCGCTGAGATCTTCATCGGACTTGACCGCCGCAATGACCGGCGTGTCCTCGAGTTTTTCAATGAACTGTCTGTGCGTCATGCTCTGCCTTCAAGAAACTTTTTTTCATCCTTCCGTTTCCTCATCATAGCACATGCCTGTGGGATTGTCAGGAGAAAATCAGGAAAGCCATCACTTTTTCTTCTACAATCATTCCGGAATCAAAAGAAGCCGCATGTCCTCTCTATCCAGGCATGCGGTCATTTGAAAGCACGGAAAGATTTTCATTCGGAAGTGACCAGGGAGAAGGCAAGGGGCGGAATCCCGACAACATTCTTCACGTTCGCACAAAAATAGCCATCCCAGCCGAAGCGAATCCGGACCCGGCC
>JAZASQ010000009.1:0-31618 GCA_036343235.1 Lachnospiraceae bacterium
ACCAGGCAGTCCCCGGGGTGCAGATACTCCTTGATATCGTCAAAGGTCCTGTGAAAAAACTCGCCCGTATTCTTGTCGAGGACCATGAGGCGGGAGGCGTCCCGCTTCTCCAGAGGGTCCTGGGCAATCAGCTCTTCGGGCAGGTCATAGTCAAAATCTTCTACATTCATTTTTCGTATACACACGTCCTGCCGCTGCCCCGAAGGGGCAGCGGCAGGACCAATCGTTTCATTTATTTTCGAAGCTCTACCTTGAGGTCTCCGAGGGCATTTACAATCTTCTCCATGACGGGGTTCACATCGTCGTCCGTAATGGAGCGGTCTTTTGCCCGGAATGTCAGGGAGTAGGCCATGGACTTTCGGCCCAAGCCCACCTGGGCCCCTTCGTAGATATCGAAGAGACGGTAGTTTTCAAGAAGCGCACCGCCGTTCTTCTCGAAAACTTCCTCAATCTGCCCGGCCGTGATGCCTGTCGGAACAAGCATGGAAATATCGCGGCTGGATGCCGGGAAGTTCTGAATGCCTTCATACTTGCGGTCAAATGTCGCGTAAGAAACCACTGTGGGCAAGTCGATGTCAAGGTAATATGCCCTGTCCTTGATTCCGTAGGAGGCAGCCACCGTGGGGTGAATCTCTCCAAGGAACCCTAAAACCTTTCCGTCATAGACGATATTGGCCTGCCGGCCAGGATGCAGGTAAGGGATATTCGAAGCAGGATCGCAGGTAATCTTGCCATTAAGGCCGGCCTGCTCTAAGAATTCCTCAGCCACGCCCTTCATGGTGTAGAAGTCTCCTTCCCCGTAGAAGGCGGCCGTGAACTGCTCGCGTTCATCCGGCTGTTCCGTAACGGGAAGTGCCTTCGGGTTATAAATCTTTGCAATCTCGAAGAGTCTTGCGTCCGGATTCCGCCGCCCGTAGTTCGTGGCAAGGGACGTAAGGATGCCGTTTACAGCCAAAGTCCGCATGACAGAGAAATCTTCTCCCAGGGGATTTGAAATCGTAACGGTCTTTCTTGCCGGATCATCCGCAGCAAGCAGGAGCTTGTCGAAGACCTTGGGGCTCTCGAAGGAGAATGTCATCGCCTCGGAGAAGCCGGAGAAACGGGCCACCTCTCTTGCCAGGTTTGCCACCCTCTCCTTCTTTGCGATGCCGCCCATAGCCGCCCCGCCGTTCGGCAGGGTCGTGGGAATCCTGTCATAGCCATAGAAGCGGGCTGCTTCTTCAGCCAGGTCTGCAAACTCTTCCAGGTCCTGACGGAAGGTGGGAATCGTGACATCATTCCCTTCCACCTTCAGTTCTTCCCGCTCGAAATATTCCTTAATTGTCTCGGCCGGGATGTCCGTACCCAGGAAGGCATTGTACTTGTCCGGTTCGAAGGGGATATGTTTCTCCTTCACCGGGTTTTCGTAGATATCGACAACGCCCTTCACCACGGTGCCGGCACCCAGCTCTTCAACCAGCTGGCAGGCCCGGTTCATGGCGAGAATCGCATTGTTGGGGTCAAGGCCCTTTTCGAAGATGCCGGAAGCTTCTGTCCGCATGCCCAGACGCTTAGAAGAAAGGCGGATATTTGTCCCGTCAAATGTAGCGGCCTCGAAGAGGACCGTCTTCACGTCGTCCGTAATCATGGAGTTCTCGCCGCCCATGATGCCTGCAATGCCGACGGCCTTCTCCCCGTCGCAGATCACAAGCATGCGGTCATCAAGAGTCCGCTCCTGTCCGTCGAGGGTCGTAAATTTCTCTCCCTCTGCAGCATTTCTTACGACAATCTTTTTCCCGGCAATCTTGTCATAATCATAGGAGTGCATGGGCTGGCCATACTCCACCATGACATAATTCGTGATGTCGACAATATTGTTGATGGGACGGATTCCCTGAGAACGGAGGCGCCGCTGCATCCACTCAGGTGAGGGAGCAATATGGACGTCCTTCACTTCTCTTGCCGTATAGCGGGAACAGAGCTCTTTGTTCCGGATCTCAACCGTAATATCGTCTTCCACATTTCCGACGTTTCCGGTCTGTGTGACCTTGTCAGGCTTGAACGGCAGATTGAAGGCGCAGGCTGCTTCTCTTGCTATTCCAAGGAGGGCAAAGCAGTCAACGCGGTTTGATGTAATCTCATAGTCAACAACGACATCGTCGAGACCGAGGTAGTGGACACAGTCCTCTCCGACCGGAGCGTCAGCGGGCAGGGGATAGAGGCCGCTCTCAGGGGCATCCGGGAAAAGGTCCCGGGAAGAACCGAGTTCTTCTATCGAGCACATCATACCGTCGGATTCGACACCGCGGAGCTTGCCCTTCTTGATTTTGATGCCGCCCTCGGTCTTTGTCCCGTCATGGCCGCCGGCAACGCGCCCGCCGTCCAAAACGACAGGCACCTTCATGCCGATTGAAGTATTGGGAGCCCCGGTCACAATCTGAATCGGGGAGTCCTGTCCCACGTCCACCTGGCAGATGACCAGATGGTCCGCATCGGGGTGCTTTTCAATGGACTTGATCTCTCCGATGACAATCTTGTCAAGGTCCTTGCCGAAATCCGTATAGAACTCGACCTTCTGTCCGAACATGGTCATGCGGTCGCAGTATTCCTTTGGACTTACCGTCAGGCCGGGTACCAGGGCCCGGATCCATTCAAGTGAGGTTTTCATTAGTAATAATCCTTTCCGAAAACGCTATTCGCGCAACAATTTTTGTTTGACATTTTCCAGACTGTCAGAACTGGTCCAAGAAGCGCGTGTCGTTTTCGTACATGAGGCGCATGTCGTCAATCTCGTACTTGAGGAGGGCAATCCGCTCCAGGCCGACGCCGAAAGCAAAGCCCGTGTACTCGTCCGGGTCCACCCCGCTCATGCGAAGGACCTTAGGGTGCATCATGCCGCATCCGAGGATTTCAATCCAACCCTCGCCCTTGCAGAATCGGCAGCCCTTGCCCCCGCACTTGAAGCAGGAGACGTCCATCTCAGCAGACGGCTCCGTGAAGGGGAAGTGGTGGGGCCGGAACTTGACCTTGGTGTCTGCTCCGAAGAGCTGCTTGGCGAACTCCTCAAGCGTTCCCTTAAGGTCGGAGAAACGGATACCCTTGTCGATGACCATGCCCTCCACCTGGTGGAAAACGGGAGAATGGGTGGCGTCGACTTCGTCCGCCCGGTAAACCCGGCCGGGAGCGATGATACGGATGGGGAGCTTGCCCCGCTCCATCTGCCGGACCTGCACGCCGGAGGTCTGGGTTCTGAGGAGGATATCCTTATTAATATAGAAAGTATCCTGTTCGTCCTTGGCCGGATGGTTGGCCGGAATGTTTAAAGCTTCAAAATTATAATAATCGCGCTCGACCTCAGGCCCGTCCACGACCTCATAGCCCATGCCGGTAAAGATTTTCTCAATCTCCTGCAGGGCAAGCGTATTGGGATGAGGATGTCCGATGCGGTTCCTGTCAGCAGGAAGGGTGACATCGATGGTCTCTCTCGAGAGACGGGCAGTCATCTCCTTCTTCTCAAACTCGGCCTTGGCTTCAGAGAGCCGCTTTTCAATCTCCTCCCGGGTCTCGTTTACGAGCTTGCCGACAGCGGGCCGGTCTTCAGGGCTTACGTCCTTCATTCCTTTCAGAATTCCGGTCAGCTCGCCCTTCTTTCCCAGCAGGGCGACACGGATATCGTTCAGGCTGTCCGTGCCCTCGGCACCGGCAATCCGCTCGGCAGCCTTTTTCCGGATGGCCTCCAGGTCTTCCTTTATCATAGGGTTCCTCCAAGATAATTAAAAAATGCCTTTGCTGCTGCATATTTTTTCATAAGCAGCTTAAAAAACCTTCTAAGTCAACGGCAAACATACTAGCACAAGGAACTTCAAAATACAAATAGGAGAAAGGGCTCTGATATCTTCCCGGGCAAGGCGCAGGCACACGAAAAAAGCCACCGGACAAAAGTCCGATGGCATACGCTTCGAAAGAACCTGAGAAAACAGACCTGCTTTTTGACTCCCTAGCGCAAAGCCAGGTGGGCAACCGCATTCTGCTTTTTGCCTTCCCCTGGACTCCCCGAAGGAAGTGAGGCCTGACAGCCGGCATCGGATATTGGAAGCCCTGTTTAAGAAATTGTAGGTTCAAAAACGACAAACCTGCATCCCAGGTAAGGACATTATAACAGGCTGTATAGGCAATGTCAGGTCTTGACTTTTCAATAATTTCGTGGAAGGATTCCGGTCTGCCCCGATAACGGAGTCCAATATTATTCTCATGAAGACCTTCCTACAGTCTTTGCAATTTGTACAGTAATGCTGTGATGTGTTAAAGTATGTCCTTGCTTATGCAGGCCCTCAATGCTAAAATAGCGTTTACTGTAAAAGTACACATTCTCGAAAAGACAAGGGGGTCCGACCATTGGCGACTTCATTTTCAAAGATTACCCCGGAGCTTGTCGCTCTGACTGAAAAGACAAAGGAAGCAAGCTACATAGATCCCAAGCTCTATGCCGAGTACGATGTGAAGCGGGGCCTCCGCGACTTAAACGGCCACGGCGTTCTTGTCGGCATCACGAATATTTCCGAAGTCAACTCCCAGCGGGTCATAGACGGGAAAAGCGTTCCAATAGACGGTGAACTCTTCTACCGGGGCTACAATGTCAAGGACATCGTGAAGAGCCAGCCCTTCGACTTCCATTTCGGCTTTGAGGACTGCATCTACCTTCTCCTCTTCGGAAGTCTTCCGAGCCCGGACGAACTTCACGCCTTCAACAAGATCCTCGCGGACTACCGGTCCCTGCCGAAGAACTTCGTCCGGGACGTCATCCTGAAAAAACCCTCGAAGGACATGATGAACACTCTGTCCCGCTCTGTCCTCACCCTCTATTCCTACGATGACAATCCGGACGATATCACGGAGGAGAATGTCCTGCGGCAGTGCCTGCAGCTTATCGCCATGTTCCCCCTCCTGTCTGTCTATGGCTACAATGCATACCGCTACTACTATAAGGGAGAAAGCCTTATCATCCACCCGCCGAAGAAAGAATATTCGACGGCAGAGAACATCCTCCATTGCCTCCGGGACGATTCCAAATTCACCCCTCTTGAGGCAAAACTCCTGGATGTCTCCCTGATTCTCCACATGGAGCACGGTGGCGGAAACAATTCGACATTCACGACCCACCTTGTTTCATCTTCCGGAACAGATACCTATTCGGCCATCGCGGCAGCAATCGGCTCCCTGAAGGGTCCCCGCCACGGCGGTGCCAACATCAAAGTAGTGAAAATGTTCGACGACATGCGAAAGCATGTCAAGGACTATACGAATGAGAAGGAAGTCGGCACCTACCTCCGGGCCCTGCTCCACAAGGAAGCCTTCGACAAAGCAGGTCTTATATACGGTGTCGGTCACGCAGTCTACTCCCTTAGTGACCCCCGTGCCGAGACATTCAAAGGCTATGTCGAGGAGCTGGTTCATGCGAAAGGACGGGAAAAAGACTACGCCCTTTACCAGACTGTGGCCCGTCTGGCCCCGAAGATTATCGCCGAGGAGCGGAAAATTTATAAAGGCGTCTGCTGCAACATCGACTTCTACACCGGCTTTGTCTACCAGATGCTGGGCCTGCCCATGGAGCTTTTCACCCCCATATTCGCTATCGCCAGAATTGCGGGCTGGAGTGCCCACCGCATGGAGGAAATCTGCCACCACGACAAGATCATGCGCCCGGCTTATATGACCGTGGCTCCCCACCATGATTTCGTACCGATCGACGAGCGGAAAGAAAATCATGACTAATGTAAAGACCGCAGAGCGTACTGCCCTGCGGTCTTGTTTTTGCGCGGAGTTATAAAGAAAACAGGCTTGCCGGATCCTGATTCCGGGCCCGGTCAGGCCGGCCATTTTTCGTGCATTTCCCGGGATTTTACTGAAGTCCGGTCACAATGTACTTCTCCCGGCAGTTTCCGAACTTCTTCGTGAAGTAAAGGAATGCGATGAGGAAGATTCCGACGAAGACCCCGTCAATGATCCGGGCCTTCGACCCCAGTACCGAGAAGAGTCCGGCCACATTGAGAAGGGACTCTACCCCCAGGACCGTCAGCGTGAGGCCGAGAATGATGACCGAAACGGAAAGATCCGAGGCGAAGGCCTTGCGGTCCTTAATCTTGTCCCGCTCCTCTTTCGCCACCATGAAGTCAGGCAGAAATTTCTCCCGCCGCATACGTATGCCGCTTATGAGGACCACGATGCCGCAGCCAAGGACAACGACAAGGAAAATAATCGTAAATACGAGCTGAACTGTTTCTGACAATGCTGTATCCGCCTTTCTTTATTACATTAGTCATAATAATAAGTAAAGAGGGCGAAAAATCAAGGGGCTTTTCATTGAAGTTTTTTTGTTGTTATTGTAGAATGGTAAAAGCATCCGGAGAACGGAAACTAAGAATGTGGGGAACAGATCATGGATTTGAGTGGGAAGAAAGTTCTGGTCGGTGACGATTCTATCCTGGCCAGAAAACAGCTTATTGATGTCATCAAGGGTTACGGCGATGGTGCTGAAATCATCGAAGCGAAAAACGGTGAGGAAGCCATCTCGAAGTACAAGGACGTCCATCCCGATCTGGCATTTCTCGATATTGTCATGCCTGTGAAGGACGGAATTGAGGCTGTCCGGGGAATCATCGCTGAGGACCCCGACGCGGATATCATCATCGTTTCATCCGTCGGCACCCAGTCCCAGCTGAAAGCCGCTATCGAAGCGGGCGCCAAGGACTTCATTCAGAAGCCCATAGACGAGGATCAGGTATTCCATATCCTTGATGCGCATTTGGGAGGAGAAGGCTGATATGTATGCACAGTTTTTCGGGAGCTATCTCCTGAACAAGAAAGCCGTGACACCCGAGCAGCTGACCACCGCCATCTCTCGTATGTCCGACACCCATATCAAACTCGGTACCCTTGCCATGCACAAGGGCTACATGACCGCCTCGGAAGTCGATGAAGTCTGCTTCCTGCAGACCAGGGAGGACAAGCGGTTCGGTGAAATCGCCCTCGAGCGGAACTACCTCTTCGAGGACCAGCTGGACGACCTTCTGAAGTCCCAGAATCCTGACTTCCTGCTCCTTGGCCAGTGCCTTGTCGACATGGGAGCGCTCACGAACAAGCAGCTTGAGAGCCTCATGATCGATTATCAGGAGGACAATCAGATTGACGATGTGTCCGCCAAGGCCGAGAGCGCCGAGAAGACCCAGAAGCTGATTGAGCACTATTTCCTGATCGCTGAGAAGCCGATCACGGACTACGCGCTCATGTACATGCAGCTGATTTTCAACAACCTGATCCGTTTCATCGGCGAGGACTTCACTCCCCTCTCCCCGATTCCCTGCACGGAATACACGACGAATTACTGCATTACCCAGAAGATTGAGGGACCGGTGAAGTGCATTTCCCACATCGACATGCAGCCCGATGTAGCCATTGCTTTCGCCTCCCGTTATGCGAAGATGGACTTCACGGAGTTCGACGAATACGTCAAAGCTTCCCTTGAAGACTTTCTGAACCTCCACAACGGAATCTTCCTTGTAAACATGTCGAATACCTACTCCATGGAGCTGACCCTGGAACCGCCCCGGCATGAGGATGAGACGGTTTTGAAATTGACAGAGGATTCCTTCGTCATCCCGGTCATCTATCCGTTCGGAACGATATATCTTCTGCTGACGCTTTAATTATTGTTTTCGTTAAATATAGAACAGGCGGCTGGGACATATGTCTCAGCCGCCTGCTTTGTAATTTCAATATTTTCAGGCCCCAAGGAAATCGGTCACTGCCTTCTGCATGCCGTCGATGGGCACAACAGTCTTGTGCCGGACAGGTGCGTCCTTGATTTCTTTGATGGCCGGCGGAATCGGAACCCCCGCAACAGCGGAAAGATCGTCCGTCAGGTCGATGTCAGCGACCTCGGGCTTGTCCTTGCCTATAGCCTTCATGACGCTTCTCGTGAATTTGAAGGGGGAAGCCGTCGAGGCAATGACCGTGGTTTCATGGTCCCCGGTCTCCTTCACGTACTTGTCATAGACCGCCCCGGCCACAGCTGTATGGGTATCGATGACGTAGCCCGTATCCTCATAGAGGCTTTTAATCTTCGCTGCTGTCTCCTCTTCAGTCGCATAATTCCCGTAGAAGTCAGAAAGGCCTTCCTTCATGGCCGGAGTCACCGTATACTCGCCCTTCTCGGTAAGGTCCTTCATCAGGGAGGAAAGCCGCTCCGGGTTGAAGCCCGCAATACGATAAATGAGCCGCTCCAGGTTCGAAGAGATCAGGATATCCATGGAGGGAGAACTGGTAAGGTGGAAGTCTCTCTTCCGGTCATAGGTCCCGGTCGTGAAGAAGTCATAGAGAACCTTGTTCTCATTCGATGCACAGAGGAGTTTCTTCACCGGCAGCCCGATCTGCTTCCCGTAGAAGGCCGCCAGAATATTGCCGAAGTTTCCGGTGGGCACGCAGATATTGATGGCCTCACCGTCCTTGATTCTCCCGGCCTTCAGGAGCCTGGTGTAAGCATATACATAGTAGACAATCTGGGGTACAAGACGGCCGATATTGATGGAATTGGCCGAAGAAAACTGGAAGCCGGCCTGCCCGAGCCTTGCTGCGAGGGCCTTGTCCCCGAACATCTGCTTGACTCCGGTCTGGGCCTGGTCGAAATTTCCTTCGATGCCGATGACACATGTATTGTCCCCGGTCTGGGTCACCATCTGCTTCTCCTGGATGGGACTGACCCCGCCCTTGGGATAGAAAACAATGATCTTCGTCCCGGGCACATCGGCAAAGCCGGCAAGGGCTGCCTTTCCGGTATCCCCGGAAGTGGCGGTCAGGATCACGATTTCATTCGTGACCCCGTTCTTCTTTGCCGCTGTCGTCATCAAATGGGGCAGGATGGAAAGGGCCATATCCTTGAAAGCAATGGTCTTTCCGTGGAAGAGTTCCAGATAGTAGGCCCCGTCCGCCTCATGGAGAGGGGCGATTTCAGACGTATCAAACTTGCTGTCATAGGCGGAATCAATACAGTGACGAAGCTCCTCCTCCGTAAAGTCCGTGAAAAAGAGCTTCATGACCTGATAGGCACATTCCCGGTAGTCCATTTCAGAGAGTTCCCGAAGGGACTTGTCCAACTTCGGCAGCTCTGTGGGTACGAAGAGGCCGCCGTCGTCTGCCAGACCCTTCAGAATGGCCTGAGAAGCCGTAATCGCCTCATGCCCGTTTCGTGTGCTCACATATCGGATATCCATGCTCTGCCTCTTCCTCCCGAAATCTTCGTACCTATTCAGAATCCCTTACACGGAATTCTTCGAATCTACTTTCGCAAACAGCGAAACTATTATAAGATAGCAGGTAGGTATTTGCAAACGCCCGGCCGTGAAAGATTTGCACGGCAAAAGGACTTATGGTGAATTTCCTTTGCATTCCGGAAGGACATATTTGCCTGCATACCAGTTTTTTGTTTAACTAAATTTCTGCAGGAGCTGCAGCCATGACAGGAGCCTTTGAGGCGAGAAAAAAAGACGGGAGTATTTACTACCGGGCCTCCCTCACCTACCGTCGAAAGCACATCAGTCTCGGAAGCTACGGGACCGAGAAGGAGGCCTCGAAGGCCTACACCGAGGGCCAGTCCATCCTTCATGAGAATGATGTGACCATCGAAAACTTTCTCTCCGTCACAAAAGCCCTCGACCCGGAGAAAGCTGTCCTGCTCCTGAACCTCCGGGACAATCACACGTATTTCAAGACTCCTATCTACCTCCGCCAGGGCTATTTTTCCTACTTCGCCTTCGGCACCAGGGAGCTTAAGTTTTCAAACGACGACCTCTTCTACTACTCCGAACACCGCATTCTCCTTCATAACGGCCACTACTACGTCAACGACTACGGTATGCAGTACGGCATCCTCGAGCGCTTCGGCATCCGCCCCTGGTCCGTGGCCGGCAGGGACTACCTCTTTGCGAACGGCGACAATAGCGACTTCCGTTATGAAAATATCATCGTCGTAAACCACTACCACGGTGTCTTCCGCCTCGACACAAACGGAGTCATCCGCTACGAGACCAGAATTCACTTAAACGGTGACTTCATCATCGGACGTTTCCGTACAGAAGCCAAAGCTGCCGTTGCCTACAACAAGGCCGCCGACCTGGCCGTTGCCGCGGGCTTTGCCAAGGCTTTTCCTCAGAACTACGTGGCCGAATACACAGCGCCGGAATATGCCGATGTCTATACAGGTCTCACCATGCCGGAGAGATTTCTCAGATTTCTCCAACAGAAATAGGTGGTACGACAGGCGCATATTGCCTCCCGTACCACCTATATTTCAATTTCGATAATTCTCAGCTTTGCTTTAAAAGCAGGGTCTGAAGATGATTCCCATCAAATCAGTAATTTTCAGCCTTTTTCTGGAAGTAGGACTGGGGATGATTGCAGACCGGGCATACCTGAGGGGCCTTAGGGCCGACTACGATATGACCGCAGTTGGAGCACTGCCAGATGGCATCTCCGTCGGAGGAGAAAACGAGGCTGTCCTGAACATTCTTCAGGAGCTTCTTGTAACGCTCCTCATGCTCTTTCTCAATGGCTGCGACAAGTTCGAATGCCTTGGCAATATCGCCAAATCCCTCTTCCCTGGCCGTCTTTGCGAAGCCGGGATACATCTCTGTCCACTCGTAATTCTCGCCCTCAGCTGCAGCGGCAAGGTTTGCTTCCGTATCGCCGATCAGGCCGAGAATCTTTGCCCACATCTTCGCATGCTCTTTTTCATTGCCTGCCGTCTCTTCAAAGATGGAAGCAATCTGAACATAACCGTCCTTCTTTGCCTTGGAAGCAAAGTATGTATACTTGTTTCTTGCCTGGGACTCGCCTGCGAATGCGGCCTCCAGATTCTTCTTCGTCTGGGAAGCCTCAAACTTGGGGTCACCTGCTCTGCTGTCAAGATTTGCCATAACACGAAACCTCACTTTCAAAATCGAAAAACGTTGAAAAAATCCCTGAAGATTCCGTCTGCACCGGAGCCGGACATCTGCCCGAATGCCTATCCGGATACCATATCCGGCCTTGATGTGTCTATCAGCGAAATCTCCGTATTTCTTAAAGCGTCCCCATAATAGCACAAAGCAAGGCCGGACGTCTATGTTTTACGAAATGATTTCCCTGACAATTCTGTGAACAGTTAAAGGCTTCTAATTTGCTATGTATAAAGCTGTCCGGGAAAGCTTTAACGAAACTACTCCGCCGTTTTGGGAACAATCTCGTATTTTGATTCGTTCTTCCAAATGGAATCTGCCGGTACCACACCCCGTACGCAGGAAACCGGATAGATATTCGTATTCCGTCCGATGATGGTGCCCGGGTTCAGGACGGAATTGCAGCCAACCTCGACGTGGTCTCCCAGCATGGCCCCGATTTTTCTCCGGCCGGTCTCAATGCCGCCTTCTTTCCCGTGAATCACAATATTCTTCCGGTCGCTCTTAATATTCGATGTAATGGAGCCGGCTCCCATATGGGCATAGTAGCCGAGGATGGAATCTCCGACGTAATTATAGTGAGGAACTTCAACGTGGTCGAATAGGACCACATTCTTGAGCTCCGTGGAGTTCCCGACAACGCAGCCCTTCCCCACAATGGCATTGCCACGGACGAAGGCCCCGGGCCGCACTTCCGTGTCCTCATCAATAATGAGGGGCCCATTCAGAGTCGCGGTAGAAGCAAGCGTAACGGACTTTGCAATCCAGATGTCCTCTCCCTTCTGTTCGAAGACGGCCGGGTCCAGAGTCGGCCCCAGCGCACGGATGAAGTCCCCGATATCGTCAAGAACCTCCCAGGGGTACTGCTTCCCGTCAAAGAGTTCCCGTGCAATCGTTCGGTCAAGGTCAAACAGATTTTCAATGTAACAGGTGGTAAGTTCAGGCATTTTTCTTTTCCTTTCCATAGAACTGTGAATCATATCGGTAATAGGGAAGCAAACCCTCGGAGTTTTTGTTTCCCTTGACTTCATTCACATGCTTCGTAATGAAGTCGTCAAGCTTCTGCATATAGTCGTCGGCACTGATGCTGCCGTCAGCCACCCCGTTCAGGCCCTTCTCCCAGGAGGCCGTAAGCTTGGGGGAAAGCAAAGAGCCGATGGAGGCAGAAACCGCGTCCGTGACCATCTCCCCCAGGAGGGTCGGGGTCAGGATCTGGGTCTTCTTGTTCAGCGCCAGGTAGTGATTCTTCTCCACCAGCTTCTTCAGGATGTCCGCCCGGGTAGCCGATGTTCCGATTCCGCTGGACTTGATCTGCTCTCTCAGTTCCTCATCTTCTATGAGATTCCCTGCATTTTCCATGGCCAGAATCATGGAGCCCGTCGTATAGCGCTTCGGCGGCTGGGTCTCCCCTTCGCGGATAGAGAAGGCAGAAAAAGTCACCTCCTGTCCTTTTTTGAGTCCGGCCAGAAAAGCGTCTATGGCAGCCGGGTCTCCGGTATTCGTAAGTTCCTCCCCGTCTTCACTCTGGGCAACACCGGCAGTCTGTCCTGCCGAAGCAGTCCCGGCCCCGGAGGAAACGGAAGCACCGTTCCCGGTCCCTGCAGTCTCCGCCTGTCCCTGGCTCTTCCCGGAACCCTTCTTTCTGAAACTGTACTCCATGACAGAGAGATAGCCCTTCTGCTCCAGCACCTTCGAGGAGGCAGAAAAGGTCTCGGTCCCGGACAGGATATCGAAGGTGACCTTCTTGTACACTGCAGGAGGGCAAAATATGGCAAGGAAGCGGCGAACAACCACCTCGTAGACATCCAGGCTCCGCTTCGAGAGACTCTTTAAAGCAGAGAGTCCCTGCCCGGTCGGAATGATGGCGTAGTGATCCGTGATCTTCGAGTCGTCCGTATAGCGGGTCTTCTCAATTCCCTTGTACATATCCTTGTCAAGTATGGCCTTGGCAAAAGGAGCCACAGAGGGAATAGACAAAAGGCCCCGGATATTCTTGTCGATAACTTTCGCAATGGCGGTCGAAAGCACCCGGGCATCGGTACGGGGGTATGTCAGCAGGCGCTTCTCATAGAGGTCCTGAATCGTGTTCAGGGTTTCGTCAGGGCTGATATGAAAGAGCTTTGCGCAGTCACTCTGCAGCTCGGCGAGATTATATAAGAGGGGCGGATTCTTTTTCTCCTGCTTTCTCGTGACTGCAGCGACTTTCCCGGAAACCGAAATGCCGGTCACCGTTCCCCTCTCATCAAAACGCAGTGATTTTACTGCCTCTTCCGTTCCGGCTCCGGACACGAGATAGGCAATGAGCTTCTCGGCGTCCTCCCGCTTTTTGAACCCGTTTTCCTTATATAGTAAGGGGGAATCCTTGTAGACGCTCTTAAAGGCGGCCTTCCACTCGGTCTCAACGCCGGGTACCACGGTACCCGTAATCCGGTAGAAGGGGGTCTTCGTAAAGGAACGGATCTCCCGCTCCCGCTTCACTACCATGCCGAGGACACAGGTCATGACCCGGCCCACAGAAACGACGCAGTACTTCTGATTCAGGAAGGAGGCCATGGTCCGCCCGTGGCGGATGGAAAGGATACGGGAAAAATTGATTCCCATCAGGTAGTCTTCCTTGGCCCGAAGATAGGCGGCGTCCGATAGATGGTCATACTCGGAGATGGGTTTTGCCTCCCTGATTCCCCGCTTGATCTCATCCTCAGTTTGGGAATTGATCCAGACCCGGCGCTCGTCCTTGTCATGAACTCCGGCCTCCTGGCGGACCAGACGGTAGATATACTCCCCCTCCCGTCCGGAGTCCGTACAGACATAGATCCGCTCCACATCCTCCCGGTTCAGAAGGCCCTTTACGATGGAAAACTGCTTGGCAGCCGAGTCAATGACCTCGTACTTGAACTCCTCAGGTATGAAGGGCAGGGTCTCCTCCCTCCAGGCCTTGTACTTCTCATCATAGACCTCCGGATAGGACATGGTAATGAGATGCCCGAAGCACCAGGTCACAACGATATGCTCGCTCTCCTGATAGCCGTCAAATTTCCGCATGGGCTCCGAGAATGCCTCCGCGAATTGGCGGGCGACGGATGGTTTTTCCGCAATGAATAATGATTTCCCCATTCAAACCTCAAAGCAGGCAAAAGGCAATAACATCAAAAATCCGGCACCCCGTCTGCAGGAGGGCCGGATTTGATTTTTCCACGAAACTGAATTTATTCTATACTCTGCGAACGGAAAACGCAAGAAAAATTTGTAATATTTTCTTAACTTTTTGGAGTGTTTCCGCCAACACCCCACTGTTGGGAAATGACGCGATTTACATCCGTCACTTCTTCTCAATATACTTCTTTGCAGTCAAAAGCTCAGCGCAGAGAACAGCCCCGCCGGCAGCCCCGCGGACCGTGTTGTGGGAAAGGCCGACGAACTTCCAGTCGAAAATGCTGTCTTCCCGGAGCCGGCCGATGGAAACGCCAAAGCCTCTCTCGTAGTTCACATCCAGGGTAACCTGGGGGCGGTCGCAGTCCTGCATATACTGGATAAACTGCTTGGGTGCACTGGGAAGGCCGAGTTTCTGGGGCTCTCCGGAGAAGGAGGTCATGGCTTCAATAAGTTCTTCTTTTGAAGGCCGCTCTTTCAGATTTACAAATACGGCCGCTGTGTGCCCATAGAGGACAGGCACCCGGATACACTGGCAGGAAATACGGATATTGTCGGCAGGAACAATCTTTCCGTCTTCGATATGACCGAAGATGCGGAGGGGCTCCTTCTCGGACTTCTCTTCCTCACCGGAAATGAAAGGAATGATATTGCCTTCCATCTCGGGCCACTCGGCGAAATTCTTGCCGGCCCCGGAAATGGCCTGATAGGTCGTTGCAATGACTTCCGTCGGTTCGAACTTCTTCCAGGCCGCAAGGACAGGGGTATAGGACTGGATAGAGCAGTTGGGCTTGACTGCGATGAATCCCCTCTTCGTCCCCAGA
Organism: Lachnospiraceae bacterium; assembly: GCA_036343235.1. Lineage (GTDB taxonomy): Bacteria > Bacillota > Clostridia > Lachnospirales > Lachnospiraceae > RUG306. Next base: position 14,942 of record JAZASQ010000009.1, read on the forward strand.
CGCTTCTTCTGATATTCAATGACGTCGAGATGTTCCGGATTGATTTCGGGAATCACCATGGGGACGTCAGGTGTCCAGCGGTGGGCGCTATTGTTCGAAACGACAGGTGTCTCGGTCTTCGCGTAGTCTTCCTCGATTTTCTTGATCTCGTCCTTTGACATATTAACAGCGGAGAAGACGAAATCCACATCCTTTGCCACGCCGGATACATCGGAAACGTCCCTGAGAACCAGGTCCTTCACGTCTGCGGGGATCGGGGTGTCCATCTTCCAGCGCCCTTCAACAGCTTCAGCATATGTCTTTCCGGCGCTGCGGCCGCTGGCGGCTACGACTGTGACCTGAAACCAGGGGTGGTTCTCCAGGAGGGCGATGAAACGCTGGCCCACCATGCCGGTCGCTCCGAGGATTCCTACGTGCAGTTTTTCCATTGTCTCTTCTCTCTTTCTTCTTTCCAGTCTTCCCGACAAAGCGCATCTGTCCGCCGGTCCCAAAAGCCCGCAAAAATGGCAGCCGGTTGTCCGAAAATCAGGCGCCCCTCACTGCCGCGAACAGACGACTTTGTCTGTCTTCCTGTGACGGACATTTGTCCGTCACTCGAATATAGAGCAGTTTACCCCTGTGCAGTGCTAAATGCAAGTGCTTTTTTCAAAAGCCCTGAAAGGGGCATAGCATAGAGATAGCAGACACTACAGCCTGCCTCATTTCCTGTCTTCCAGAAATTTCCCGGAAGCTGCAATTTCCGCCTCCATGGCCGCATGTCCCGGAGCCCCGGTTGTAAGGCGCCTGTCGACACAGGTTTTGAGGTCAATTGCGGAGAAGACGTCCTCGTCAAAGGCAGGCGAGAACTTCCGGAATTCGTCAAGGGAGAGGTCTGTAAGGGCTTTATTATTCTCAATACAATATAAGACAATCTGCCCGATGACCCCGTGGGCGTCGCGGAAAGGAACCCCCTTCGTGACAAGGTAGTCCGCCGCATCTGTCGCGTTCGTAAAGCCTCCGCCGGCCGAATCCGCCATACGTGATTTGTTGAATTTCGCGGTCTCCAGCATCTTCCCGGTCAGAATGATGCAGTGATGAGCAGTGTCAAGGGCGTCGAAGAAGACCTCCTTGTCCTCCTGCATGTCCTTGTCATAGGCCAGGGGCAGGGCTTTCATAGTTGTAAGCATGGACATGAGCGCCCCGTACACCCGCCCGGTCTTTCCGCGGACCAGCTCAGCGATATCAGGATTCTTCTTCTGGGGCATAATGGATGAGCCCGTGCTGTAGGCGTCATCGAGCTCTATGAAGCGGTATTCATTTGTGTTCCAGATGATGGTCTCCTCGGCAAGACGGGAAAGATGCATCATAATAATGGAAAGCGCAGACAGAAACTCGAGCTCATAGTCCCGGTCGGACACCCCGTCCATAGAGTTTCTCGTCGGCCCGTCAAAGCCCAATGCTTGTGCCGTATAGTCCCGGTCGAGAGGGTAGGTCGTCCCGGCCAAAGCGCCCGAGCCCAGGGGGCAGTAATTCATGCGCTTTATATTATCCTCGAGCCGCGTCACATCCCTGGAAAACATCTCGAAATAGGCCCCGAGGTGGTGCCCAAGTGTCACGGGCTGGGCCTTCTGCAGGTGGGTGAAGCCCGGCATGGTGGTGTCCTCATGCTCCTTCATTTTTTCGAGAATAATGTGGAGCAGCTGAAGGAGTTCGCCCCTTACCTCTTCCATTTCGCCCCGGGCGAAAAGGCGCATATCGAGCGCCACCTGATCGTTACGGCTTCTTCCCGTATGCAGGCGCTTTCCGGCCTCCCCGATCCGGTCTGTAAGAACGGCCTCTACAAAGGAGTGAATGTCCTCATATCCGCCGCCGATTTCAAGCCTGCCGGCCCTGACGTCATCACGGATAGAAATGAGACCTTCATGAATAGCCGTTCCGTCAGCTTCCGAAATGATGCCCTGTTTCGCCAGCATTTCAGCGTGGACCAGGGAACCCTCGACGTCGCATTCAAAAAGGCGCCTGTCATAGGGAAGAGAATCGTTGAATTCCTTGACCAGCGCGTCTGTTTCCTTTGTGAAGCGCCCGCCCCAGAGTGTTGCCATGCCTTCATTCCTCCTCTAGAATAATGTAAAACAATTATTTCGTCTTATATTTATTGCCTAGCGCCAATAAACTCAACTGGCAAATAAACTATTCATTTCTGCTTCCATTCCGGCAAAGAATTCAACTGAGCTTTAAGTTGTCCGCATCTGCTGTTTTTCTTCGGCTGCCCGCTTCTGCCTTTCCCGTTCTGCCTTGGAATAGGAACAGCCGCAGTAGTCCTGCCGATAGAGGCCGTATTCCCTCGAAAGCTCTGTCGAGCGCAGATAGCCTCCCCTCTTTCGGAATTCCGAGTAGAGATAGGAAACTCCGTACTTCTGTGCCTGTTCCCCTCCGATGGAATTAAGGAGAACCGGGTCCTTCTGGGGACTGATGGAAAGCGTTGTCGTGAAATAGTCAAATCTGCCTTCCTTTGCTGCCTCAGCGGTTTTTTCAAGCCGCATTCGAAAACAGATTTGGCAGCGTTCTCCCCTCTCCGGATCCTTTTCATGACCCTTCACTGCTTCATGATAGACGTCCGGTTCATAAGAGCCCTCTAGGAAGCGAACCTCCGACGCAGCAGGAAATTCCGAGATGAAGCGTTGCTCCTCAGCCACCCGCCGCTTGTACTCCAATACATTATCAATATTGGGATTATAATAGTAGACCGTGATGTCAAAGTATTTGGCCAGGTACTCGATGCAGTAGGATGAGCAGGGGGCGCAGCAGGCATGTAAAAGTAAAGAGGGCCTTCTGCCCTCTTTCTGAAGCCTCTCAATGAGACTGTCCAGTTCCTTCTGATAATTCCTGCGGCTGCCGGAAACAGCCGACTTCTCCTTTGCGGAAAGGCCCTGTACATGAACGGCAGAAATTGCTTCAGCAGAAGAAACGATATCTTCAGTTTTCGTCCCGAAAACCGGCATCAATATGCCCTCTCCTTCCGGGTCCAGAAGTAGATAACGGCCACAGCCAGGGCATAGAGAAGGGCCATGAGAACCATGAAGGTTCCCTTATGGAAGCAGATGCCGAAGATCAGCTGCCCCAGGAAGACAAGGCCGTGAATCCACAGGGGAATCGGGAAAAGGAGGGCCGCCAGGCAGGCCTCCAGCAGGACAAAGAAGCCGACAGCCGGGTAGGAAACGCCTGAGTCCAGTCCATTTACCGCAAATACCATGGCAAAGATCACATAAATAATGAAAACCGCCAGCAGAATCACAGGCATGCGGGATTCCTTGACCCTCCGCCCCTTCTGCCTGGCCCGGTTCTCACGGCGCACTTCAGTCGTGGTCTTAGCTGCAGGTTTTTTCGTGCGCTCACCGCTTCTCTTCTCCACCGCCTTCGTTCGCACCTCGGTCCGATTGGCACTTGTTTTTACATTCCTTTTTGCTGATGTGTTCTTTGTATTCTTATCACTCATAAAAAGCCTCAATTGAAAATATTCCGAAGGTCCGTAAAAAAATCCGATAAACGGCGCCCTCAGAACGCCATTATAGCAATTACCCACTTTTGAAACAAGGCTAAATGGCTGACGTGAATTTTTCAAAAACCGCTTGCAAATGAATTTTAAGTCCTGTATACTATCATTCGTTGCTCCGATAGAAAGGGCAATGAACCAAGCTCCAATAGCTCAGTTGGTAGAGCACTTCACTCGTAATGAAGGGGTCGTGTGTTCAAGTCACATTTGGAGCTCGATTAAACAGTTCACACGAACAGAAATAAGTCCGGGAAAGGGCATGCTTGCATGCATCTTTCCCGGACTTTTTCTGTTTGATGGGAACGCCCGCGTTTGAGTTTTTTTGCAAAAATATTATTCTTGTAATATTTTTGTAATAATGCTATAGTGTTTCGCAGCAAAAGCATTTCTCTCTTCGTATGTCACTTCTTCGGAAAGGATTTCTCCATGACATACGAACAATTCCAGACAGACGTTGTCGACACCCTCGAGAAATGGCTGCCGGGCAATACATCTTTCACCATACGTCAAATCGTCAAGCCAAATGACCGGATTCTGGACGGCCTGATCATTTCTGACCCCCAGACGGAAGTCGCCCCTACCATATACCTGAACCCCTACTTCGATGCCCTCTCAGCCGGCGGTGCTTCTTTCGACGAGATTATTGAAAATATCTTCCGCCTGTATAAGGACAACCGGACATCTGCTTCCTTCGACCAGGATGAATTCATGAGCTGGGACCGGGCAAAGAGCCACATCACATACCGCATCCTGAACCGCAGAACAAATGAAAAATTCTTGGAAGACGTCCCCTTCATCTCCTACATGGATCTGGCAATAATCTTCACCTACCTGCTGACGGTGGAAGAAGCCGGCCAGGGTTCCATCGTCATCCATAAATGCCATGCGTCGAACTGGGGCGTGGAGGCGAAAGACCTCTTTGCCGAAGCTACGACGAATACGCCCTCTCTCCTGCCTGCTGTCTGTAAACCCATGTCGGACATGCTGGACGACCTGCTTCCCGGGCACGGAGAAGAACTCCCCGACGACATTCCGGACATGCTGGTCCTTTCAAACAGCACGAAGACCTACGGGGCGGCCGCGATTCTCTATACGGGCCTGCTCAAATCCATTGCAAAGAAATTGGACAGCGACTTCTATGTCCTGCCCTCCTCCGTCCATGAGGTCCTCCTGCTGCCTGCCGGGGACAAGGATATCAAAAGCGACCTCTCCGCCATGGTCCGGGAGGTAAATGCCAGCCAGGTCCCGGACGGGGAGGTTCTGTCCGACCATGCCTATTACTTTTGCGCTGCAGACAGTTCCTTATACTAGACAAACCTGCACCGGGCAGGTATCGTGTTACACAAAAATCCCCACCGTCATGGGTGGGGATATTTTCATGTTTCAAAACAAATGTCCGCCAAAGTGCCCTTGCTCAGTGGCCCTTTTAGCTTCTTCCAGAGCAAATGTCCGCCAATGTCCCCTGGTGCCGTGGCACTTTTAGCTTCTTTCAATACAAATGTCCGCCAAAGTACTTCTACTCTGTGGCCTTTTTAGCTTCTTTCAATACAAACGTCCGCCAAAGTGCCCTTGCTCAGTGGTACTTTTAGCTTCTTTCAATACAAATGTCCGCCAAAGTGCCCTTGCTCAGTGGTACTTTTAGCTTCTTTCAATACAAATGTCCGCCAAAGCACTTCTACTTTGTGGCCCTTTTAGCTTCTTTCAATACAAATGTCTGCCAAAGGTATACCGACAGACTTACTTGGTTTCCTCAAGAAAATACAGTCTTGCAGTGAAGTCGTGGATAGTCGCGGTTTCATCCGACTGGCCGGTTCCGACATAGGCCTGCATGAGGTCGACACCGGCTCCCATCAGGGCATCGCCCCGGGAAGTGAGATCCTCCCCCTTTTCATCGAGCTTTACGAAGCGGGCAATGGTATTGTGGATCAGACCGTCGGGTTTCACATGCATGGGAGCGACAGTATTGACCAGGTCTCCGTAGGCCTTGACATTGTGCTTCAAAGGCAGGCTGTAAAAGTGGTATTTCTTCGCCGGATCAAGTCCCGTCAGGGAAAGGTGGCGGTACTTCATGGCCGGAGTGATCTCCTTCACCATGACCATAGCCACAGCCTGCTTTTTGTCTGTAGAGACAGTCTCCCAGGAATAGACATTGCCGGAGGACAGACGGTAAAAGTCCCCTGTCTGCAGGGTCTTCCGGAACTTCTTATACAGGGAAATCTGCTCCGCAATTTCAGAGAGTTCATCCTTCGAAAGGTCGGAAAGATTGAGCTCATACCCCAGGTTCCCGAAAAGGGCCACTGCAAAGCGGGTCAGAAGGTCTGTCCTGCGCAGGGTCTGAGCATTGGGTACCGCTGAGACATGGGCAGTCAGCGTGTTCATAGGATAGGCATAGGAGTAGCCGTCCTGAATGGAGAGACGGCTGATGCTGTCCGTATTGTCTGAAGCCCAGATCTGGGGGAAGAAGCAGAGCATTCCGAGGTCGAAACGGTTGCCTCCGGATGCGCAGCCTTCAAAGAGGATGTCCGGGAAGGCCGTAGTCAGGGCCTTTGCCAGGCGGTAGACCCCGCACACATAGCGGTGAGCCACCTCCTGCTGCCGCTCTGCCGGAAGGTACTTTGAATAGTAATCGGAGAAGATCCGGTTCATGTCCCACTTCACGTAGGAGATATGGGCAGAGGAAAGAACGTCCTTCATGGCCTTTATCATATAATCCACGACTTCAGGGTTGGCAAAGTCGAGAATCCGCTGGGTCCGGCCTTCGGAATGATCTTTCCCCGGAATATCTATGGACCAGTCAGGGTGGGCCCGGTAGAGGTCCGAATCCACATTCACCATCTCGGGCTCAATCCAGATACCGAAATCCAGGCCAAGCTCATTGATCCGGTCGGCAAGGACCGAAAGGCCGTGAGGCAGCTTCTTCACATTGACCTGCCAATCCCCGAGGGCCTGCTTGTCATCGTCACGGGTCCCGAACCAGCCGTCGTCCATGACGAAGAGCTCACAGCCGACTTCCTTTGCTTTCTTGGCAAGGGATACAAGATTGTTCTCATTGATGTCGAAGTAGTTTGCCTCCCAGCTGTTCAAAAGTACGGGCCGCTCTCTGTCCGCCCACTTCCCGCGGACAATGTGGCTTCGGACAAAGTCCTGCATAGTCCGGCTCATCCCGGAATAACCCTGGTCCGAGTAGGCAAGCACTACTTCGGGAGCCTCAAAGTCCTCGTCCGGACCCAGGACAAACTCAAAGTTCCGTGGATTGATGCCGCAGACGACCCGGGTCTTATCAAAGGCAGATACCTCGTAGGCCGTATAATGGTTTCCGGAATAGACGAGGTTCATGCCGTAGACATCTCCGGCCGTCTCCGTCGCCCCTTCCCGGGCAAACATGGTGAAGGGATTGGCCCGGTTGGAGGAAGTCCCGGTGAAGGATGAATTGACAAAGGTTCCGGCATTTAAGGTAACGGAATTCCGGCTCATCTCCCGGGTCCATGCCCCGGTGAAATTGCTGATGACAAAGCCCTTCTCATTGAAGTCCATTAACGCAGAAAGCATCCTGCGCAGGCGGACAGTTTCTCCTGTAGGATTCACAAAACGGGCAGAGCGAACAATGACGTCGCTGTCCGCAAAGACAGAATAATGAAGCTCCAGAGAAAAGCCATGATTTTTGTCTGACATAAATATGGTCAGGCTCTCGGTCTCATCGTCATTCCCATAGGAGGAAGGAAGAGTTTTCATAGGCTTCTTCCCCTTCTCGATGATATCATGGGAATAGACGAAATCCAGTGTAGTGGAGCCGTCCGCACAGGAGACCTCAATCATGGGCTCTCTTATATCCCCTTTCCCGACAGCAGAGGTTTCCAGGCGGATGTCCTCCAGGCAGATATTGGGGTGGTCATTGTCATAGGCAATGGAATTGCCGGGACCGAACGCATGCTTTTCAATGAGGGCCTGATTATCATCAAGCGTGATATGTTTCCCGTAGTAGAGGTGCTCGAGCTGGCCCGTCTCCAGGACCCGAAAAGCATAGGTCGTATGTTCTGTCGAAAGGACAAATGTTTTCCCGTCTGAAAGTTTCGCAATCATAATAATATCCCCCGAAATAAGAAAAGAAATCCGGACAGAAGCAAAAGCACTGTCCGGACTCTATTGTACACTATTCTTCTGTCCAAATCAGCCCCGAAGACCGAAGGCTGTCTCGACGACCTTGTAGGCACCGCTGTAGAGGCCGATAGAATTATTGACCTTGATGGCTTCGCACATATCTGAGAGCAAACGGTCATCCTTTAAGAACATATCCACCATCTGCAGAATATGGGGAACATCCCGGCACTCAAGAGTTCCGTCCCCGACCTCAGCCGAGTGGATGGCGCCCCACATCTCATGCTTGCCGACCCGGCGGATGAAGAGCTTGGGCACGGGATAGAAAGCCAGCTCCGAAGGCTTGGTCACAAGGACGTCAGCCGACCGCATCAGGAGGTTTGTGATATAGACAGCTTCAAAGATGTCGCTATGGTAGAAACCATGGATGCCGGATATCTCCCCGTCCAGGGCATCGTCCGCGAATTTTGAAGCTTCCGCGAAGTTCTCGAAGTGCTCCGTTGAGACTTCTTTCATACCGGAGATTTCACTGGTCAGCTCGTCCCAGACATTCTTGTAGTCGCCGACATTGACATAAAGAGCTGCCTTATTCGAGCGGATGAGAGGGAGCATGTATTTAATAATTGCTGCAAAGATTTCCTTCTGGGCCCCTGCTCCGCCGATGGTAAGGAGGAAGCGCATGGGGGCATTCTTCTCTTTGCGGGCCATCCGGCGGGCGCAGTCAGCGTCGATATTTTTTACGAGCTCGTCATCGATGTAGTGACCGGTATATATAAGAGAATCGTTCGGCATGGGCTTGCAGACCTGCTTCTTCATCATGCCGTTTAGAATCCGGTAGCCCTGGTAGGCGTTGTGGCACTGAATGGTATGGGTCGCCCCTTCCGCGAAATGCAATGCCATGGGCCAGTTGTCAGGAATCGCGTTTACAACATACTTCATACCGGCATGAACAGCGGCCTGGGCCGGCCATACATGGGTGCCGATGACCGGAATGTCCTTGGGTATGTTCTGATAGACAGGCGCCATGAGCTCGGCGTTTTTCTGATCGGAAGCATTATAGGAAAGCGCCCGGAAGCCTTCATAGTTCACGGGTTCCCATACAAGCTTGTTGAAGATGGGGTTCTTCGACATGCGGCTTCCCAGGGAATAGAGGTCGTTCTGAGCTGAGATGACCTTGGTGCAGGTCGTCTTGGGGAAGGAGTTCAGATCCAGCCAGTAGGGGGTATAGCCCAGGGCCCTTGCACAGGAAGCCATAGCCATGGAAATACGGTAATGGCCGAAGCCCATGCGGATATTGCCGACAATGATGCCCTTTTCCTCATCGAAAGGAGCTTCGCTTTCCCCTTCCTCCAGGCGGATATCCATGACGCCAAGGGAGTCTCCGATGACCGGATTCTTCCGGATACGGGCATTGTAGGAAACATCCGGGTCGTCCGGATATTTTTTCGCATACTTATTCTTAGACTTGACGGCCTTCTTATAGACCTTGTCCGGCATGACGTTCCCGAAAATTACTTTTGACTTGTCTTCCATCTCACCCATTTTTCAACTCCTCTTTACATCAAATTCCAGAACCATGTCCTGAATGCTTTCCGCGGAAAGCGTGATTTTTGCATGTCCCTCTATACCGGCGGATTTCACATAAAAGCCGGTCATTCCCCCGGAGAAGGAAGTGATATGGGGCCCGATGAGCTCCACCGGCCCGTCGCAGGAAATTTTTAAGGGATCGTTCATGAAGGGAAGGACGTTCCCGTACTCGTCGCAGGCTTTGACCCGGACCTCCATGACGTCATAGGTCCGCCCCTCCGTAAGACCTTCCGCGCTCTGTTCCGCCTCCATATGGATACGGGTCATGGGGGTCTTTGTCACGGATTTCACCACCCGGCCGTTCTTCACGGCATCGAAACGGTAGACTTTCGACTTGCCGCCCCAGTCCCCGATGTACTTCTGGTAGAGGTCCGTCGCATCGGAAATCTTCATGCGGTAGACAGTCATGAGCTGGGCTGCCATGGCTGCAAGCTTCGGCGTCACACTATAGCCATGAATGGCCGTTTCATTGAGGCAGGCCTTGACCAGGTCATTCTGCCGTTTCGAGAAGCCTTCCGTTTCCAGCATCTTGTCCCCGATGAGGTCGTCCACCGGAATGGGCCCGTGCTTCAGGCTCTTATAGGGAGAGTCTGTCGGGAAATATTCCTTGATCAGGCGGTCATTCTTGTACATGCGGACGGAATCGGCGTTCGTGATGATGTAGATATCCCCCCGGACCGATGCCGGATGCTCGCCTATGTCCATGGAAGAAGTAATATAGAGTACCGGGGCCCGCTGGGCCTGGGCCGCGTATACATAGGCCGCCCCCTTGGGATTGCGGAACATGTCGAGGACCCCGTGATAGCAGATCCGGTCCCCGCTTCCGAAATCCTTATGGGTATTGTAATCGAACATGCACCAGCCGAAGGAGCCGGCAATGTCCGGATTCTCCATCACGGTGTCAAGCACTTTCGCGTGTCTTAAGGTATGAGACAGGACATGTTCCTCCGGGTCGAAAGCCTTGGTCGGGAACATATGGCCGTTGTACTCGGAGATGAGGTAGGACTTTGATACATCCGGCGTCACATTCTTCTTGGGCTCGCAGCCGGGATTTGCACCGCTATGAGAGAAGTCATTATATGTGTAGACATCCTCAAGGAAGGACATCTTCTTATTACAGCGGACCCCGCCCGTAGGCCGGGTCGGATCTGCCGCATGGGCTGCCGCATTCGTCCGCGTATAGAATTCGTCGTCATCCGCAGATTCATTGATGCGGACGCCCCAGAGAATGATAGAAGGGTGGTTCCGGTACTGGGTTACCATCTCCGTCACATTCTTTACAGCAATGTCCTTCCAGGAGGCATCCCCAATATGCTGCCAGCCGGGTATTTCCGTGAAGACCAGAAGCCCTCTCCGGTCACACTCACTGATGAAGTCCTGAGACTGGGGATAATGGGACGTGCGCACTGCATTAAGGCCTAACTCCTCTTTCAGAATATAGGCGTCATAGCGCTGCATGGATTCCGGCATGGCGTAGCCGGCATAAGGGTAGGATTGGTGGCGGTTCAGTCCCCGGAGCTTTAAGTAGCGCCCGTTTAAGAAAAAGCCATCAGCCCTGAACTCCGCCGTTCGGAAGCCGATTTCACTTTCTTCGGAATCGACAACCTCATTATCACAGACAAGCTCTGTCCTTACCCTGTAAAGATAGGGGTCTGCCACATCCCAGACGCGGACATTCCCGCAGATGGTCCGGGTTTTTCCGTCCTTCTCCAGAGGCTGATCGGAAACCAGATTGCCGTTTAAGTACTGCCGGACGGAAAGTTTCCGTTCGGCTGCCGCCTTCTTTGCTTCTTCGGAAAGAGTAATATCCGTTGCCAGAGTGGCCGGCAGGGTCAGCTCCGAAAGGCCCTTCTTCGTAATGTTTGATGTGTCGGGAGCAACCGTGAAAAGAGGTTTATAAAATGCGTCTATCATATGGACAGGGTTCTTTACCGTGAGATAGACATCCCGATAGAGGCCCCCGTAGGTCATATAGTCGATAACAAAGCCGAAGGGAGGCTGATTCAGGGATTCCCGGGAATCCAGCTTCACCGTCAGAAGATTGTCCTCACCGATCTTGAGGTCGGTAAGCAGAATTGTAAAAGCCGTGTAGCCGTTTTTGTGAACAAGGAGTTCTTTCCCGTTCAAATAGACTGTGGCCTCATGGGCCGCCCCCTCGAAGGTGATATAGACGTCCTTCCCGGCAAAACTTTCCTCGCCGAAAATCGTCCGCTGGTAACCGGCCATTTTCTGATAGATGTGCTCGTCAAAATAGTGAAACGGCGTGATTGCCGTGCTGTGAGGCAGGGTCACCTTCTCCCCGCCCGTCATCGGGTGAAAGACCATGTCCGCGGAAAATTCCTCCGCATAGGTCCAGTCCCGGTCGATGTAGATTCTTTCCCCCATAATCCCCTCTCTGAAAAGATGAAAAACAAAGGACACCGTATTCCTCTGAAAATCCGGCGCCCGCCTGTCCCGGTTTTTATTTCACAGCGATGCCGTCAATCAGCATATCCACCAGCTGATTCAGGGCGTCCATATAACCGACATGGCTCTGATCCAATTCGGGAGAATTCAGAAAACGCTCGACAGCCGCGGAATAGATGAGCTTGAAAACAGTGAAATTGACAGGTCGGAATACGCCCTCGTCAATTCCCTTCTGCAGAGTGTTGAATGTGATTTCCCAGCCGTCTTCGAGCCGCTCATTCATGCGGGCATAGGCTTTAGGAAAGCGGTCCTTCATCATGTAGACCTTGGTGAAGTCGTAATTCAAATAGTTCTCCGGCATGGCCCCGAGGACCCTGCGGAACTTATCAATCGTAGTCAGGGAGCTGTCCTCAAGATACTGCTCCTCCTCTTCCTGAATGGCATTGAAGATGTAATCGACCATGTGGACAAGGACCGCTTCCTTGTCCCGAAAGATGACATATATCGTCTTCTTGCTCATACCGATTTTCTTCGCAAGATCATCCATGGTGAACTTGGCGCCCTTCTCCTGGAAGACCTCGAGACCGCCCCGGATAATCTTCTGCTTTGCTTCGTCGTATGTAAGCATGCTTTGTTTTCCCTCTTTTCAAAAACTAAAACGGAAACCGGATACGCCGGAAACCATTTCTCTTAAACTAGTTTCCATTCTAACACCGAAGACTCCCCGTGACAACTGCCTTTTTCATTAAATCTTTGTAAACAAAAGGAAACGCCGCCGGAAACGAGAACGGCCGCCCCGAAGGGCGGCCTTATTATTCATGACTAATATAAAACCCAAAGTCTGGGCAAATGCTGACCAGCAGCGGCCCGAATCAAAGGGTATCGATGAAGCGCATGAATGCGCTCATGCCCTCTTCCGTGCTCTTATAGACCCCGGCGTCCTCGAGAACACGGCAGAAGACCTTGCCGACCTCCTGCTGCAGGATGCCGGTGATATTGTCCTTATTGACATCCGGATACTTGGGCAGAAATTCATCAACCCAGTCGGCGTGCTTTGAAAGGGTCTCGTTACTGCGGATATCTTTACCGGACACGATGTAGTCAGCAAGATCTGAAAGCTCCCCCTTCAGGCGGGAAGGCAGGACAGCAAGGCCCATGACTTCGATGAGGCCGATGTTCTCCTTCTTGATATGGTGAAGCTCCTCGTGGGGATGATAGACTCCGAGCGGGTGTTCTTCAGTCGTGATATTGTTGCGGAGGGCCAGGTCGAGTTCGTAGACGTCCCCGTGCTTCCTCGCAATCGGGGTGATGGTATTATGGGGCGTTCCATCGGTCTCGGCAAAGATGAAAGCGCTTTCATCCGTGTAGCCTCTCCAGGCGGTCAGAATATGGTCCGCCAGGGCGATGACCCGCTCGCGGTCCGTAGAATTCAGGCGGATGACGGAAAGAGGCCACTTCACTATTCCGGCCTTTACATCTTCAAAGCCCTTGACGGTAAACTTCTGAATTACCGGAGCCTTTTCCATGGCGAATGTGTAGTGGCCGCCCTGGAAGTGGTCGTGGGACAGGATGGAGCCGCCGACAATGGGCAGGTCCGCGTTCGAACCCAGAAAGTAATGAGGAAAGAGGTCGATGAAGTCAAAGAGCTTCTCGAAGGTGGCCTTTTCAATCTTCATGGGAATATGCTGCCCGTTGAAGACGATGCAGTGCTCGTTGTAGTAGACATAAGGAGAATACTGGAAGCCCCATTTACCGCCATTGATGGTGATGGGAATGACCCGGTGATTTTCCCTTGCCGGATGGTTGACACGCCCTGCATATCCTTCATTTTCCATACAGAGCTGGCACTTGGGGTAGGCAGACTGCTTGGCGTTTCTCGCAGCGGCAATGGCCTTGGGGTCCTTCTCAGGCTTACTGAGATTGATTGTGATATCGAGGGTCCCGTAGTCCGTGTCGATGGTCCACTTGAGGTCCCGGGCCACCCGGGCCGCCCGGATGTAGTTGGACTTTCTCGAGAGATTGAAGAAGTAGTCCGTCGCCGCCTGGGGGGATTCCTTATATTTCTCAAAGAATACCCTCTGCACCTCAGCCGGCCGGGGCGTGAGGCAGTTCATGAGGCGGGTGTCGAAGAGGTCCCGGTAGACAATCGAATCCTCGCAAAGGCCCCTCTTCACGGCTTCAGCCAGAAGGTCATTTAAGATGTCCTCAAGCTCAGTGGACTTCCCCGAAATATCCTCGTCCACATACTCGTCTTCCCTGAAGCAGTCCAAAAGAAGATTCGTCGCATATATGCGCTCGCACTCATCCATGAGGCCGCTCTCGATTCCGTAGTTCACCAGTCGCTTGATATCCCCTGACAGCATTTCATTTCCTCCATAAAAAACAAAAGCTATTCTTTGGAAACTATAATAATATTTTCATTCCCATTCGCAAGAGGCCAAAGTCCTCTTCTCCGCCAATGCAAAACAGGCAGTCGTTTTTGCAAAGTTCAGCCTCTGAATTTCTCTTTGACTGCCTTTGCCCTCTCCTTCATCTCCCTCGCATCGGAGAGAACCGTCTCCGTGAGGTCGGCCCCGCCGATCATGCGGCCCAGTTCCTCCACGGATTCCGGCTCCGTCAAAAGGCGGACCGTGGAAATTGTCCGGCCTTCGGAAACAGCCTTTTCTATGAGGAGGTGTTCGTCCGCCATAGCCGCGATGGCCTGCAGGTGGGTGATTGAGATGACCTGGGTCTTCATTGCAATCTTCGAGAGCTTCTCAGCCACAGCCTGGGCCGTCCTACCGGAGATTCCGGTGTCGATTTCATCGAAGACGTAGCAGCCTGCGGAACTCTCCATGGCCCCGACTGACTTGATGGCAAGCTGGATCCGGGAAAGCTCGCCTCCGCTTGCAATGTCCGCGAGGGCCCGAAGCGGCTCGCCCGGATTCAGCGCGATATAAAACTCGGCTTCATCGACTCCGTTTGCCGTGTAGTCTTTTGTCCTATTGAAGCGGGTCTCGAATTTCACGTCCAGAAAATTAAGGTCGGAGAGCTCCTCCCGTACCGCCTTCGAAAAGGCAAGGGCGCTCTCGCGCCTTGCCTCACTCAGGCGGTCGCTGGCGCCTGAAAGCTTCTCCTCGGCAGCAGCAAGAGATGCCTTAAGGGCAGCCATATGGGCCTCGTGGTCCGATAATTCCTCGAGATGCTTCTTCTTCTCCTCAAGGCTATTCAGGATATCCTCTATCGTCCGCCCGTAGCGGGATTTCAGGGTATTTATGAGGTCGAGCCTCTCTGCCGTCTCCCGGTAGGTCTCTTCGGAAAACTCACCCCCGTCTATGTAGGCATGCAGGCTGCGGTTGAAGTCGTTTATGAGATCTCCCGCATCGGAAAGGGTCGAGAGGAAGTCATTCAACTTCTCATCAAAGGAAGTGACCGGGGCCAAAGCCCTTAAGGCCCGCTCTATGGTGTCCGTTGCCCCTTCCTCTCCGTCGGTATTTTCAAGGGCTTCCGAGGCCGCCTCCCGGATTTTCTCCGCATGGGAAAGGAGACGGAACTTTTCTTCAAGTTCCTCATCTTCCCCGGGTTTCAAGGCCGCGTCTTCTATTACCTCGATATCGTGAGAAAGCATCTCTGCCTGCCGGGCCTGCTCGGCCGCGTCGATATCGGCCTCGGCCCACTGCTTTTTAAGATCCCGGTAAACGCTATAGGCTGCAGCTGTCTCCTCCTTCAGGGAAGAAATTTCCTTTCCCCCGTAGGCATCGATGAGGGCCAGATGGTTTGCCTTTTTGAGCAGACTTTGATGTTCCTTCTGCCCGTAGATATCGATTAAAACCTCTCCTGCTGCCTTAAGCCTCGGTGCCGGCACGGATTCCCCGTTGATTTTCGCGGCCGACCGCTCTTTTCCTATGCGGCGGGAAAGAATGACTTCCCCGTCATAGGCTTCTATATCCAGGGCCTGCAGAGCAGCTGCCTCCTCTTTGGAGACCTTAAATACCGCCTCAACAAAACAGTCCTTTGATGTGTCCCTGACGACTTCCTTATCCGCCTTGGCCCCGAGAGCCAGAGACAGGGCGCCCAGCAATATGGACTTGCCGGCCCCGGTCTCTCCCGTAAGAACATTGAAGCCCTCCCCGAAAGTTACGGTCGTCCGCTCGATCAGGGCGAAATTTTCAATATGCAGTTCCTCTATCATTTACGAACCTCCCTCTTCCAACGGCATCTGTCCGCAAAAGCCTTCGCCCAAGTGACAGCTGCAACGGGAAGTTTGTGTTTTACATTATCCTCACAGCCCCGTCTCGGACTTCAGCTTTTTGCCTATGCGCTCGAGGAAGTTCATATCCGAAAGGCGCACAATCCGGGCTTTTTCCGCAGCCTTTCGCACCAAAACCCTGTCCCCGGGCAGGAACTCCTCTATGGAATTGCCGTCGAAGGAAACGATGGCAGCCTCCCTCGTGTGCTGACGGCGGCGGGTAATCTCGACCGCGATTTCATCGGCACTCGAAAGAATGATGCTTCTGGAGTTTAATGTGTGGGGATTGATCGGAGTCATCAGAATGAGCTCGATCAGGGGATCTACAATGGGCCCGTTGGCAGAAAGATTGTAGGCAGTAGAACCGGTCGGGGTAGAAAATATGATTCCGTCGCCGTTGAAGCGGTAGAGCACCGTTCCGTTCACGTAGACGGTAATCGAAATGACCTGGGCGGGATTCTCGGACGATATGACGATATCGTTCAGGGCCGCGATGCGCTTTTCACTGGATTCGAGGCCTCCCTCGAGGAGCATCCTCTCTTCGATATCATAATCTCCGGAGATGATGCTGTCAATAGCGTCAAATACGGAATCGGCGTCAAGGTCGCATAGGTACCCAAGGTGCCCCGCGTTGATGCCGAGAAGGGGCACCCCTGTTCCGAAGGTCCGTCTCGTGGCCCGGATCAGAGCCCCGTCCCCGCCGACCGTCAGGATGCAGTCCGTTCCTTCAGGAACAGGCATGGGGTCGTCGTTGCCCCTTGGCGGTTCCACGGCGATACAGGCCCTGCCGCCTTTGAGCTCAATTTCAGAGGCCATGCGCCGGGCCAGG
>JAZASQ010000010.1:0-29964 GCA_036343235.1 Lachnospiraceae bacterium
AGAGGCCTGCGCCAGGACCATGCAGAAGCTGCAGGGAGCCTATTCCATCGTCGTCATGAGCCCGCGGAAGCTTATCGGTTTCCGGGATCCCTTCGGCTTCAAGCCCCTTTGTATCGGAAAACGGGACAATACCTGGTTCATCACATCGGAAACCTGTGCTCTCGATACCATCGGGGCGGAGTTTGTCCGGGATGTGCGGCCGGGTGAGATTGTTACCGTGACAGCGGAAGAGGGCTTAAAGAGCAACACGACCATGTGTCAGGATATGGAGAAGACAGCCCGCTGCATATTTGAGTATATCTATTTCGCCAGGCCGGATTCTTTCATAGACGGTGTTTCGGTCTATGATGCCCGCATCAAGGCCGGCCGCTTCCTGGCCCAGGACAGCCCCGTGGATGCGGACATAGTGACCGGTGTTCCGGAGTCCGGCAATGTAGCTGCCCTTGGCTTTGCCATGGAGTCAGGAATTCCCTACGGGACGGCCTTTGTTAAAAATTCTTACGTAGGCCGGACTTTCATCAAACCCAAGCAGTCCTCAAGAGAGAATTCCGTCCAGGTCAAGCTCAATGCTATGCGGGATGCGGTCAACGGCAAGCGGGTGGTCATGATTGACGACTCCATTGTCCGGGGTACTACATCCGACAGGATTGTGAAGATGCTCCGGGATGCCGGGGCGACGGAAGTCCACGTGAGGATTTCCTCCCCGCCTTTCCTCTGGCCCTGTTACTTCGGTACGGATGTGCCGGTCCGGGAGCAGCTGATTGCCTACAATCGGTCGATTGAGGATATCCGGAAGATTATCGGGGCTGATTCTCTTGGCTACCTCCGGATAGAGCGCTTGAGAGAGATGATCGGCGGTCTGCCTATATGCAACGGTTGCTTCACGGGAGAGTATCCTATGGAGCCACCGCAGGACGATATTCGCGGGAAGTATGATAAGTAATCGGTTGCGATTCGAAAAAAGAGAAAATGGCAATTTGTTCCAGCTTTTCTCTTTTGCAGCCGGAAATTATTTGGACAGATATAGAATAAAGGAGCAAAAATGGCTACAGATGCCTATATCAGCCCCCTTTCGGAGCGTTATGCAAGCAAGGAGATGCAGTACATCTTCTCTGAGGACAAGAAGTTTTCCACCTGGCGGAGGCTGTGGATTGCCCTTGCGGAGACGGAGATGGAGCTCGGCCTATCCCAGGACGGCAAGCCTGTCATCACTCAGGAGCAGATCTCCGAAATGAAGGAGCATGTCACCGACATCAATTATGACGTGGCCCGGGCCCGGGAGAAGGAAGTCCGCCATGACGTCATGAGCCATGTCTATGCCTATGGCAAGCAGTGCCCCAAGGCGGCAGGCATTATCCACCTCGGAGCTACATCCTGCTATGTCGGGGACAATACAGACGTTATCATTATGAGGGAGGGGCTTCAGCTACTCCGGAAGAAGCTTATCAATGTGATTGCCTCCCTGGCGAAGTTCGCTGATGAGTACAAGGACCTGCCGACCCTGGCCTTCACCCACTTCCAGCCGGCCCAGCCGACGACGGTAGGTAAGCGGGCCACCCTCTGGATCAATGAATTCATGCAGGACCTTGAGGATCTCGACTACGTTGTATCGAACATGAAGCTTCTCGGATCCAAGGGTACGACCGGTACCCAGGCCTCTTTTAAGGAGCTCTTCAACGGGGACGACGAAACCATCGACAAGATTGATCCCATGATCGCGAAGAAGATGGGGTTTGAGGCATGTGTACCTGTTTCCGGCCAGACATACTCGAGAAAACTTGATACAAGGGTTTGCAATGTCCTTGCCGGCATTGCAGCTTCTGCCAACAAGATGGCAAACGACATCCGCCTTCTGCAGCACTTAAAAGAAGTGGAAGAGCCATTCGAGAAGAAGCAGATTGGCTCCTCTGCCATGGCCTATAAGAGAAATCCCATGCGCTCTGAGCGTATCTGCTCCCTTTCCCGCTATGTCATGATTGATGCCTTAAATCCCGCAATTACGTCAAGCGTTCAGTGGTTTGAGCGGACCCTTGATGATTCGGCAAATAAGCGTCTCTCCATCGCTGAAGGCTTCCTTGCCACGGACGGAATCCTCGACCTCTGCATCAACGTCACGAGCGGCCTTGTCGTATATCCGAAAGTTATACGTAAGCACTTCATGAGTGAGCTTCCCTTCATGGCGACGGAGAATATCATGATGGATGCGGTCAAGAACGGGGCCAACCGGCAGGAGATGCATGAGAAAATCCGGGAGCTTTCCATGCAGGCCGGTGCCCATGTCAAGCAGGAGGGGAAGGACAACGATCTTCTTGAACTTATTGCTGCGGACCCTGTTTTCGGTCTCTCCATTGAAGATCTTGAAAAGCATATGAATCCGGAAGACTATGTAGGGCGGGCTCCGCGCCAGACCGAAGTTTATCTCCGCGACGTAGTGCAGCCGGTACTCGATGCCAATAAGGATGCTCTCGGCATGAATGCGGAGATTTCAGTATAAATATTATCCATGAATTTTTTCTCACCTCAGGTCACTCTGAGGTGATTTTTTTGCTTTAATGTGAGAAAGTGGTTTACGGGGGAGGACGGCTTTATTTATAATGAGTGACGGTGTCAATGGCGACATGACAGAAAAGAAGGCGGGCAAAACCTTCTTTTCGTCGTTCATTTCGTGCGCTCACGGAGGGCAAAGGCCGGCGGCGGAAGAGTGGACCGTTTTTAACAGTCATAGTTCCATTGGAGCAAAAGTACGGGTCAGGAGAGGACTCAGTGCTTTTGCCTGAGAAAAGGAGAAAAAAATGGAATTTGGTAACAGCTATGTACAGAGCGTGTATGACGGACTTGCAAAGCGGTATCCCGAGCAGAAGGAATTCCTGGAGGCAGCCGGAAATGTCCTGAAGTCCCTCGTACCTGTTGTCGAGGCAAACCCTGAAATCGAGAAACAGGGTATCCTTGAGCGCATCACGGAGCCGGAGCGAACCATCATGTTCCGCGTTCCCTGGGTTGATGACCAGGGGAAGGTTCAGGTTAACCGCGGCTATCGCGTGCAGTTCAACTCGGCCATCGGACCTTATAAGGGAGGCCTTCGTTTTCACCCGACCGTAACTCTTTCTGTTATCAAGTTCCTTGGATTTGAGCAGATATTTAAAAATTCCCTGACCACCCTTCCCATGGGCGGAGGCAAAGGCGGTTCCGACTTTGACCCCAAGGGCAAATCCGACGCTGAGGTCATGCGTTTCTGCCAGTCTTTCATGACGGAGCTTTCCAAGCATATCGGACCGGACACGGACGTACCTGCAGGTGATATCGGTGTCGGCGGCCGGGAAATCGGCTATATGTATGGTCAGTACAAGCGCCTCAGAAATGAATTCACCGGCGTTCTGACCGGAAAGGGTCTGACATTCGGCGGCTCTCTGGCCCGGACGGAAGCGACTGGCTACGGCCTCTGCTATTATGTGGAGGAGATGCTTCACTGCATGAAGAACGACTCCTTCAAAGGCAAGACAGTCGTCATCTCCGGAGCCGGAAATGTTGCTATCTATGCCACTGAGAAGGCCACCCAGCTTGGAGCCAAGGTTATCGCCCTCTGCGATTCGAACGGATATATTGTAGATAATGCCGGCATCAAGCTTGATGTCGTAAAGCAGATAAAGGAAGTTGAGAGAGGCCGTATCAAGGAATACGCTTCCCGTGTACCCGGGAGCGAGTACCACGAAGGCTGTTCCGGCATCTGGGGTACGAAGGCGGATATCTATCTTCCCTGCGCTACCCAGAACGAAATCGATGAGGATTCCGCAAAGAAGATCGTGGCCAACGGAGCCATTGCCGTAGGCGAGGGCGCCAACATGCCTTCCACACCCGAGGCCATCAAGGTCTTCCAGGATGCAGGCATTCTCTTCTCCCCTGCAAAGGCTTCAAATGCCGGCGGTGTCGCTGTTTCAGGTCTTGAGATGTCACAGAACAGTGAGCGTCTTCACTGGTCCTTCGAGGAAGTGGATCAGAAGCTGGAAGACATCATGAAGACCATCTTCCATAGCTGCTACGACGCGGCAGAAAAGTATGGCATGAAGGGCAATCTCGTTGCGGGGGCCAATATTGCCGGCTTTGAGAAGGTCTGCGAAGCTATGCTGGCCCAGGGAATCGCTTATTGATTTCTGACCGCAATTCAAAGTCCCGCGCCCCGAGATTCAGGGCTAAATGGATACAAAAGTTTTGCTTGCCATGGGGCACGCACTGTGATAATATAAACAAGCTGTTTTGAAACGGCAGTACTTGTTTTGGAGGATATTTTTTCATTATGGCAGCACTGAAGATTATTCTGATTATCGTATTTATCGCAGTTTGCGTGGCTCTTACCGTCATCATTCTCTTTCAGGAAGGAAATTCCGCCGGTCTCGGTTCTCTTTCAGGCCAGAAACTGGAAACCTACTGGTCGAAGAACAAGAAACGGTCCCGCGAAGGTATGCTGGTTCGTCTGACCGCAGCCCTTGTTGTAGTCTTCTTCCTCATTGCAGCAATTCTCAATACGGCGCTGTTCTGATGCGGGTGGAAGAATCCTATATTTGATGGATATCGGGGAGTCATCTTTCGGGGTGGCTCCCTAATTTTTTATGTTATATAATAAATCCGTGTGCAAATAGCTGGATATAATAGAAGAAAAAGAAGAGAAGAAGATGGAAAGAGAAGAAAAACAGGCAGCAGCAAATTTGGCAAAGACAGCAGGCAGTACAGCCGATGAGTACCGGACAGGCATCTTCCGGGCCAATGAAAAGGGCTTTGGCTTCATAGAGACAGATGTCGAGGGTGAGGATGACTTCTTTGTTCCGGAGAAGTATACCCTGCATGCCTTTCATGGAGATACCGTGAAGTTCCGGGTCCTGCCGGATCAGCGGGGCGAGCGCAGCGAGGCCCGCATTACGGAAATAGTTGAGCACGCGGTGAAGCAGATCGTAGGCACCTATGAAAAGTCCGAAGGCTACGGCTTCATCGTCTGCGACAGCAAGAAGATTATTTATGATATCTATGTCCGCCGCGAGAATTCCATGCATGCCCGGGACGGGGAAAAGGTTGTGGCGGACATCGTTTCCTACGGTTCAGAACGCATGAGCCCGGAGGGAAAGATTGTGGAAATCCTAGGGGACAAGGATGCGCCGGGCGTGGACATTCTTTCTCTGGTTAAGAGTTATGAGGTGCCGGATGTCTTTCCGGAAGAGGTCATGGATCAGGCAAAGGCCCTTCCTGAGGAGATTCCCGCTGAAGAATTGGCCCGCAGGACGGACCTTCGGGACGTGCCTACATGCACCATTGACGGGGACGACTCCAAGGACTTTGACGATGCAGTGTCCATCCAGAAGGAAGGCACGGACTATGTGCTTGCTGTCCATATTGCGGATGTAACGAATTATGTGACAGAAGGGAGCCCTCTGGACCGGGAGGCCCTGAAGAGGGGGACTTCCGTCTACCTCTGCGACCGGGTCATTCCCATGCTGCCCAACCGCCTGTCGGACGACCTCTGTTCCATTGTCGAAGGAAAGGACCGCCTGGCCCTGTCCTGCATTATGCGCTTCGACCATACGGGGAAGGAGAAGGAGTACCGGATCTGCGAGTCTGTCATCCGCTCAAACCACCGCATGACCTATAATAATGTAAACAAAATCCTTGAGGACAAGGACCCGGAGACTTGCTCGAAATACGCGGATATGGTCGATGACTTTAAGACCATGGAGGAGCTTGCAAAAAAACTTTTCAAGCGACGCGTGGCAAGGGGCAGTATTGAGTTCGATATCCCTGAGGCCGATATTATTCTCGATGAAAACGGGCACGCTGTAGATGTACGGCTGGCGTCCCGGGGTGTATCCCAGAAGATGATTGAGGAATTCATGCTGGCGGCCAACGAGACAGTGGCCCTTGATTTCAATCGGCAGAAGATTCCTTTCGTATACCGGGTGCATGACGTACCCGACGAAGAACGAATCAAGAAACTGAAGCTCCTGATTGAGAAGTTCGGTTATATTATTCATGCAAAGGATGACGAGGTAAAGCCTGCGGACATCTCAGCATTGCTTTCGAAAATTGAGGGGCGGGACGAGGAGGACTTCATTTCGACCATTGCCCTGAGGTCCATGCAGCGGGCCGTATATTCGACAGAGAACCGGGGTCATTTCGGGCTGGCGGCGAAATATTACTGTCACTTCACGTCACCGATTCGCCGTTACCCTGATCTGCAGATTCACCGCATTATCAAGGAAACCCTGCAGGGAAAGATGAATGATGCCCGGAAGAACCATTATATCGGCCTGCTTGATTCAGTGGCTGACCACTCCTCCGACATGGAGCGGCGCTCGACGGAACTGGAGAGGGAAGTTGACAAGCTGAAGAAGACCGAGTTCATGTGCGATCACGTGGGCGAATCCTTCGAGGGCAAGGTTTCCGGTGTTGTCAAGTGGGGCATCTATGTGGAACTGCCGAACACCATTGAGGGGCTGGTTTCCGTCCGCACCATGAAGGACGACCATTACGACTACGATGAGGAGACGATGGAGCTCATCGGTCAGTACAAGAATCGTCACTTCACGTTCGGAACGCCCGTCAAAGTCAAATTGGTTTCCGCGGACCTCGTGAACCGGACTTTGGATTTCGTCCTGGACGAGCCCGGCATGAGCGATGAGAATAATGAAAACCGTTCTCATTCGGATTCATCTTCCGGAAAGGGCGGACATGGTCCCAAGGGTGGCCCTTTCGGGCACGGCGGCCGGGTCGATAAAAGTTCGGACGGGGCTGCAGCCAGTGCCTTCGGGGCCGGACAAGGAAGAAAGAAACACAACGGAAAAGGAAGCTTCGGAAAAGACCACGGCTTTCACGGCAAGAGTGGAAGAAGACACAGCGGCAGGAAATAGTTTCAGGAGATTTTTATGTCGGAAAGTAAAGCCCCGCATAAACTGATTGCAAATAATAAGAAGGCCCACCACGACTACTTCCTTGACGAATTCTACGAGGCGGGCATCGAGCTCTTCGGGACGGAAGTGAAGTCCATGAGGGCCGGAAAGTGCTCCATCAAGGAGGCATTTGTCCGGATTGACAATGGAGAAATCTATATCTACCAGATGCACATTTCTCCCTACGAGCAGGGCAACATCTTCAATAAAGATCCGCTTCGGCCGCGAAAACTTCTCCTGCACAAGAGTGAAATCAACAAACTTGCCGGTAAGGTATCCGAGAAGGGTGTCACAATCGTTCCGGTGGAGGTTTACTTTAAGAACGGAAAGGTCAAGGTGGAGATAGCCCTTGCCCGGGGCAAGAAGCTCTACGACAAGCGGGCGGACATTGCAGCCAGAGATACGAAGCGGGCGGCCGAGCGGGATTACAAATTGACGCTGAAGTAATTTTTCAGTATACTGAACTCCAGGACTGAGTTCAGTGGACGAAAAGATTTCACAAAACGTACATTGAAGAAGGCTTCGGATGGAATCATATTCATCCGATATTTCCAGTAAGGGCCAGTACTGGTTTCGACAGGGATCAGGAGGCTTGAACTGCATGCGGAAGATGGGTGTGCTTCCTTAAAAATACCCGTTAAATTTAATCGCTGAAGACGATTACGCTCTTGCAGCCTGACCCTCAGGGTCAGTCCTGTTTCTCATAAGAGAATAAGCACCGATGTAGCCCCCGGTTTTCGGTAACGCACCGGTGTTAAAGCAAAGAAAACCAAAGGACGGGATCTGCAGACTGCCCGTCCGGATTCCCTGATTCTGCCGGTTGCCCGAAAAGCTGTCTCTCACCGAAAGCGGGCAGTCGTTAAAAACCAATGAGCGACTAAGCATGTAGATGTTCATTCGGATCGGTTTCTGGACACGGGTTCGACTCCCGTCTGGTCCATGCGCAAACAGCCCCACCGTTCGGTGGGGCTGTTTGCGTATATACCAATCGCAGCGAGGGGAGCTGGGGACGGTGGCAGAGACAGAAAGCTCTGCAGCCATCCTACACAGAGGCTTCGGGCTTTACAGAGGAAGATTACACGGATTCCGCGAAATTTTACCGGGCCTGGATGCGGGAGAATACCGGACTGAACTGACCGTTCATTCAATTTTTCCTTTTGCACTTTGTAGGGAATTCTGCATTTCAGCCAGAGCAAGGACCGTCCGGTAATGGCCGCCTTTCAGGAGGGAGAGTTCAAAGCGGGGGCCCGGCGGCAGGGCGGAGATATTGATATCCGAAAGGGCGAAGGTGTCCCGGATTTCCCTTTCCATATGTTCTGCTTTGTCACCTGATGGGGCAGGGCTGTTTGCCGTATTTCTGACCGCCTCCAAAAGAAGTTGAGCCTTGAGAAAAGGCAGCTGCTCAGCCAGAACAGGTTCATTTCCCAGCCGCTCCGTGAGATAGTTCATCAGATGCATATTCCCGGTGAAATAGTCAGCGGCATAGGAATTTCCCCAGGGAAGAAGAGTCCGGATGTAGAGGGGGTCTCCAATGAAATAGGCGCTTTCCGAATAAAAAAGACATTCATGAATAAAGGAGTGGGCAGTCTGCCGGAAAATCCGGACTTCCCGGCAGTAGTGGCGGAGCAGGAGTTTGCGGCTGATGACCCGGTTGAAGGCGGCCGGGTAGGGACTGGCTGAATAGAACTTCTTCCTCCGGTCACATATCATGTAGGGAAAGACCCCTTTTTCAAGGGTTTCTCTGCTGTAAAAGCCTGAGGGGTAGGTAAATGAGAGGTCGGTTCGGTCGGAAGAAGAGGTCAGAAAGCCGATGACGACGGTGTCCGGCTGCCTGGGCCCTATGGCTTTGCTGTAAATAGTCTGGAGGGCCTGGGGCAGCAGCACGTCTCCGGATTCCGCAAAGAGGATGTAGTCTCCCCTGGCTGCAAAAAGACCTGTATTGATGGCGGCAACGGGACTGACTGTGTCATAAATCTGCCGATTTTTAAACAGGCCTTCCGACCTGGCCGAAAGTGCGCGGACCCTGCTGTCGTCCTTTGTCTGCTCCAGAACAGAGGAAAGACCGGGAATTTCAGATCCGTCCGTCACAAGCAGGAGTTCAAAGGCCTTGAATGTTTGCCTCAGAACGCTGGTCACTGTCTCCGCCGGAGAGGGGGCGTCTGCAGACAGGGGGAGAATAATGGAAAACGTAGGGTTAGCATTAGTCATATCCATGGGCGGGCACCTCCTTTCCGGGCAAATCTTGTATACTTTTGTATTTTTCCATGAATCATGTAGACCATTAGGATAGCACAAAATCGGCTGTTTTGCGACCCATCTACCACAAGATAAGGTATTTTCTCCCCTTGTGATAAAATTTCCCCTGTGCTATCCTTTTCAAGTGTATGTAGTTTTACCTGAGGGGAAAAGGGGCTTTTTGGAATGTCGAGAATCGCAGACTTTCTCATAAGTGAAAAAAAGGCTTTTCGCAGCCTTTCCGCCGATATTTCCCGCATCGAAAACGCCGGCGCCTACCGGTCGGAGTACGGAGTTCCGGAGGAGGAGCCCCTCCTCATCTATGCCTATTCCAGCGGCTATTCGGCCTTTGCCCTCGAGGGCAGCGGGACGATTCTGACGGACAGGGCCCTCTATTTTCATCCCTCACACAGGGACTGGGCGGCTTCGAACCGCATCGACTTTTCCGCCCTTCCTTCCTATTTCGTCTTTCAGGAAAATTCCCTTGACATGGTGCATCTCCTGAACGCCAAAGAGGACATTCCTGTCTTTGGCCGGACCGTTGCCCCGAACGATACGACGGGGCATGAACTGGTCCTCCTGCTTCGGCACCTGCAGAGGGAGCTCATCGGCGCAAATCCCTTGAACCGGGCCCGCTATCAGGCGGCGGAAGGGGCCATGCTGGACGGCATCGGCCGTTCCTTCCGCTCTTATGGCGTCCTGACTCCCTATTATGACACTCTCCTCACAGAGCTTGTGACGGGAGGGGATTTCGACTCCATGACGGCGGTCTACAGGGCAGAGAACTTTTATCGCCTCTGTAGCCGGGGACAGTATTTTGCTTTTCTCGAGATATTGAGGGGGGAGACGGGAGAAAAACTGAAGAAAGCCCTGCAGCAGCCAGACAAAAAATTCTTCGACGATTATATAGAGGACCTGTCGACGCCGTCGGTATTTACGTTTACAAACAGCCTGCTTACTGCGTATAAGAATCTCAGAGGGAAGCCCCGTCTGCTGATGAGCGAGGGCCTTATATTACTCTATCTCTGCGTCTACATGGGGGACAGGGGTTATTTCACAGAGATCTATAGAAAACTTGAGTCCTCCATGCCTATGAGTCAGAAGGTCCGTCTGCAGACCTTTCTCGCCCGGCAGAAAAATGAGCGGATGACGAAGGTCTACGACCGACTCCTTTCCGGGGTCATGCCGGAAGGCAAGGAGTGGGAACTGACGGACAGCCTGGGCCTGGACCCCCTTCACTATGCTCTGATTCTGAAGAACCCTTCCCTGGTCCGCAAAGTCCTTCTGTCCGGGGACTTCACTCTGCGGGATAGCAAGCGGGGCGGAGTGCGGCCGGGCGACCAGACCTACGACTATTTCTTTGCGGCGGCGATTATTTATGAGGACGACGCCCTGCTCCGGGATGTCTATATCGGGACCCGGCGACAGGCAAAGCCTTTGGTCCGGTCTTTGAAGCGTCTCGATGCCCTGATTGAAATCAATAGCAGTCTTTATAACCGGGACCAGGACAAAGCCTATCTTGACCGGGCCAATGAGCTTCTTTCCATGAGGAAGGAAATCGCAGAGGAACTCGATGCGAGAGTGCAGGAGGAAAAAGAAAAGGCCAGGGAGCGCGCGAAGACTATATTTGACAGTCGGCACACCTTTGCCTGTTACCTTGTTTCTGTCCTGACGGACCCGGACCGGATTTTCGAGAATCTGGCAGAGACTGCCTCTTCCTGCCGGGTCTACCGCTACAGGGATGTTTGCTTTGTGACCCCGGTAGAGAGAAAACTGGACCTCGACTATGTCCTGGTTCGGAACAATGAAATCGAGTCAGCGAGCTTCCCGGGCCTCATGGAGGCCTCGGAGGAGGATTTTTATTCCTCTGCGGATACCTATGAAAATCCGGCCTTTGCTGAGAAAAAGGAAGAAAAGGCAAAGGACCCCGGCGCCAAGACCAGGGCTATCGGGAGCGGACACACCATGCTGCACCGTTTCTTCACGGCCCAGGCCGACAACGATATCCGGGAACTCAAGCGCCAGTACCGGGAGCTTTTGAAGAAATATCATCCGGACGTGACAGGGAACGCTACCGATGCTGCCGTCATCCGGGCCGTCATAGAAGAGCGGGCCGCCATTCTTGATGCGATGCCTGGGTGACAGACAGCCGGCCTTGAAGGAGGAGCTTGTCAAGAAAAAAATCTTGACAGACTCCTCCTTCATGTCTATAATGGCGGTTGTTATGGACGACAGGATTTACCAGGGCTATCTTTTTGACTTTTACGGGGAACTCCTGAATGAGCATCGGCGGGAGGTTTACGAAGAGTTTGTGAACGAGGACCTCTCTCTGAATGAGATTGCCGAGGAGCGGGGTGTTTCCCGCCAGTCTGTCTTCGACCTTATCAAGCGCTGCAATGAAGCCCTGTATGACTATGAGGAAAAGCTTGGCCTTGTCCACCGCTTCCTCTCCGTGCGGGAGCAGGCCGGGGAGATAGAAAAACTCTCTGCCTCCGCTGAAAGCGCTGAAATGAAGAGAATCCACAGTCTTTCGAAAGAGATTCTGAAGGAACTTTAAGCCATGGCATTTGATAGCCTTTCCGAAAAACTGCAGAATGTCTTCAAGGGCCTTCGCAGCAAGGGCCGACTGTCCGAGGACGATGTGAAAGCCGCTATGAAGGAGGTCCGCATGGCCCTCCTTGAAGCGGATGTCAACTTCAAGGTCGTCAAGTCCTTTACGAAGGATGTCACGGAAAAGGCCATTGGCTCTGATGTTCTGAACGGGCTCAATCCTGCTCAGACAGTCATCAAGCTTGTCGGCGACGAGCTGACTTCTCTCATGGGCTCTGATATCACGGAGCTTACCTTCCGTCCTGGCCAGCAGGTTACCATCATCATGATGGTGGGGCTGCAGGGCGCCGGCAAGACCACGACGGCAGCAAAGCTGGCAGGACAGCTGAAAAAGAAGGGCAAGTCTCCCCTGCTTGTGGCAGCGGATGTCTACCGACCGGCCGCCATTGACCAGCTCATGGTCAATGGAGAAAAGCAGGAAGTTCCCGTTTTTTCCATGGGGGACAAGAAGAAGCCGGTCGACATAGCAAAGGCTTCGGTAGAGTACGCGGCGAAGAATCACCATGATGTGATTCTTATCGATACCGCAGGCCGCCTGCAGATTGATGAAGACATGATGCAGGAACTTGCCGACATCAAGGCAGCTGTCGATGTGGCCGATACGGTTCTCGTTGTCGATGCCATGACCGGTCAGGAGGCTGTGAATGTGGCATCAACTTTCGATGAGAAGGTCGGTATTGACGGCATTATCCTGACGAAGCTCGACGGCGATACGAGAGGCGGCGCAGCCCTGTCTGTCCGGGCAGTGACCGGCAAGCCCATCCTCTACTGCGGTATGGGCGAGAAGCTCTCAGACCTTGAGCCCTTCTATCCGGACCGGATGACCCGGCGAATCCTCGGGATGGGAGATGTCTTCTCCCTGATTGAGAAGGCCCAGGAGGCTGTGGATGAGGATGCGGCCAGGGAGCTTTCGAAGAAGGTCAAAAAGGCTGACTTCGACTTCAATGACTACCTTCTTTCCATGGAACAGATGAAGAAGATGGGCGGTCTTGCGAGCGTTCTCGGAATGCTTCCATCCATGCCCGGAGTCAATCAGAAGCAGATGAAGGATATTCAGGGAGCTGTCGATGAAAAGCAGCTTCTTCGGACCGAAGCCATCATTTACTCTATGACGAAGGAAGAACGGGCCAATCCTGACCTCCTGAATCCCCAGCGGAAGAACCGGATTGCCCGGGGAGCCGGGGTGGACATCGCTGTCGTCAACCGCTTCATCAAGCAATTTAACCAGTCGAAGAAGCTTATGAAGCAATTCAAGGGCAAGAAGGGCAAGCGCCACGGCGGATTCCCGGGAATGCCGTTCTAGGCAGGGTTCCGGACCGAATTCAAGTTTTACATTATTCATGTATACACGACCGTATTGGTCTTGTAGATAGATCTGCAGGAAAGTCCTGCTGAAATTATTTTCTTTTGGAGGAAAAACAAAATGGTAAAAATCAGACTCAGAAGAATCGGTAAGAAGAAGAACCCTTTCTATCGTATCATCGTTGCAGATGAGCGCTCTCCCAGAAACGGACGTTTCATCGCCGAAATCGGTACATACAACCCTATGGTTGAACCTGCCGAGGTAAAGGTCAATGAAGAAGAAGCCAAGAAGTGGCTTGCAAACGGCGCCCGTCCCACCGAGGTTGTCAACCGTCTCTTCAAGAACGCCGGGATTATCGAGAAGTAATTATTCCTGAACAATTACTTTTTGATAGAAAGGCGGGAAAGATATGAAAGAGCTGGTTGAAGTCATTGCCAAAGCCCTTGTGGATCATCCCGAGGAAGTGAGGGTTACAGAGGAACAGAGCGGGAAGACCCTGATCGTCCGGCTTTCCGTAGCCCGTTCCGATATGGGCAAGGTCATCGGCAAGCAGGGCCGTATTGCCAAGTCTATCCGTGCGGTCGTCAAGGCAGCCGCAATGCGCGAGGACATGAAGGTCCTCGTAGATATCGACGATTGATATATGACAGATTATTTCAGAATCGGCGTTATTACAAAGCCCCACGGCCTGAAGGGAGAGATGAAGGTCTTTCCGGTGACGGAGGATATGCGGCGCTTCAAGAAGCTGGATACTGTTTTTGTAGAACGGAATTCTTCAAAGACGGAAATGAAGGTGAAGGGCGCCCGCTTCCAGAAGAACATGGTGCTCCTGTCACTAGACGGGGTAGACACCGTGGAAAAGGCCCAGACTTATACGAATGCGGTTCTCTACGTGGACCGGGCCCATGCCATTCCTCTTGAAGATGGCGAGTTTTATGTGCCGGACCTCATTGGCATGGAGGTGGTTTCCGAAGACGGAGCTTCTGTCGGGAAGCTCACCGATGTGCTGACGACCGGGGCCAATGACGTCTTTGTTGTGCAGGGGGAAGAAGAGCACCTGATTCCCGCGGTGAAGGAGTATATCCGCTCAGTGGACACGGAACAGGGCCTTGTGACGGTTCATCTGATTGAGGGAATGTGAATTATGAATTTCCATGTCATGACCCTCTTTCCGGAAATGGTCGAATCTGTGGCCAGGACCAGTATTCTGGGCCGGGCGGAGAAAAATGGCCTGATTTCCGTAGAAGCTGTCAATATCCGGGACTATACCGATGACCCTCATAGGAAGGTGGACGATTACCCCTATGGGGGCGGCCCGGGCATGGTTATGCAGGCCCAGCCGGTCTACGACTGCTACAGGGCTATTCGGGACCGGTGTCCGAAAGGTACGAAGACCGTCTTCATGACGGCCCAGGGGAAGACATTCAATCAGGAACTGGCCGGCTACTATGCCGGCTTTTCCGATGTCATCATTCTCTGCGGTCACTATGAGGGCATAGACGAGCGGGTTATTGAAGAAATCGGACCGGATGAAATCTCCATCGGGGACTTCGTCCTGACCGGAGGTGAGCTGCCGGCCCTCTGCTTCATAGATACCGTGAGCCGTCTCGTGCCCGGGGTTCTGCACAATGCTGACAGCGCCGGAGACGAGTCCTTCCAAGGGAACCTTCTCGAGTACCCCCAGTATTCGAGACCTGAGGAATGGATGGGACGGAAGGTTCCGGACATTATCCTCTCCGGTGACCATGCGGCTGTAGAGCGTTACCGGAAGGAAGAAGCGGAAAAACGGACGGCAGAGCGCCGGCCGGACATGTACGAAAAGTACCTTGCCCAAAAGCCGCCAGAGCCGAAAAAGCGGAGGCGGCACAAAAAGCCGAAGCCCGGGGCCGGGCCCGGAGAGGAAAATTTCTGAAACAAAAGATTTTCCTTGAAATATAGAGAAGTCTTTGTTAAAATATCACCTGTTGTTTTCGGGCAGATGCCAAATCAAACGCCCGGAAGCCGGAAAGAAGCGATGTTCCGCTGGCCGGACAGTTGCAGCCGGTTATAGAATGTCAATCATTTTTTGGAGGTTTTATCATGGATGCAAATGCAGTGATCAGAGAGATCGAAGAGGGGCAGAAGAAAGAAAACGCCCCTGAGTTCTCCGTAGGCGATACCGTTCGGGTATCCGCAAAGATTGTCGAGGGTCAGAGAGAACGTATTCAGGTATTCGAGGGTACAGTTCTGAAGATTCAGGGAACGAACAGCCGCAAGACTTTCACGGTTCGCAAGTTTTCAAACGGCGTCGGCGTAGAGAAGACATGGCCCCTGCACAGCCCTTCAATCGAGTCGGTTGAGGTTGTCCGCCGCGGTAAGGTCAGAAGAGCGAAGCTCAACTATCTGCGTGACCGGGTCGGCAAGAGCGCAAAGGTCAAGGAAAAGATCTGAGGCGGAGTCTTTCCGTTCAATCGTGCATTTTTGGGGCAGCCGCTTGCGGCTGCCCCTTCCTGTATACACTGTGAGAATAATATAATTCGTAAGCATGCCCGGATTTGATATGAAAGTTGGTCCGTCGAAAAAGAATGCCGGAAGCCTTTCCTTCCGGAGGCGGCGGAAAAAAATTGAAAAAGAGAAAATCGGCGGGGCCTTTCTGTTATTGGCGGAAATTGCCGCCGTAGCCGCTCTGGCTTTTGTCATCGTCTGGTTTTTCGGCTATCGGGTCCGTATGACGGGCCAGTCCATGGAGACCGGCATCAGTGACGGGGACTACCTGCTTTTGAACAAGACGGCCTATCTCATCCACGGACCGAAAAGGGGAGATATTATTGCTTTTTATCCTTCCGGAAATCCCAACGCCAACCCTACAATTAAGCGGGTCATGGGCCTGCCGGGCGACCGCATGAAGGTGGAGGACGGCTACCTCTATATCAACGGAGAGGAGTACAAGGGAAAACCGGACTATAAGGGTATCGACGACCCCGGGGTCCTGGCTTCTGAAATCACCCTCGGGGAAGATGACTATTTCGTCATAGGAGACAATATCTCCGCCTCCGAGGACAGCCGTTTCACCACCATCGGCTATATCAGCAAGAGCGATATCATCGGCAGTGTCTGGTGGAATCTTTCTTTCCCCAATGTCGGTGTTCCAAATTAGTTTCAAAAAGGATAGAATATCCCATGCAGTACCAGTGGTACCCCGGCCATATGACGAAGGCCATCCGGGAACTAGAGAAGAATTTAAAACTCATTGACCTCTTTGTGGAGATTGTGGACGCCCGAATTCCCGCGGCTTCCACGAATCCAGACTTAAACAGCCTCCTGAAGGGCAAGAAGAAGGTCGTGGTCTTAAACAAGGCAGACCTTGCTGACCCGGCCATTACGGCTGTCTGGATTTCCTCCTACAGGGAACGGGGCATCTCGGCTATCGACTGCAGCGCGGTCCGGACCGAGGATATGAAACGCCTTAGGACCCTTCTCTTCGAGGGAGCTTCCGAAAAACGGGATCGGGACGCGAAGAAGGGGATGAAACCCCGGCCCTTCCGGGCTGTGGTCTCAGGCATTCCGAATGTGGGCAAATCCACGGTTATTAACTCCCTTAAGGGAAAGACAGCTGCCAAGACCGGCAATAAGCCCGGCGTGACAAAGGGGGAGCAGTGGATCCGCATAGGATCAGACTTTGACCTCCTCGATACCCCGGGGCTTTTGTGGCCCAAGTTCGAAGACCGGCGGACTGGAATTCTCCTCTCCCTATTCGGTTCCATCAATGACGAGGTCTT
The DNA here is from genome assembly GCA_036343235.1 of Lachnospiraceae bacterium. Lineage (GTDB taxonomy): Bacteria > Bacillota > Clostridia > Lachnospirales > Lachnospiraceae > RUG306. The sequence continues at coordinate 16,836 of JAZASQ010000010.1, forward strand.
TGATATGAATGACCTCGCGGCAGAGGCGGCAAATGAAGTGGTCAGCGCCTATCCGGGTCGTCTGCAGGAGCTGTATGGGCTCGATGAAGAAAAGCAGGGATATGAGATAGTCAGTGACTTTGCCCTGAAGCGGAACTTTCTGATTAAGGGCGGTCAGCCGGACTACGACCGGGGGGCGAGGGCCTTTGTGAATGAAATCCGTTCCGGAAAAGCCGGAAGGCTCACCCTGGAGAACCCCCAAAAAGTATAAAGAAAAGTGAAATGTCATGACTGAAGATGCAGTAAAAAATGAAGATACAAAAGAAAAGCAGGGCTTTACGGCAAGGGACTTCGCGGAAATCCTTCTCTATATAGGCCTTGTGGTTCTGATTTCCATACTGATTGTGACCTTCGTGGGCCAGCGGACCATTGTGGACGGAAACTCCATGAATCCCACTCTGCAGAACGGGGACAATCTCATCGTGGACAAGCTTTCCTACCGTTTCGGCGATCCCCAGCGCTTTGACATCATTATTTTCCCTTATCAGTACAAGGAAAACACGAACTATATCAAGCGCATTATCGGTCTTCCCGGGGAGACAGTCCAGATTGATTACAGTGGGAATATCTATATCGATGGAGAGATTCTTGACGAGGATTACGGTCTGGAGACTATATTAAATCCCGGAAATGCAGCGGAGCCCATTACTCTGGGGCCGGATGAGTACTTTTGTTTAGGGGACAATAGAAACAACAGCGAGGACAGCCGGTTTTCGGATGTGGGTCCCATCAAGAGAGAGAATATCATCGGGAAGGCCTGGGTTCGAATCTACCCGTTCAACAAGATTCATACTCTGGGCCACAGCTACCACGGAGAAGCGGATGCGCAGTAGCTTTTGCGGAAGACAGCTCTGTCCGGCATATGAAGAAAGAGCCGGGGGTTTATATTGATCATGAAGCCTGAAAAACTCAACGCAGAGCGGGAACGCCTTGCCGCCATGCGCCTCTATGAAGACAAATATTCTGAATTCGCCCTGATTGCGGGGGTGGATGAAGCTGGCAGGGGACCTCTGGCAGGGCCGGTCTGCGCCGGGGCATGCATTTTGCCGCGTGATACGGAAATTTTATATCTCAATGATTCCAAAAAACTCTCCGAAAAAAGAAGGGAGAGTCTTTTTGTTGAAATCAAAGAGAAGGCTATTTCTGTGGGTGTCGGTCTCGTGGGACCGGAGCGGATTGATGAAATCAATATTCTGAATGCTACCTATGAGGCCATGCGGCAGGCCCTCAGCCAGTTGAATCCGCCGGCGGATTTTGTTCTCGTGGATGCGGTCCATATTCCGGACATGGATACGCCCCAGGTCGGAATTGTGAAGGGAGACGCCAAGTCCGTTTCCATTGCCGCGGCTTCAATTCTGGCCAAGGTCACCAGGGATCATCTCATGATTGAATACGACGAAAAGTACCCGGAGTATGGCTTTGCCAAACACAAGGGCTATGGGACGGCCGCCCACTATGAGGCGCTGCTTAAGTACGGGCCCTCTCCGATTCACCGGATGACTTTTCTGAAGAATCTGGAAGACCACCGGAAGTGAAAGCAGTACGCGGTTCCGGTATCAAAGGCGTCCCGGACAGGCGAATGTGAACGAACGTATTGCGTATATACAATCGGGAGGAACTCCATGCAGGTAAGAGATCTGGTCAGCCAGTACTACAACAATCTTTCGGCCGGCAGTGACGTCTCCACCAAAACCAAAGGCGTGGAGCAGCTCACCTCCACCGTCAACTCCCTGCAGAAGGGACAGATTTTCGAGGGTACGATTGTGGGCGTGAAGGGCAGCCAGGTCACTCTGGGTCTCTCGAACGGACAGACCATTTCCGCCAGGCTGGACAAGGGAGTATCTCTGACCCAGGGCCAGTCCGTCTTCTTCGAGGTTAAGTCTTCGGACGCGGAAACAATTCAGATTCGCCCGGTTTCCATCGGGGGAACCATGAACAATCCCACCCTGATGAATGCCCTGTCCTCAGCCGGTCTTCCCATGACCGAGCCCAATCTCAATCTCGTCAATTCCATGATGCAGCAGCAGTTGCCCATCGACGCCAATTCTCTGAACCAGATGGCGCATCTCCTTGCCGCCCATCCGGGCGCGGAGCCCAAGACCCTCGTCTCTCTGACGAAGAACGGCCTGCCTGTGACGGACGACATGATTACCCAGTACAACAATTACAAGGCCGGAGAGGGCGAAATTCTCTCATCCGTGGAAAATATGACCGAGGATATCTCCTCCTTCTTCTCTTCGGATGCGGTTTCGGAAGAGGGAGCCGCCTCCTTCATGCAGAACTTGTCCGACGTCCTCGAGGGGACGGCTTCCCTGCAGGAATATACGAATGTAAACCCTGCAGATATTCCTGAGTCTCCCATGGTCGGCCCGAATTCCACTGAGACGCAAGCCCCGGCCTTTCCAAAAGAAGGGACGACCATCATCATCTCCATGGCAGACGAACCGGTCAGTGCGGGAGAAAATATTATCCTTGCGGATGGGGAAGGGACTTCCGCGGATCCGGCTGCTTCCGCAAATGGGAACGCTGCTTCCGCAAATGGAAAAGCTGTTTCAGAAGATGGAGAAGCTGTTTCAGAATATGGGGGAGCGGTTTCCGCAAACGAGGAGGCAGCTGCAGTCGGGAATGCCGGCAGTGGGGCAGCCGGAGTGGAAGGAACAGGAGAAGCAGCACCGGCAATCCTTCCACGGGCGGAAGCAAGTACAGAAACTTCTGCAGACTCAGTAGTCTCCTCTGAAAGTTCCCCTCAGCAGGCAGCGGACCGGCCCCTTTCTGCCCCTCCGCTTGCGGAAGATGTTCTGTCTCAGTCGACTCCGGACGCGGGCACAGGGGAAACGGTTTCCGGCCTTACGAGCAATAGTGCTCCGGTCATTCCCACGGAAGAGCAGGCCGAGGAAGCCGGTCGGGGATCTCTGGCGAAGACCGTTGATGCGGGGGGCCTTTCCGACCTCAACAATATAATGAAAAATCTCGGAGGGAAGGAAAATCCTGCCTTTTCAAAACTCCTTGATGAAAACGGGAATTTAAAGTACGATGTACCTGCAAAGGACGTCTTTTCTGCCCTTGTGAAGACAGCGGCAAAGGGCGGTCATACGAAGGCTCTTCTCAGAGAAAGTGCCTTTTCCGATCTCATGAAGGGAGTTATGGGAAATGAGTGGAGTTTGTCTCCCGAGGAAGTGAAGGACCCTCAGAAGGTCAAAGACCTTTACGCCAAAACCGCTTCGGACATGAGCATGATTTCAAAGGCTGCGGCGGATGCGGCCGGAAGTGCAGGAAATCCGGTTTCCCAGACAGGGAATGCCTTAGAATCCAATATTGACTTCGTGAACACCCTGAATCAGGCTTTAACCTATGTCCAGCTGCCCGTGAAATTGTCGAACGGAAATACGAACGCTGATCTTTACGTGTACACAAATAAAAAAAGGAACCCCGCGGACGGGGACGAGGTTTCGGCCTTCCTTCATTTCGATATGGACTATCTGGGTTCCACAGACATTTCGGTCCGCATGAAGGGAAAGTCCGTTGATACGAAGTTCTTCATGGAGGACGACGATTCCTACCGTCTGATCCAGAACAATATTCACATTCTGGCAGACCGGTTGGAGGCGCTCGGCTATGCTCCGAAGATTTCTGTCGAACCCGGGGAGAAACCGGTGAACCTCATAGAGGATATTCTCGAAAAGGATGCGGGCACGGCCGGCTCCCTGCAGCGCTATTCCTTCGATATGCGGGCCTAGATATGACTGGAAAAAGAAATACGGAAGAACAGAAGACGGCCGTTGCCCTAAAGTACGAGCCCGGGGATCAGGCTCCGAGGATCCTTGCCACGGGGAAGGGTCATGTCGCCGAGAAGATCATCGAGGCGGCAAAGGAGGCCGACGTCCCTTTCTATAAGGACAACAAGCTGGCAGAGACCCTGTCAAAGCTTGAAATCGGCGAAGCCATCCCCCCGGATCTATACGAGGTCGTGGCCCAGATCCTCGTCTTCGTCGACGGCATGGACAAGGTCAAGAAAAAACTTGGCGGCGCGGCAGGCATGGCAAAGATTGCAGGCAGACAGCAGAAGCGGCCGGGCCGCCAATAGGATTCCGGAGTACAGGATATGGCGGAAAACAAGCGGACACTCGGCGCTTCCAAAGAAGATCTGGCCTGCGCCTACCTGCAAAATAACGGTTTTACAATAATAGAACGAAACTTCCGCTCCCGGACAGGGGAAATAGATATTGTCTGTAAGGAAGGGACCTACCTCGTCTTCACGGAGGTGAAATACCGGAAGAGCGCTTCTTCCGGAAATCCCGCCGAAGCCGTGGGATACGCGAAACAGAGGAAGATATATGATACGGCCAGGTTCTATCTGGCCCGGCACGGAATTTCCCCGGATACGGACATCCGCTTTGACGTCGTCGCCATCCTGAAAGATCAAATTACTCTGATACGAAATGCATTTTCACCGCTCTGAAACTTTGCGGTGTTTTTGTACTGAAAGGATTATACTAATGGCAAAACCTCTCGTGGCCATCGTTGGGCGCCCGAATGTAGGCAAGTCCACACTTTTTAATGCCCTCTGCGGGGAGAAGATTTCCATCGTTTCTGATGTTCCGGGCGTGACCCGGGACCGGATTTACGCCGACTGCGAGTGGCTGAACCGGAAATTCACCCTGATTGACACGGGCGGCATCGAGCCTGACAACGGGGACATAATTCTCTCCGAGATGCGGGAGCAGGCTCAGATTGCCATAGAGGCCGCTGACGTCATCATTTTCGTGACGGATGTACGGGAGGGCCTTGTGGCAACGGATTCCGAAGTGGCGGCCATGCTGCGGAAATCGAAGAAGCCCGTCATCCTCTGCGTGAACAAGGTTGACTCCTACGAGAAGTTCAAGAACGATATCTATGAGTTCTACAATCTCGGAATAGGGGACCCGGTGCCGGTTTCCGCTTCCTCTATGTCCGGTTTCGGTGATCTTCTGGATCGGGTCATCGAATACTTTCCTGATACTTCGGCAGCCGATGAGGACGAGACGATTACGAAGATTGCGGTCATCGGAAAGCCCAATGTAGGCAAGTCCTCTCTCGTAAACCGTCTTGCAGGACAGAAGAGGGTCATCGTTTCGGATATAGCAGGAACGACGCGGGACGCCGTTGACACGACCGTTCACTATCACGGGCGGCCCTATATCCTTATCGATACGGCCGGCATCCGGAGAAAGTCAAAGATCAAGGAGAATCTCGAGCGCTATTCCATCATACGGGCCGTATCGGCCGTGGATCGGGCAGATGTCATACTGCTTTTGATTGACGGAACAGAAGGCGTCACGGAGCAGGACGCGAAGATTGCCGGCATCGCCCATGAGCAGGGAAAGGGCATCCTCATCTGCGTCAACAAGTGGGATGCGGTTGAAAAGGACAATTCCTCTGTGAAAAAATTCACGGACAAGGTCCATCAGACTCTTTCCTTTATGCCCTATGCGGACATCATGTTCATCTCCGCAAAGACCGGTCAGCGGGTGGACAAGGTATATGAGCGCATAGATAAAATTAAGGAAAACGCCACGCGGCGGGTACCTACAGGCATCCTGAACGAGGTCCTATCCGAGGCCGTCTCCATGCAGCAGCCGCCTTCAGACAAGGGCCGAAGGCTCAAGATTTTCTACATGACTCAGGTGGCTGTCCAGCCGCCGGCTTTTGTCATCTTTGTAAACGATAAGAAGCTCATGCATTTTTCCTACACGAGATATCTCGAAAACCAGATACGTGAGGCCTTTGACTTTTCGGGAACGCCCCTTCATTTCATGATCCGGGAGCGGGGAGAAGAGGGAATTTCATAAAGGCTTTGTGCATGTATTCTATGAAAAATATGTTTCTCCGCCTTGGCATGGGCGGAAGGGAGGCCTGAAAACGGCATGCTGAATAGAATGATTTCTCTGCTCATAGGCTACGCCTGCGGGCTCTGCCTGGGCGGTGGCATTATGGGGGCCGTCCGGGGCGTGGATTTGACTAAACACGGAAGCGGCAACGTCGGGACGACGAATACCATCCGGGTTCTGGGCCTGCCTTCCGGTATAGTTACCTTTCTCATCGATGTTTTTAAGTCTGTCATAGCGGCTCTCATTGTCTGGCTCATCTACAGGAATCTTTCCCCTGATCATGTGCGCATTCTGATGGTCTATGGGGCCTTCGGGGCAGTTCTCGGCCACGACTTTCCCTTCTACAAGAAATTCAAGGGCGGCAAGGGTATTGCGACCTCCTTCGGCCTTTTAATTGCCTGCTTTCCCATTACAATTCCAATCTGTGCCGCAGTCTTTGTCCTGGCGGTATTCATTACCCGCTATATTTCCCTGGGTTCCATTCTTGCCTGTGCGGCCTTCTCCATTCAGGTTCTCATTTTTGCTCCCCTGGGGCTTCTGCTTTTTGAGGGAGTAGATCTTTATGAAGCCGTCATCATCGGCTGTCTGGTTGGCATCATCGGTATTGCCCGACACCACGCCAATATCGGCCGCCTTATTCACAGGACGGAAAATAAATTCACTTTCCGCCCGAAGAATACCGTGTCAGGTCCGGATAAAACCTCAAAATAAAAGTTCGGGAGAAAATACCGCCTATATTGACGGAAAATGAGGAGATGTAATGGCAAAAATTACAGTACTCGGGGCCGGGAGCTGGGGAACTGCTCTTTCCTACAGGCTGTGCAAAAACGGACATTCGGTGACCCTCTGGGCTCACAGGGAGGAGCAGGCAGAGGCTTTGCGAACTACCCGCGAGAATGACAAGCTTCCGGGGCTGAAGCTTCCGGAAAATATCCGCTTCACCAGCGAGATGGAAGAGGCTGCTACGGGAGCCGACCTCATCGTCATGGCCGCTCCTTCCACGGCGACCCGTGAAACCATGGAGAAGGCAAAGCCTTTTCTTCCTGAAGGTCAGAGGGTCTGCGTGGTTTCGAAAGGAATCGAAGAAGTCACCCTTATGGTACAGACGGAAATCATAGAAGATGTGATGCCGACAGCTCTGACTGCTGTATTGTCCGGTCCTTCCCATGCGGAGGAAGTCATTGCCGATATGCCGACAGTCGTAGTGGCCGGTTCCGCTGACCGCTTTCTGGCTCTTTTCATTCAGGAACTCTTTATGAGTCCTGTGTTCCGAGTCTATGTGAGCTCGGATGTGAAGGGCATCGAGCTGGGTGGCTCACTGAAAAATGTCATCGCCCTTGCGGCCGGGATGTCTGACGGCCTGGGCTTCGGGGATAATGCCAAGGCAGCCCTGATCACCCGGGGAGTCAGTGAGATGTCGGGCCTGGCCACGGCCTGTGGTGCCAACCCTGCTACCCTTTCCGGTCTGACCGGTATCGGGGACCTGATTGTGACCTGTGAGAGCCGGCATTCGAGAAACCGCAAGGCCGGAATGCTGATCGGTCAGGGCAAGACCATGGAAGAAGCCATGAGTGAGGTGAAGATGGTCGTGGAAGGAGTCTACTCGGCAAAGGCTGCTCTGGCTTTAGGGCAGAAATATGAAGTGGCCCTGCCTATCATAGAGGCGGTGAACGGGGTTCTTTTCGAAAAACTGCCGGCGAAAACCGCTGTCAGCGAGCTTATGAACCGCGAGCGGAAGAGCGAGTTCTCTTCCGTAGGATGGGAGAATTGAGTGTGACTGAAGCAGAGGCCCTTATCCGCTGAGGCAGAGGGCCTTTTTCAGGGGTTGTTTTTCAAAGGAGGAAATGATGACACGAGATGAGATTGAAAACCGCATGGTGAAGTTCTTTGCTAAGGATGACCCGGCTGTCACAATCAACGGCTGCCAGGGGCATTTCGCGACGCCCCAGTCCCACATCAATTATTATATCGATGTGACAAGGCTTAAAGTCCGGGTTAACGAGGCGGAAGAAGCAGCCAAGAGTCTGAAGAATAAGCTTGTTAACAGGGTTTCCACGGTCGATACGATTGTCTGTCTGGACGGGACAGAGGTTCTCGGCGCTTTTCTGGGACGGGAGCTTGAGAAGGCTGACTTTCATATGACAAATACCCACGAGACCATCTATGTGGTAAAGCCTGAGGAGAACTCCCTTCACCAGTTCATGTTCCGGACCAATAATCGTCTGGCCATCGAGGGCAAACACGTCATCGTTCTGGCGGCAACAATTACGACCGGAACTACAATTTCCCAGGCTTTAGAGTGCATCGAGTATTACGGGGGAACCGTCGAAGGGGTCTGCTCCATCTTTTCAACCCTGGACAGGATTTCCGAGACTCAGATTTACTCCCTCTTCACGGCTGAGGACCTGCCGGGCTATGCGACCTACAGTGCTCATGACTGCCCCTACTGCGCGAAGAAGATCCCCCTCGAGGCCATGGTCAACGGCTACGGCTATTCCATATTGTAAAAAGGGAGACGGCCGGATCCGGCCCCTTTTGTAAAAATCGGGCAGATATGCAGAAAAGATTCCTTACAGGGGATTTACATACGGCATACGATATACACGCTGCGTACAGGAAAAACCACAAGACCTAGTAGTTCACGACTTGAATCACGTCAAGATAATGTATATAATACTGTTGCCGTTTTTCGGCAGGAGGATATATATTTATGGAAGAGCTCTCATTTTCCCTACCGACGTTTTCAGGCCCCCTGGACCTGCTTCTGCACCTGATTGAAAAGAACAAGGTCTCTATTTACGACATCCCGATTGCTGAGATTACTGACCAGTACATGGCCTATCTGGACGAGATGAAAAAGCGGGACCTCGATATTATGAGCGAGTTTCTCGTTATGGCTTCCACCCTGCTTTCCATCAAGGCGGCCATGCTGCTGCCCCGGGAAGAGACCGAAGAAGGGGAGGAGATAGATCCCAGAGACGAGCTTGTGGAGCAGCTTCTTGAATACAAGATGGTAAAAACCATGTCACAAAAGCTTCGTGACATGAGTGAGAGCGCCGGGACCTTCTGCTACAAGAAGCCTACGATTCCTGACGAGGTCCTTTCCTATGAGGAGCCTCTGGACCTGGACGAACTGACAAAGGACCTGACCCTGAAGAAGCTGAATGAAATCTTCGAGGAGGTTCTGAAGAGGGCCAACGGGCGTGTGGATCCTGTTCGGTCCGGTTTTGGTCAGATCAAAAAAGAAGAGGTTTCCGTTGACGAGAAGATAGAGTTTGTGTCGCGATATGTATCGGAGCATCAGCGATTCTCCTTCAGGGAACTTCTGGAGACGGCCCCTACGAAGACTGAAGTCATCGTTACCTTCCTGGCTATCCTTGAGCTCATGAAGGCCGGGGAAATCCATACGGAGCAGGATTCGAACTTCGGGGAAATCGTCATTGAATCCCGTCTGGCCGCCTGAGGTGTTTTATGAATATTAAAAGTTCAATAGAAGGCATCCTCTTCGTCATGGGAAATTCCGTCTCGACGGAGACTCTTGCCAAGGCTGTCGGAGCTGATACGGACGAGGTGGAAGCGGCCGTGCAGGAGCTTTCGGAGGAGTACGAGAAGGGGAACCGGGGCATCCGGATTACGAAGCTCGGAGACTCTTTCCAGATGGCTTCAGCTCCGGAAATATACCCCTGCCTCGTGAAGATTGCCAAGGAGCCCAAGAAGCGGGTCCTGACGGATTCCCTGCTTGAGACCCTGTCTATCATCGCCTACCGGCAGCCCGTTACAAAAGCCGAGATTGAGAAAATCCGCGGCGTTTCATCGGACCATGCTGTGAACAAGCTTGTCGAGTATGAGCTCGTGCAGGAGGTCGGCCGCATGGACGCCCCCGGCCGCCCCATGCTTTTCGGGACGACGGAGGACTTTCTCCGGACGTTCGGGGTCTCGGAAATCAAAGACCTGCCGAACCCGCCGGAAGATCTCGTAGAGAAGTACCGTTCCGAGGCAGAAGCCGAGGTGCGGAAGCTGGATGTCATCACCTGATGACAGTACTTCGGAAAGCCCCCGCGGAATGCTTCCAAACAATGGTTGTCCGGCGGCTTCCGTTTCGGTGAAAATGTGTCTTGACACTGGAATTCAGTTGATTAATATAGAACTGTTAAATTATTAACAAATCATTTGGAGGTATTATTGATGAGTGATGGAAAGAGCCAGGCTTTATCAAGAATAGAATCTATTCTTGACGATGCGAGCTTCGTAGAGCTGCAGGCGCTTGTGACAGCACGTTCCACCGACTTCGGTGAGACGGAACAGGCCCCCTCGGACGGAGTGGTCATCGGCCACGGACAGATTGACGGAGACCTCGTATTCATCTACGCACAGGACCCTTCCGTCAAGAACGGCAGCATCGGAGAGATGCATGCGAAGAAGATTCTTTCGGTCTACGATATGGCCAGAAAGGTCGGTGCTCCGGTCATCGGCCTTCTTGATTCCACAGGCATCCGTCTGACGGAATCCGTCGATGCCCTTGAGGCGGTCGCTGCCATTGTGAAGAAGGCATCTGACTGCAAGGGGGAGATTCCCGAGATTACAGCTGTTTATGGGACCTGCGGCGGCGGTCTTTCCGTCCTCGCTTCCGTTTCCGATTTCACATTCATGACGAAGGACTCCCGTCTTTTTGTCAATTCCCCTGATACAATCCCCGGCAATTCCAAGGAGAAGTGCGATACGGCCTCCGCTGAATTCCAGGCTTCTTCCACAGGTGTTGTCGATGATTACGGTACAGAGGCTGAGGTGGCTGAAGCTATCCGCAGCCTGATTTCTGTCCTTCCTTCCTCTGACCGCGAGGGCGGCCGCCTCGAGGAGGAGTATACGGACGATCTGAACCGGGCCGCTGAGGGCATTGCCGATAAGCGGACCGATATTGCCGCCTTTGCGACGGAGATTGCGGACAGCCGCGAATTCGTTGAGACGAAAAAGCATTTCGCACCTACGATGGTGACAGGCTTCATCCGCCTGGGCGGACAGACTGTTGGCGTTGTCGGAAATTCTGCCTGCAAGGAAGGCCACTTCTTCCTGACAGCGGACGGCGTATATAAGGCTGCCGACTTTGTCAACTACTGCGATTCCATGAGTATTCCCGTCCTTTCTCTCATCAATGCCGAAGGCTATCAGAAGTCCGTTGAGGCTGAGAAGTCCCTGCCCGGAGCCCTTGCAGCCCTTGCTTATGCCTTTTCCGAGACAGAGACACCCAAGGTTTCCGTCTACCTCACGAAGGCCATCGGAACGAGCTTTCTTTTCATGGACGCAAAGTCTCTTGGCGCTGATCTCGTATTTGCCTTTAACGATACGGAAATTGCTTCTATGGCCCCTGCCGAGGCAGCAAAGCTTCTCTCTAAGGACGGCCTCGATGCAGCTACATTCGAAGAGAAGGAATGCGGCGCTGCAAACGCTGCCCGCCGCGGCTATGTGGATCGACTTCTTACCTTCCCCGATACGAGAAAGTATCTGATCTCTGCCTTTGATATGCTGGCAACGAAGGAAGCATTCTGACGGAGGGAGAAAGCATGAAAAAGAAACTTTTGAGTCTGGCCTGCGTCCTTGTCGTCGCCTTTTCTCTTGCGGCCTGCGGTTCATCTACGGGTGAGCAGACCTATGGCGGCTACAAGGCCGAAGACCTTCAGGCCCAGTCCCAGCAGATTGTGGAACAGTACATTGCTTCGACTTCTGCGGATGATGCGGCTGCAAATGCTGCGCAGCTCTCCAGTCAGGCGAAGAGTGCGTCCACCGATCAGGCGGCGACATATAAGCTCCTTGCGACCATGTATGACAACTGGGCGGAGACATCCCCCGTTGTCGGCCGTATTCAGGGATACGGGGATTTCAAGGTGGACAAGACCGGAAAGACCCTGACGACGACCCAGTATCTCATGTGCGAGAACCGGGACGCCAAGCTCTCCGTCGTTTACACGGTTTACAATATGAAAATTTCCAGCGTCAATATCGAGCCCCTCTATACCATGGGCGAGACCCTGCGGAAGGCCGGACTGAACGTGCTTATCGGTATCTGCACTGTCTTTGTGATGCTGGTTCTCATCTCCCTGCTGATTTCCTGCTTCAAGATCATTCCCTACATTCAGGGAAAGATGGCGAAGAAGGAGGCTCCTTCTGCGGAGAGCGTTTCTGCTCCTGCCGCTGCAGCAGCTCCTTCCGTACAGAATGAGAATAATGAAGAACTCGTGGCGGTCATCGCCGCAGCTATTGCTGCTTCGACCGGCGAATCCACGGATTCGTTTGTAGTCCGGTCCATCCGGCGCAGGTATTTGTAAAACTATTCAGCACACAGAATGCAAAATGCGTTGAATGCTTGCATTCATAAGCGCTTTGCAATTTTGTTTGGCCTGGCGGCGAAGCCGCCCGGAAGCCCGACAACGGGGATTTCGAAGGAATCGGAGTGAGGGCATCTGAATAGTTTTAAGATAGTTCACTGAATAATATGGAGGAAAAACAATGAAAAACTATACGGTCACAGTCAACGGCACAGCATATGATGTCACGGTAGAAGATAAGGGAGGCTCCGGAGTTTCCGCTCCCGTTTCTGCTCCTGCAGCCGCTCCGAAAGCTGCTCCCAAGGTAGCCGCTCCCGCAGGCGGAGCCGGTTCCGTAAAGATCGAAGCAGGCGCTTCCGGCAAGGTCTTTAAAGTAGAGAAGCAGCCAGGTGCCGCTGTAAAGCGCGGCGAGGCTGTCCTCGTTCTTGAAGTCATGAAGATGGAGACTCCTGTTGTCGCTCCCCAGGACGGCACGGTTAAGTCCATCAACGTTTCCGAGGGTCAGGCTGTGGAAGCCGGCGACCTGCTTGCAACCATGGACTGATTGGTAGGAGGGTAAAAATTTGAGTTATGTAGGAGAGACACTTTCAAATCTCCTCGGGCAGACGGCCTTCGCCAATCTGACGTTCGGCAACTTCATCATGATTCTCGTTGCCTTCGTCTTCCTGTATCTTGCGATCGCCAAGGACTTTGAGCCCCTGCTCCTGGTGCCCATTGCGTTCGGCATGCTGCTTGTCAACATCTACCCGAACATCATTGCGTCACCTGCGGAGACATCAAATGGTGTCGGCGGATTATTGTGGTATTTCTTCCAGCTGGACGAGTGGTCCATCCTCCCGTCCCTGATTTTCATGGGCGTCGGGGCCATGACGGATTTCGGGCCCCTGATTGCAAACCCCATCT